>DASVRL010000154.1:0-19882 GCA_036388635.1 Pyrinomonadaceae bacterium
TTATGATAAACAATTCGGACAAATCATTTCAATACTTTTATTTTTAAATATGAACGACATCAACCTTTTGGAAAATCAGCCGGTTGCCTGGACGCCTTCCGAAGAAGTTATCGAACGCGCTCAACTAACGCGCTTTATGAAACAAGTCGGCGCCGCCTCGTTTGACGAGCTTTATCAATTTTCGATAACGGAAGTCGAAAAATTCACGACGGAAGTTTTGCATTTTCTGGACATAAAATTTAATCCGCCGTATGAACAGTTGCTCAATTTGTCCGGCGGCGTCGAGTTTCCCGATTGGTGCGCGGGCGCGGGTTTGAATATTACGGAAATGTGCGTTGACCGCTGGATCGGGACGGAAATCGAAAATCAGCCCGCGATAATCTGGGAAGGCGAAGATAAAGAAGTCAGGCAAGCTACTTATGCCGAACTACTCGAGCAGGTTGAACTTTGCGCGGCGGGCTTACGCGCCGACGGTTTAAGCAAAGGCGATGCAGTCGGGATTCATTTACCGATGATAATTGAAACCGTTATTGCGCTACTTGCAATTAACCGAATCGGCGCAATTGCCGTTCCTGTTTTTTCCGGTTACGGCGTGGAAGCAATCGCTTCGAGATTAAATGCCGTCGGCGCAAAAGCACTTTTCACTTGCGACGGTTTTTTCCGGCGCGGGAAAGCGATTCCTGCTTTGCAAACAGCAATTAGCGCGGTTTCTAAATGCCAGTCAATTGAAAAAGTTTTCATTATCGAAGAATCAAAAGGCGATTTTGAGGAAGAATATCAAAAAAGAAGATTAGGAGAAGAAATTGAAAAACGGAATAAAGAACTCAAATCAAAAGAAGATTTAAGCGTTTCGGAAAATACAAAATATGCCGAATCGAATTTACGCTTGGTTTACTCGCTCTGGAAAAATTTGATAAATAAAGGAAAAGAGCATCTCGCTAAACTAAATCATCTGGAACCGACCGCCGCCGAAGACCCTTTGATTATTCTTTACACTTCCGGCACGACCGGAAAACCGAAAGGCATCGCGCACACGCATTGCAGCTTTCCGATAAAAGCGGCGCAGGATATGGCTTTCGGCACGGACGTCGGGCGCGGCACGCGCATCTCGTGGCTAACCGACATCGGCTGGATGATGGGACCGTGGCTGATTTACGGCGCTTTGATTCGAGGCGCGACCATCGTCATCTACGACGGCGCGCCCGATTTTCCCGCGCCCGACCGAATGTGGGAATTTTGCGCGAAACACAAAGTCGAGATTTTGGGAATTTCTCCGACATTAGTTCGCGCGCTCGCCGCGCACGGCGACGAATTGCCGAAAAAACACGACCTTTCCGCTTTGCGCGCTTTCGCTTCGACGGGCGAGCCGTGGAATCCCGCGCCGTGGTGGTGGCTTTTCGAGAAAGTCGGCGATTCGCGCATTCCGATTATCAATTATTCGGGCGGCACGGAAATTTCGGGCGGAATTTTGATGGGAAATCCGCTTCTTCCGATAAAACCCTGCTCGTTTCCGGCGCCGTGTCCCGGCATTGCGGCTGATATTCTGGATGAATCGGGCGAATCGGTCGGCGCCAATCAGGTCGGCGAGCTGGCTATAAAGAAGCCCTGGATTGGAATGGCGCGCGGCTTCTGGCACGAACGCGAGCGTTATCTGGAAACCTACTGGAATCGTTTTCCGGACATCTGGGTTCACGGCGATTGGGCGATGAAAGATGCGGACGGGCACTGGTTTATTCTCGGACGCTCGGACGACACGCTGAAGGTCGCCGGCAAACGCGTCGGACCAGCCGAGGTCGAAAGCCTTCTGGTCGGCGATAGTAGAGTCGCCGAAGCCGCCGTCATCGGCGTTCCGGACGAAATGAAAGGCACGGCAATGGTCGCGTTCTGCGTTTTAAAAACAAAAGCGACGGAAAATCTCGAAGCGGAATTAAAATCGGTCGTGGCAAAAGATATGGGCAAACCGCTGGCGCCTTCGCGGATTCATTTCGTCTCGGCTCTGCCGAAAACGCGCAACGCCAAAGTAATGCGCCGCGTGATTCGCGCGGCATATCTGGGCGAAGACGCGGGCGATTTATCGGCTCTGGAAAATCCAGGCGCGGTCGAGGAAATTAAGAGACTTTCGAATTGATTTCTTTTGAGAAAGAACGCATAAAACTTTTGAGATTATTGAAAAAAGACAGTAACTTCTAGAATTGGAGCGTAAAATTTGTAATGAAAAATGTGTTTTATTTTTTATTGTTTGTTCTGTCGGCGTTCGGCATTTGTCCGGCGCAGAGTGTGGGCGATGTTTCATCCGAAACCGTCAAAATCGAAGCGCAGCCCGCCAGAGGTTTTGCTTATCCGTATTATCTGTACGTGCCGAAGGCGCTGCGCGAGCAAGCCAAAGACGCGAAGAAGACGCGCACGATTCTCGTCATTCCGAACAACGCGGGCAAAACCAGCGACGATTTCAGCGTTCACGAAGCGGATGTCAAGCGGAAAATCAGGAATAACAGTGAAATCGCCGCCCGGCTCGGCGTCGCCCTTTTAATGCCGGTTTTTCCGCGTCCCCAAACCGATTGGAAGATTTACACGCACGCTCTCGACCGCGACGCGATGACGACCGGCAAAAAAGAATTCGCGCGTTTTGATTTACAACTCGGCGCAATGATTGACGACGCGCGGGCGAAGCTCGCCGGGGAAAAACTGAAATTCGATAAACGCGTTATTATGCTCGGATGGTCGGCTTCGGCTATGTTCGTCAATCGTTTTACGTTTCTGCATCCGAAGCGGGTTAAAGCCGCCGTCATCGGTTCGCCGGGCGGTTGGGCGATGGCGCCGGTCGCCGTCTTTAAGGAAAAAGCCCTGCGCTATCCGATTGGGACGAGCGACTTTAAATCAATTTCGGGCGCCGAACTCGACTTGAAAAATCTGCGAAAAGTTCCGCTGTTTTTATTTCTGGGCGGCGAGGACGATAATGATTCGGTTATCTTCAGAGACAGTTACGAAAAAGAAGACGAAGATTTAATCTTCGCGCTTTTCGGCAAAACGCCGGTCGAGCGTTGGGACGATTCGAAAAAACTTTATCAGGATAGTAAGCTGAATGCCGAATTCAGACTTTACCCGAACGCCAAACACGTCATAACGAAAGATATAGTCGAAGATATTTTTGCATTTTTCAAAAAATATACTGATTAGAAGCGCTCTCGGATGAGTCAGGTATATTTATGCCGAAGTTTAGTCTTTCTTCCGTTTTGCCTCGACCGTAGCAAGCGTTGTTTTATCAGTTAATAACAGGCGCGGATCCCGGCATTTATCCGCGCCGAGCCGATGTCTCTCTCTGTTAAAAACAAGAAGCGCCGGACACGTATTTTACATTTTGCTCGACCGTGATTTGATTGAATTTGACATAAATGCGTTTGGTTCAATTCAGCAATGCAATTTAAAAATCCTACCTTTTCTCAGCCTGTCTTTGCGAGCAATTTTTCCGAATCTAAAAAAGCCCTGAAGCGTCAGTTACCAAAAAGTTGATAACAAATACCTGTATTTTCTAAAAATCCAGCCTGATTGAGACTATTGACTTACCAGCCACAATCAAAAGGAGGAGTTCCCCATGTTTAAACTTTGGGCACAGAGAGCTTGGTGTCTTAGCCTGGCGCTTATTATTACGGTTTCGTCTATCAGCAGTTTGCAGGCGCACAATACTTCCAATAAAGCGGAGAGCATCGAGGCTCATCGCAAAACCGATTTCGAATTCAACGGATTTAATAAGCTTAACAAACAGCTTCAAAAAGACTTTAACAGTTTTAATTATGCCGCCGCCGCCGCCGCTTACCAGCGCAGTCTACGTATGGAATCGGCTGTCGACGCTCATCTTCTGGGACAGTGGTCGCCGGTATTTAATCTTCCGGTAGTTGCTATTCACGCAGCCGTTTTGCCCGATAGAAAAATTTTGATTTGGGATTCGGTCGGCGATTTACCGAGCGAGCAGTATGAGACTCACAACACCACGCGCGCAATCATCTGGGACCCGACCACCGGCGTCGCCACGCGCAGCGACGTGAACACCGGATTTAATCTTTTTTGTGCCGGGCACGCCGCGCTTCCCGACGGACGACAGTTTATCGCCGGCGGCAATCTGAACAGCAGCCTGTCGGGTTTAGACAAGCTGCACACCTTTAATTCAACAAATAATTCGTGGACGCTTCTCGGTCGAATGAACGAAGGCGGGCGTTGGTATCCATCGGTAACAGCGCTGGCAAACGGCGAGATGTTGATTACCTCCGGCGGACCGTTCACCTCTGAAGTTTACAATCAGGCTGGCGGTTTACGTTCTTTGACGACTGCCGTTCTGGAAATGCCGCTTTATCCCTGGATTCAAGCCGCGCCGAATGGAAACGCTTTTTATTTCGGTCCTGACGATAATTTGAGATACCTGAATACGAACGGCAGCGGAGCCTGGCAAAATCTGGGAGGGCGCGAAGGCATTTACCGAAGCTACGGCTCGTATGCGATGTATGACACCGGCAAAGTTCTGGCGGCGGGCGGTTCGAATTCAGTTAAAAACACCGTTGTTATCGACTTTAAATCCCGCCGTCCGCAAGTCACCCGGGCGGGCGATTTGAATGCCGGTCGCCGGCAGCATAATTTAACGGTTCTCCCTAACGGAACCGTTTTAGCGACCGGCGGAAACTCGGACGGGACGAGTTTGATCAGTTTAACCGCCGGCGTTTACACGGCGGAGCTGTGGAATCCGGCAACCGGCAACTGGACAAATCTCGCTTCAATGCAAAAAACCAGACAGTATCATTCTATGGCGCTGCTTTTACCGGACGCCAGAGTTATGGTCGGCGGCGGCGGAATCTGCGGTGACTGCTACGACGTCGGCTATTTGGAAAAAAATATCGAAATATTCTCGCCGCCGTATCTTTTCAAACAGGATGGAAGCGGTCAACTGGCGCCGCGCCCTTCGATAAACGCCGCTCCGTCTGAAATCTCTTACCGGCAAAATTTCGATATTTCCACCGAAAACCCGAAAAATATCCGGCAAGTCGTGTTGATTCGCCCGTCTTCCGTCACGCACTCGGTCAACTTTGAACAACGCCGCATCCCGCTTTCGTTCGCGGTTAAAAGAAACGGCTTTCAGGCAACTGCGCCGTCTGACGCGAATATAGCGCCGCCCGGATATTATATGATGTTTATTATTGATGGCAGCGGTGTCCCGTCCGTCGCCAAAATGGTCAAGCTGTCGTAAGAAAGATTCCAGGTGTAATTTCTCTGTTTAAAAGGCAAGATTTACTTGCCTTTTACTTTTTTGCCCCGTAAAACTTCAGTTTAGCCAATCTGCGCAGACAGACAGACGCTTGAGATTTACATAAAAATTTGACGGATTGATTTAATCGTTTTTTCCTTTTCTCCGGTCTTCCGCCTGGGCGCGGTCTGATTCGTTTGTTATCTCGATTCGCGGATTCAAAACATTGTCGGCGACGAGCGTGAATTCGCCGCAGTCAACACGGGCTTTGCTTTTCTCGGTAATCCATAAATTGGCGGGAAAATTCCATTGCGACGAAAGCATAGCGGTAAAAGCTTCAAGCGTCTGCCATTGACTTTTTTCCTCATAAAAAATCTCGATTTGGTAGAGTCTGCCGTCGAAAAATCTTAAATAAAGCGCGCGAATATTCGCTAAAGAATGCGGCGCTTTTCTTTCGATAAAGTTCTGGAAAAAGGTGTATTCGCCTTTTCTTTTATTTTTGATTTTCAAATCTCTGCCGAAAACGCTCTGCGCCTGGGCGGGCGACATTCCGAGTTTCAGATTTAACAGCATTGGAGCAGCGTTTCTCAATTGCGCGTCGCAGGCGCTTTGCGCAGCGCAATTCACGCCGAAAACCGACAATAACCAGAGCAGCGAAAAGATTAGTTTCATAAATCGTTTCAAAGTATATGATAATCTTAGCGGAAAGCGGAAAATTTTTCGCCGCCATTTTATGACTGAAACTCTCGACGAAAAAAAACTGCTCGCCGCCTGTCAAAATTTAGCCGAAACCGATTCCGATTTAGCTTTTATTTTCCGAAATTACGGCGCGCCGCCGCTCTGGCAGCGCCCGCCGGGTTTTGCGACGCTCGTTCATATCATTCTGGAACAGCAGGTTTCGCTCGCCTCGGCGCTCGCGGCGTTTAATAAATTAAAAGAAAAACTCGGAGAAATCACGCCCGAAGCCGTTTTAAATTTGTCCGACGAAGAAATGAGAGCGGCGTATTTCAGCCGCCAGAAAACGCTTTACGCGCGCGAGCTGGCAAGAGCGATTCTGGAAGGAAATCTGGATTTGAAAGCGCTCGAAAATTTGACGGACGCTGAAGCAAAACACGAACTGAAAAAGATAAAAGGCATCGGCGACTGGACTGCGGATATTTATCTTTTGATGGCTGGCTTGCGCGCCGACGTGATGCCGAAAGGCGATTTGGCGCTGCACGTTGCGTGGAAGAAACTAAGAAATCTCGAACGCGCGCCGAGTTCCGACGAATTTCAGCAAATTGCGGAAAAATGGAAACCGCTCCGCGCCGCTGCCGCGCGTCTGCTCTGGCATTTTTATCTCAGCCGGAGAAATACCAAATAAAAAGTAAAAGGCGAAGAGTTTTTTACTTTTTACTTTTGCCTTTTTGCTTTTTTCCTTTCGCGGCTAATCCTTCTTCTCAATCACGCGTTTTTTGACCGGCGAGGAAAGCACAATCGAAGTCGTCGTGATGCCGTAGGGCGTCAGCTGGTCAATCAGATTTTGCAGGTGTCCGACGCTGGAAACGGCGACTTTCATAATAAACGAATCGCCGCCCGTGCCGCGATGACATTCCAGAACTTCGGGCGCGTTTTCGGCGACTTCGATAATGTGGCTGTAATCGACGCCCGTAATGCTCATCCGGATGAATGCCGTTATCGGCAAGCCGACTTTCGCCGCGTCGATTTCGGCGCGATAACCCGTAATGATTCCGGCGTCTTCGAGTTTTCTGACTCTTTCGATAACGGCGGGTGTCGTCAAACCGACGCGCCGACCGAGTTCGGCATAACTGACGCGCGCGTTCCGTTGCATTTCCTTTAAAATTTTCCAGTCAATCGTGTCCATTAAATTAAAACGCGTGAGCGCGGAGTAAATAATTCAACATCATCGCTCCGCGCCGCGCGTTCACGCGTTTCGCTAATCGGTTTCAAACTGCAATTCTTCGATAATCTCGCTCATATATTTTCTGCCTAATTCGACGTCTTCCGGCGGCAACGAAACCGCGCCGACGACCGCGTGACCGCCGCCGCCGTAGCGTTCGCAGATTTTGGCGATATTGTGCAGGCGCGGGCGCGGCGACCAGGGATTCGAGCCGACCGAGATTTTCGTGCGGAAATGACTGCGCGTGACGGCGACGTTATAGGTCGTCTGCGGGTAGAAATAATAAGGAATAAATTTGTTGTAGCCTTCGGTTCCGTCTTCGACAAGGTCGAAGCTGACCACGCCGCGCGCGTATTTCGATTTTCGCTTGATAAGCTCGACCGTCTGCCAGTGTTGCTGGAGAATCGGTTTCAGTTTCGCCTGAACTTCGGCGCTTTCGACTACTTCGTCGAGCGTTTTTTCGGTCAAATCGCGAATAATTTTTTCGACAAACTTTACATCTTTTTCGCCTTCGATGACCTGCATCAGTTTCAGAGCCGCCGAGCGAAGCTCGACGCACTGCGCCGGCGATTCATACAGCGCCCCGTCGATAATGTGCGCCCATTCGACCATTTCATTGAGCGATTCATCTTCAAAAGTGAATTTTTCTTTGGCAATCCGCGCGATAAATTCGCAGCAGGATTTGCTCTCGGTGTCGAGAAATTTTTTTCCGCTCGTGTCTGTCTGAAAATGCCGCTCGTCCGCTTCGGTCAGAAAAGCCGATTGATGATGGTCGAACCACCACGTCACACGCTCGTCGGGCGAATATTTAAAATCGACAATCGCGTTTTCGCCGTCGTCCGAGAGCGATTCGCGGTCGAAAAGATTTCCGGCGCGATGCGCCATCGGCTGATATTCGATTTCCGTATTTTCGTTGATTTTAGAGCGGTAAAATTTGGTAAAAAACGCGGCGGAAGAAACGCCGTCAAAGCAGTTTCCGTGATAAAGAATGCGAAGTTTCATCTATTATTGATATGATTCCTTTTGGTAAAAATCACAAACATTTCAGAGTAGTTGGCTCAAATGGAAACGTCAAGGCAGGATTTATGAATAATAAAATTTTAATTCGTCTGGCAAACAAGCGGGACGCGGCGGCAATGGTCGAATTCAACCAGGCGATGGCGCAGGAAACGGAAGGAAAAATTTTAGATAAAACGATTTTAAAGGGCGGCGTCGAAGCGGTTTTCGACGCCGCGGACAAAGGTTTTTATGTCGTCGCCGAAAGCGACGGTAAAATTGTTGGCGGCTTGATGGTCACGTTTGAATGGAGCGACTGGCGCAACTCCTGGTTCTGGTGGATTCAGAGCGTTTACATTCTGCCGGATTTTCGCGGGCGCAAAATTTACCGCGAGCTTTACGAATTCGTCAAGCAAAAGGCTGCCGAAGCGAAAAACGTCTGCGGCTTTCGGCTTTATGTCGAAAAGGAAAATGCGAAGGCGCAAAAGGTTTATGAAAAATCAGGAATGCAGCAGTCTCATTATTTGATGTACGAGGAAATGATTTAAAGAAAAAACCGAAGCCCTTTTCAGGACTTCGGTTTCGGCTACAATGAAAGGAAATTTGAGAAACACGGGTTCGGGATATAATTAAAGGAGCAAATAATCAAAACCTGAGCCTGTGTTATAAAACAAAATAATCAGCTTTTCCCAAATTCTTTCAAAAAATCGTGTGCGCTCAGCACATTTTTTTAACAATCGGCGGATAATAAAACGAGCCGTATGTCTGCAACGTTTCCGTATTGAACTGTTTTCTCGCGCCGCAATGAAGACAAGTTCTGTAAGCTGTGCTGTTCTGCACGAAAGGACGACTTAAATCTTCGTGCCAGCATCCGAATAATTTACCAAAAACTCCGACTTTCTCACCAAAGACCGATTGGTCAACCCTGTTTTTAACATCCTGAAGTACATTTTCCAATGAAATCATCTGCATTCGCGTAATTCCCCCTTCGCAACTCCGGCAAAAAGCCCTGCCCAAGCCTTTTGCCCCGCCGCCTAACTCATCCGAGCGTCCTTTTAATGCCTTCCGTGACGTATACTTTAGCAAGCGACGTGCCAAAACCAGGCTGAAAGTAAAAAAGTCGATAAGTTCAAATATTTCAGAAATAAAGTGATTTTAGATAAGTTTTTAGTATAAATGTCGTGTTCGCTTTACATACATCGCATCGTCATTTTAAATTCAGTGTTTGAAAACGATTCAGTCAGTTTGAATGAATTGCGCTCAGGTTATTAAACTTTTACTCTGAGATATGACGAAAATCAGCGAAAAGGAATTTGCCGGAATCTGCGCCGGAATTTATGAAGACCGCGCAAGCATCTGCCGCCATAATCCGCTTGGAACGAGCGAAGAGACGCTTTTTTGGATGCTTTTAAGCGTTCTGGTCAGTTATCTGAGTCTTTCCGAAATCGAAACGCCGTGTTTCAACGGCAAACCGACGGCGGAAACTTACCGACAGGCGATTTTATTTATTTTACGCGATAGAAAAACCGAAGATTTCGAAGCGGAAAAATATTTAGTAAAATTATCTGAATAAATTTGCACCGTCAAAATAAAATGATTATCGAAACCTTTGTCACCACTGCATTTCAACAAAACACGCGCGTTCTGGCGTGCGCGGAAACTCGCCGCGCAATTTGCATCGACCCCGGCGCGGATACCGACATAATCGCCGGATATTTAAACGAAAACGATTTGCAGCTGCAAGCCATCACGCTGACGCACGCGCATCTCGACCACATCGGCGGCACGACCGATTTGCACAAAAGTTTTCCACATGTGGAAATTCTTTTGCACAAGGACGACGAAGATTTATATTACCTTCTGCCCGAACAGCCGGCGGCGCTCGGCATTCCGCGGCTAGCGTGGGCAAATCTCGGTTTCGAATACGAAAATCCGCCGCAGATTACACGCAACTGGCAGGACGGCGAGATTTACCAGGTCGGCAAGCTGCGTTTTAAAATTCTGCATTGTCCGGGGCACACGCGCGGTCACGTCGTTTTGTTTGAAGAAAGCGAAAGAAAAGTTTTTGTCGGCGATTGTCTGTTTGCCGGCTCGATCGGGCGCACGGATTTGCCCGGCGGAAGCTTTGAACAATTAATGGATTCGATTACGAACAAAATTCTCACGCTCGGCGACGACGTGACGGTTTATTCCGGTCACGGAGCGGAAACGACCGTCGGACACGAAAAGCGCACGAATCCGTTTTTAACCGGACATTACCAGCTCGGCGGACGCGGTCGATATATTTAAACCGGCAAACGGTAAGTTGTAATTTCAAACATACGAACTTGCAACTTACCGTTTACCGGTTTTTTTAGATTGCGGCTTCGCCGGTCGCTTTATTTAAATAAAAATACAAATCGTTGAAATCACGCAGGGCGCGGTTGAGAATCAAAGGCAATTGTTCGATGTCGCTGGTGTTGACGATTAAATTCAAATTTCGCAGAAAGGCTTCGTGTGCGTTGAGCGTCGTGCCGGCTTCTTCGAGCGAAACCAGATACAGTCGGCGGCGTTCGGACGAATACATCGAGTTCATTTTCTGCTGCAAAATCGTCGCTCCGCCGAATTCCGCCGCAAAATCGGGCGAGAATATCAGGATTTCCGTTTTGCCTTCGCGCATCCGCTCGTTGGCTTGCGCGGGCGTCTGCGCCAGATAAACTTTATAGCCCGCTTCAGCCATCATTTTGGCGACGCGGTCGCGGTTCTGCCCGAGACAAAGCAGAACGCGGCGCGGTTTTTCGTCCGACGTGTCGTCCGAATCCAAAACTTTGTTTTCCATCTGCAAGGCGGAAAGCAGCGAGCGCAAAGCGTGATTTATCTCAAACCCGGATTCTTTGGTCTTAAACCCCTGCGCGCCGTCGGGCATTGCCGGCGCGGGCGTGTTTTCCTTCAACTGGTTAATGGTCGAAGCGCCTTTTCCGCCGCCGACGCGAATCAAATTTTGACAGCGCGGGCAGCGCACGGTGAAATTCCCGTTCGGCGTTTTCGATTCGTCGAGTTGCAGAGAAACCGAACAATTATCGCAGCGTATTATCATAATTTTGTCTGCCGGTCTTCAGTCTTTGGTCTTCGGTCTTCGGTCTTGGTTAAAATATATTCGATGCCGAGCAAAAAAAATCGAAGACCGGAGACCGACAGACCATTTTCAAAATTGAAAATTATATTACTCAATCATATCGAGCACCGACTTTTTCGGCGCGGGCGGCGGAATCGGTAAAGCCGCTCCATTGGTTTTCGGCATTGGCGCATTGGCGTAATCCTCGGTTGAAGAAAGTCCTTTCAATTGCAGCAACAGATTGTTTTGATTGGTCGCAAACGAAAGCCCGTCTTCGAGCGTAATCATTTCCTGCTCGATCATCCGTCGAATCACCGTATCGAAATCCTGCATTCCGTCGATTTCGCCGTCGCGCATCGCGTCAAGCAGAGTCTTGCCGTCGCTTTCGCCTCTTTCGATATATTCGCGCGTGCGCGGATTCGATTTTAAAATCTCGACCGCCGCCACGCGACCTTTGCCGGTCGCCTTCGGAATAAGGCGCTGCGAGATAATATATCGAAACGTTTGCGCGAGCCGCATACGAATGATTTTTTCTTCGTTTTTCGGATACAGACCGATGATGCGGTCAACCGTTTTCGCCGCGTCAATCGTGTGCAGCGTGGATAAAACGAGGTGTCCGGTTTCGGCGGCTTCGAGCGCGATTTCCGCCGTTTCGAGGTCGCGCATCTCGCCGACCAGAATGACTTTCGGCGCCTGGCGCAAGGCGGCGCGCAGGGCGGACGCGAAATCCTTCGTATCCGCGCCGACTTCGCGCTGGTTTATCGTCGATTTTTTGTGGTTGTGAAGAAACTCAATCGGGTCTTCAATCGTTACGATGTGATAACTTTTCGTTTCGTTGATGCGGTCGATAACTGCCGCGAGCGTCGAGCTTTTTCCCGAGCCGGTCGGACCTGTGACCAGCACCAGACCGTTGCGAATGCCGCAGATGTCCTCGAGCTGCTGCGGCACGCTGAGCGTCTGAAAAGTCGGGATGTCGTGCGGAATCACGCGCATCACAATCGAATACGAATTGCGCTGCTGAAAAATATTGACGCGGAAACGGCAGCGCGACGGCAGGCTCCAGCTTAAATCCGCCGTGCCGCTCTGCGCCAGCTGCGCGGCGGCTTCCGGGCTATCGCGCAGGATAGCCATCGCAATCATCTCGGTTTGAAAAGGCGTCAGTTTTGACAAACCGAGCGGCGAAGCCGAATAAAGGGTTCCGCTGATTTCCACCTGCGGCTTTTGTCCGACACTGAAATTTAAATCGCTGACATTATCGGAAATGAGCAGCATCTGCTCAATAATCGGTGCTATATCCAGCAAACTCATTTTTGGAAATTACTCCTTGGACAAATCGTGGCAGAGGATTCAGGCAAGCTTTGAAGTTTTGAAATCGCGGTTAAATTAGACTAACCGCCGGGCTACTTCTATTTTTACTTATTCGCCGGACGAAAAGCAAGCTATTTTTAATTTTGCTAAACATTTTTTTACAGTTGCAGATAGCGGTTCGTTTTTTCGGCGATTCTGTCCGGCTCGCCGAGCAGGTCGCCGATAATCGCGACCGAATCCGCGCCCGCGCTGAAAACATCTCCGGCATTTTCCAGCGTAATACCGCCGATGGCGACGAGCGGAAAATCTCCGACCGCTTTCCGCACGCACCGGACGCCTTCCAGCCCGACCGTCTTTTCAGGGTTTTGTTTTGTTTTCGTCGTAAAAACAGGTCCGATGGCGATGTAATCAACCGGAAATTTAATGGCTTCGATTGCCTGCTCGACGCTGTGCGTGGAAAATCCGATGACGGCGTTTTTTCCCAGCAATTTGCGGGCTGCCTGCGGCGGCAAATCGTCCTGTCCGAGATGAACGCCGCCGGCTTTCAAAGCAAAAGCGATGTCGGCGCGGTCGTTGATAATAACTTTTATGTTTCTTTCTTCAGCGAGAGCCAAAACTTCCCGCGCTGCTTCGTAAAACTCGCGCGGCGAAGCGTTTTTATCGCGCAATTGAATCACGCGCGCGCCGCCTTCGGCAAGTCGAAGAAATTGTTCGGCGTGAGAAAGACGGCTGAGCAAAGCGTCGGTAATCGGGTAAATTTTCGGAAGCGTGAACGGCATAAATTTAAAACAGTGATTTCACCATTAAAAATCCGTCCTCGCCGTTGTTGTAATAATTTTCCAGTCTTTGCACGGTGGCGTAGCCGAATCGCCGGTAAAGGCTCTGCGCGGCGACGTTGCTGACGCGGACTTCGAGGCGAATCACGCTGATTTGACGTCGCTTCATCGCAACTTCGGCGTGAACCAGAAGTTCTTGCGCCAGCCCGCGGCGGCGATGTTCGGGCGCGACCCCGATGGTCGTGATGTGTCCCGTTCCATCGACGTTGCCGGTCGCAAAAATGAAGGCGACCATCTCATTATTCGCCGCCGTCATACAGTAGCTCAAAGTATTCGTTTCGGAAAGAAGGTAGGTCAGCGTTTGTTTGTTGTAATTTTCGCCTTTTTTAAAACAGCGTCGGTTGAGACGGCAGATTTCGTCGAGCCGATTGGCGGTCAGCACGTGAATTTCGTAATCGGTCGGCGGCGCGGGAACGACGATTTCAAAATCTTCCTGCGCCTCAAACGGCACGAAAAGCTTACGAATTCTTTCTAAAACTGCCATAAAATTAAGTTCACGGAGTCGCGGAAAGTTACGGGCAATTGTACAGTTAACTCTGCAATTATCTGTAACTACCGGCAACTTTCCGCGACTCAAAGAATCAGCATACAATCGCCGTAGCTGTAAAAGCGATAACGCGAAGCGACGGCGTGACCGTATGCTTTCATTATAAGTTCATAACCGGCGAAAGTTGAAACCAAAACCAGCAAGGAAGATTGCGGCAGGTGAAAATTTGTCAAAAGCCCGTCAATCACTTTAAATTTATAACCCGGCGTAATCGTCAAATCAGCCAGACGCTTTCCGCTTTGAATTTTTTCGCCCGCCTGGGCGCTCGATTCGAGCGCGCGTGTCGTCGTTGTTCCGATGGCGATAATTCTTTGCCCGCTCGCTTTCGCTTCATTTAAAATCCGCGCCGCCGCCGCCGAAATTTCATATCGTTCAGCCATAACTTTGTGCTGCGCCAAATCGCTGACGCGAACCGGCTCGAATGTTCCATAACCGACGTGCAGGGTAATTTCGACGATGCGGACGCCCGAATTCTCGATTTTTTCGAGCACTTCGGGCGTGAAATGAAGTCCGGCGGTCGGCGCGGCGATGGCTCCGCGCTGTTTGGCAAAAACGGTTTGATAACGCTCGCGGTCTTCGTCAAAATTGCCGTCTTCGCGTTTGATATAAGGCGGCAGCGGCGTCTGTCCGATTTCTTCCAGAGCCTCGTCAAAATCGCCTTCGGATTCGAATTTGACGATACAGTGACCGTCCCCGGTTTTTTCCAGCACTTCAGCCTTGAGCTTCTCGCCAAAGAAAATTTTCGTGCCGGTTTTTAAACGCCGCGCCGGACGCGCCAGCGTTTCCCAGATTTGATTTTCAAGCTCGCGCACCAGAAAAAGCTCGATTTTCGCTTTCGTCTCCTTTTCGCCCAGAAGCCGCGCGGGAAAAACTTTCGTGTTGTTCAAAACAAGCACGTCGCCCGTTTTGAGAAAGTCCGGGAAATTAACGAAAGAATCGTCGGCGAAAGCGTTTTCGTTGCGCCTAACGACCAGCATTCGCGAATTTTCGCGAAGCGCCAGCGGCTGTTGCGCAATGAGTTCTTCCGGCAGCTCGTAATCGAAATCGGCAATTAACATAACGGGAAATTACAGACTAGCAAGATAAAACCAAATGCTCAACGGTTGCGTATTCGCGGCTCGGC
Source organism: Pyrinomonadaceae bacterium (assembly GCA_036388635.1). GTDB lineage: Bacteria > Acidobacteriota > Blastocatellia > Pyrinomonadales > Pyrinomonadaceae > JALZHR01. The sequence continues at coordinate 15,035 of DASVRL010000154.1, forward strand.
TGGTATATTAATTTTTCGCCGGATAGGCGCGCGGTTTTGAAAACACGGGGACGTAGCTCAGCTGGGAGAGCGCGTGAATGGCATTCACGAGGTCAGGGGTTCGATCCCCCTCGTCTCCACTTTGATTTCAGTGGTTTAGGGCAACCCCGGCGCGGCGGTTGCCCTTTTCTGTTTCCCTGTTTAAATCCGAATCGAAAGACAAATTCACCGAGGAGTTTTCTATGCCCGATTGCAAACATTACGGCGGTATTACCAGAGATGAGCTAGCTCATCTGCGAAAAGATTTGGCGAACGAAGGCGTGATTGTTCCCGCCGGCGACGACGTCGAATTTAAAGGACTTTTCGGAGTTCATCTGCGGGCGACTTATGACGAGGCGAAGGAAACCTTGAAAATCTGTATTACTAAAAAGCCGTTTTTCGTTCCCGAATCCGAAGTCTGGAAGATTGTCGATGCCGGCACGGCGCCTTATGTCGGATGAAAATGAAAAAGGTGAAAAGGTGAAAATGTGAAAAAGTTTTGTTGAATTACTGCTCGCATTGCTTTTTCACTGTTTCCCTTTTCACCTTTTTTATTCGAGAAAATCGGCGTCCATCTCGCGCGGTTCGAGTTTATTTCGCATCACGATTCGGGCGCAGCCGTTCCAGCGCAGCAGGGCGTCGTCATTTTTCGGCGGGCGGATGGCTTCGGCTTTTTCGAACCAGTTCATCGCCTGCCGGAAAAATTCGTAAGCCGTCGATTCCGAGCCGAGCGAGCCTTTGCTCAAGTTTGCTTTGGCGCGGCGCTCGTAAATGATTCCGGTGTAATACGCGCGTTCGTAATCGTCGCTAATCTGCGATAAATAATCCTGAATCTGCGCGTCGCCGATGGCGTAACCTCTGACAAAGCGGTCGCTCATCGCCAGCACGAGCGTCACCAGCGCTTCCTGATTATCCGGCTCGACGCGCAGGATGTCGAGACAGATGCTTTCCGCCGCGCCCGGTTCGTTGAGCAGGCGATAATGTTTCGCCTTTTCGAGCGCCGCCTCGACGGCGTCTTTGGAGATAGGTTTTAACTCAAACATATTCGCTCCTGAACTTTCAAAAAGTTTTGAATTTTAAATGATTCGTTTCATCACAAACACAAAAAATTCGAAACTCAAAATTCAAAACTATCACTTGTTATCTTTTTTCGGCGCGCGTCGAAAAATCCGCACCAGCTTTTTAATCGGGTCGTAAAACTCGTCCACGACGCGCTCTTTGAGCGGGATAATCGCGTTGTCGGTTATCGTGATGTGTTCGGGACAAACCTTGGTGCAGCATTTGGTGATATTGCAGTACCCGATACCGAATTCGTCTTTTAATTCTTCCAGACGATTTTCCGTATCGAGCGGGTGCATCTCCAGCGCCGCCGCGTAAACCAGAAAGCGCGGACCGATAAATTCCTCGTGTTTATGATGGTCGCGCAAAACGTGGCAGACGTCCTGGCACAGGTAACATTCGATGCATTTGCGAAATTCCTGCACGCGGTCGATGTCTTCCTGCTGCATTCGCCAGGTTCCGTCGGGCGCGTCGGGCGCGCGCGGCTTGAATTTTTTGATTCGCTTTTTGACCTCGTAATTCCACGAAACGTCCGTCACCAAATCTTTTTTCAAAGGAAACGCGCGCATCGGCTCGACCGAAATCGGTTTATCGAGCGGCAGAGTGTTCATCCGCGTCATACACATCAGTTTCGGCATCCCGTTGATTTCCGCCGAGCAGGAGCCGCATTTTCCTGCCTTGCAGTTCCAGCGGCAAGCCAAATCGCCGGCTTGCTCGCCCTGAATTTGCAGAACGGCGTCAAGCACGACCATTCCCTCGGTGATTTCGGTGTCGTATGATTTCAGCTCGCCGCTCTCGCGGTTGCCGCGCCAGATTTTGAATGTCGCTTTTGCCATAAATATTTAAGATAATTTGAAGCCGGTAAATTGCCGTTTATTTACAAAGAGATGTTGTTCCTTTCCGGTAACGGTACAGTTGCCGCTTTTAGTGCAAAAAAGAAAGCCGGAACGATAAAAATCCAAAAACGCAATACGTCATTTGTTGTCCATTGCTTTATTGTTTCAGTCAACAGATTTAAATCCGCGGACGGATTGTCGTCAAGAATTCCCATAACAGCCAACCGGGGAATAAAATAAACAATCGTAAAAACGGTCGCCGCTACCATAAATCCGATTGACAACAGCAGCCATTTTCTCCTTTTTGTTTTCCAGTTTAAGATTAATGCGATTATTGCCATTAAATAACCGATGTTCCACAAAGGTGAAGTCCAGAAATCTCTCGGTTCGACGCGGCTTTGCGCGAAAGCTATCATTCCTTGCGGAATATCGCGGTTAAACTCCGGCACTACGACCATCATTTGATAAACTGTCGCTCCGACGCCGATCGCGCCGAAAAAAATGTAAATCCAAATAGGAATATCTTTTAATAAAGATGTGATTTTCATTTTCAAATATTAACGGTTCATCAAATATTAACGGTTCATCAAAACTAGCCCATCTCCTCGACAATCTGTTTCAGTTCCGCGGGCATTTCGGGGATCGGCACGCGCGCGATTTGCATCGTGCCGTCGGCGCCTTTTTTAACCGTAAAATTGAATTTGGCAAATTCCGGGTCTTTTGCCGGGTAATCGTCGCGAAACTGCCCGCCGCGACTTTCCTTTCTTTCAATCGCCGCCAGCGTAATCGCTTCGGAAACGTTCAGCAAATTGTGCAGATCCAGCGCCGTGTGCCAGCTCGGATTAAAATCGATGTTGCCGGTCAAGCTGATTTTTTCGCGCCGCCCTCGAAGCTCCTGGATGCCGACCAGCGCGCGCTGCATTTCGTCTTCGGTTCTGACGATGCCGACCAAATCCTGCATCATTTCCTGCAAACCGTGCTGAATGGCAAAAGGATTTTCGCCGTTCGTGCGGTCAAATGCTTCCAGCGACCAGCGCACGGTTTTTTCAATCTGCTCGTTGCTGATAGTTCCGAAATCGTTTTCCTGAGCAAACTGCGCCGCGTATTCGCCCGCGCGCTTGCCGAAAACGAGCAAATCCGATAAAGAATTTCCGCCGAGGCGATTCGCGCCGTTAATTCCCGCCGCGCATTCGCCGGCGGCGAAAAGTCCCGGCACGGTGGACATCTGCGTGTCGGCATCGACGCGCACGCCGCCCATTATATAATGCGTCGTCGGTCCGACTTCCATCGGCGTCGTCGTAATATCCAAATCCGCCAGCTGTTTGAATTGATGATACATACTCGGCAGCTTTTTCTTGATGTGTTCCGGCGCGTTGGAAATTTTTTCTTTAATCCAGGCGATGTCGAGATAAACGCCGCCGTTCGGCGTTCCGCGCCCGGCTTTGACTTCGCGGACGATGGCGCGCGCAACGTGGTCGCGCGTCAAAAGCTCGGGCGGGCGGCGCGCGTTTTTGTCGCCCTGCGTGTAGCGCCAGCCTTCTTCGGGCGTGTCGGCGGTCTGGTCTTTGTAGTTGTCGGGAATGTCGTCGAACATAAAGCGGCGACCTTCCGAGTTTTTCAAAATCCCGCCCTCGCCGCGCACGCCTTCGGTGACGAGAATGCCGCGAACCGACGGCGGATAAACCATTCCGGTCGGGTGAAATTGAATAAATTCCATATCAATCAATTCCGCGCCCGCGTCGTAGGCGAGCGAATGCCCGTCGCCCGTGCCTTCCCAACTGTTGCTGGTGATTTTATACGCGCGCCCGATTCCGCCCGTCGCCAGGATAACGGCTTTCGCCTTGAAAACCCGAAAGCGTCCGTGCTCGCGCTCGTAGGCGAACGCGCCGACCACGCGCTCGCCGTCTTTTAAAAGCGCGATAACCGTGACTTCCATATAAACTTCGATGCCCTGATGAACGCCGTGGTCTTGAAGGGTGCGAATCATTTCCAGCCCGGTTCGATCGCCGACGTGCGCCAGACGCGGGTAACGGTGCCCGCCGAAGTTTCTTTGCAGAATGCGCCCGTCCTTCGTTCTATCGAAAACCGCGCCCCACGCTTCCAATTCGCGCACGCGGTCGGGCGCTTCCCTGGCGTGAAGTTCCGCCATGCGCCAGTTGTTGACGTATTGACCGCCGCGCATCGTGTCGGAAAAATGGACTTTCCAGTTGTCGCGCTCGTCGACGTTCGCCATCGCCGCCGCCATTCCGCCTTCCGCCATCACGGTATGCGCTTTGCCGAGCAGCGATTTGCAGACCAGACCGACCGAAACGCCAGCCGCCGACGCTTCAATCGCCGCGCGAAGTCCGGCGCCGCCCGCGCCGATGACCAGAACGTCGTGTTCGAATGTTTGATATTCAGCCATAAAAGAGAGTATTGAACTTATAGTAAATAATGCTATCGGCTAATTAAATTTTCGGTCCAACAATCGCCACCTGTTCTGTTTCGGGAATAAACTTGACGTACACGCTTTTCCCGCGCTGATACGACGGCAGTTCGATTATCGAAACGGTTTGGAGAGCTTGCGCGACAAACGCCGGATAATTTGCCGGTTGTATTTCCAAAGTAAATTCAATTTGCGGATTGTCGTTTGTTCGAGTTCCGGTATCCTTGATATCAAGTATTTTCGCTTCGGCGTCCTGCCCGGTCGCCAGAATTCGCTGGTTCGCCAATCCGCCGACTATCATCGAAGCGATAAAAAAAATAAATGTTCCGGCAAACAACGCGCCTAATGCATACAGCCAAGGACCGGCAAGGAGAGATTCAACCAGCTGTTCTTCCTTGACATCTCCCGACGCTAATCTGAGCGGTCCATTTATCATCACTATGGCAAACGGAATCCATATCAGCAAAAAACAAAGACCGCTCAGCTTTTTTAATAATTTTGCCAGTCTCA
>DASVRL010000155.1:0-11960 GCA_036388635.1 Pyrinomonadaceae bacterium
AAAAGTAAAAAGGCAAAATTGAGAAATCGATTTCTCAATTTTGCCTTTTTACTTTTTACCTGATTCTGCACATCTAAATTTTGTATTTAATTTATAAGCTAAATTCGACAGTTTTCCTTAAAATATAAAGCCGGTTTTAAAGAAAAACACAGATTAGCTATTTAATTGATTAATGGTTTCGATTACAATTGTTTATTCGTAGATATCTTTCTTTTTTGTTCGAGCATCTGAATTTGATAAAGGAGACGAGCCGAATGCTGACCGAAACCGTTTCAACCGCCGCCGAACCTGCTTTTAAAATTTCCAATTTTGAAGTTAAAGACGAAGATTTACCCGAATTTCGCGATATGAAATTCGCGGAAATCAACCAGCTTCACATCGACCATCCGGGCGCCAATGATCTGGAATACCGCACGCGCCGCGATTACATCGCCTCGCTTTCCAAACAATTTCGTGAAACCGGCGTCATAACGGACGTCCGATACACGGAAGAAGAGCAGGACATCTGGCGCGTCGTCGCCAGCCGGCTCGAAGAGCTGCAAGCCCGTCACGCCTGCGCTTTTTATCTCGAAGCCAAGAAAAAATTAGGCATCAGCAACCAGCAGATTCCGCAGCTTTCGGAAATGAATCGTCGTTTGAAAAAACTGACTAATTTCCGGCTCGCGCCGATTGAAGGCTTGGTTGAAACGCGCGGGTTTCTGAGCTGGCTTTCCTATCGCACGATGCTCTGCACGCAGTACATCCGCCACGCATCGCGCCCCGAATATACGCCCGAACCGGACATCGTCCACGAAGCCATCGGACATATTCCTAATTTTACAAATCCCGATTTTGCGGACTTTTCACAGTTTATCGGTCACGGCGCGCGGATTGCGACCGACGAGCAATTGGAAGAACTCGGACGACTCTACTGGTTTACGGTCGAATTCGGTTTGATTAGCGAAGGCAATGAAACGAAGGCTTTCGGCGCGGGTCTTCTGTCGAGCTTCGGCGAGCTGGAACACGCTTTTACCAGCGCGGTCGAGCGTCGCCCGTTCGATTTAAAACAAGTCATCGACACGTCGTACAACTATTCGGAAATGCAACCGGTTTTGTATGTCATTCCGTCGTATGCCGAATTAAAAGACGTCACGCGCAAGTATATCGAAAGTTTTGGAAAGTAATTCAATTTTGGTGATTGAGTATCAGTTCTTTGACAATTTTTTGCAGTTCTTCCGGTTCGTAAGGCTTGACCAGATATTCTCGCGCGCCGGCGGCGAGAGCCTTTTTTATCTCGGATCTTTGACCGACCGCCGAGGTGAAGATTATCGGCACGTCCGGCTTGAGCGCGTGGATTTTCCGGCAGACTTCGATGCCTGAGCCGTCGGGCAGCCAATTGTCCAGCACGTATAAATCGAAATGCTCGCTCTCCAGCAAAGAGAAGGCTTCGCGCAGGCTGCCGGCGAAAATGACGTCGTATTCCGAAAATAAGATGCTTAAAAGCTCACACGTGTCTTTGTCGTCTTCGACGCACAGAATTCTTTTTTTTGGTGAAGTGCCGATGTTAGAGTCTTCTTGCACAGGATTCCCTTTGTTGATTGATTGAGCCGATTGCCGGGCGAAACTGTTACAGTTTCGACAAATTTTGCGGCGGCGTCTGCTGATTACCCGACATATTACTAAAATTTTTGTCGTTCAAGAATTTTTCGTATTCGTCTTTGACGATAAAGTAACACTCGCAGGCGGATTGTTTCAGGCGTTCGAAATCGACGATTTCGATTTTGCCGCGACGATAGCGGATAATGCCGCTCGCTTGCAACGAATTGGCAATCATTCCGACGCTCGTCCGCTGGACGCCGAGCATATGCGAGAGAAATTCCTGCGTCAGAGATAATTGCTTATTGTTCGAGCGCTCGCACATCACCGTCAGCCAGCGGCAAAGCCGCGCTTCAATCGTGTGAAAATGATTGCAGACGCACGTTTGCGAAATCTGTTTGATGACGACGTAAACGTAACGCAGGACGACGTCGTGAAACGTTCCGTTTTTCTTAAATAAAGCGTGGATTACGCGCGCATCGACGCGAAAACAATCGGCGGCGACCTGCACCATCGCCTGATACGCCATTTCGCGCTGTCCGAGAATGCACGGCAGACCGACCATTCCTTCATATCCGGTATAGCCGACCTCGACGGTTTGTCCCTGTTCGGTTACGGCAAGCAGCGAAACCATTCCGGTATTCGGAAAATAGACGTAGCGAATCGCGTCGCCAGCCTGGTAGAGAACGTCGCCGGGCGCGAGTGACATCAATTCCAAATTAGATTTGAGCAGGTCAATTTCTTCGGCTGGCAAAACAGAAAGCAGCCTGTTCCGAATCAAATGACGTGAATTTAATGTATTCGACATACATCGCTTGCGCGTCAGAGTTCCAAATTTTCGTCTTTATAACGGGTAAGCCTTGTATTATTTACCGTAAACTGCCGGAAAATACAATATCAACACAAAAGAGTCCGGGGAAACAAATTCGTGTTTGGAAAACGAATTCATTCTGAACGCAAACGCTGCAATTTGTCTGTTGCGTATCCGACATAACGCGAAAATTTTTATAATCAGCGGGTAAAAACGAAATTGAATTCGAGGGCGACCGCGTTTTAATATTGGTGAAAATAAGATTCGTCTAATACCGGCGATACATTATAATCAAAGGAAGATTTTCGTTCACGCCGCTGGCGTGCGCAAAGCATTGATTGAAAATTGCGAAAACACAAATATGCCGGAATTGACTGTTTGAAATTTAGCATCGAAAAATATATAAAATCGGAATTTATAAAGAGGCAATTATGACAGAAGAAAAAAATCCTTTAGGTTTGAAGAAAATACATCACGTCGAGTTTTACGTCGGCAACGCCAAGCAAGCCGAGTTTTATTATCGCAAGGCGTTCGGTTTTTCGCGCGCGGCTTATTCGGGCTTGGAAACGGGCAACCGCGAAACGACTTCGTACGTGATGCGGCAGAATCGCGTCAATTTAGTTTTGACGACGCCGCTTTCGCCCGAACACGAAGCCGCCGAGCATATAAAGCTGCACGGCGACGGCGTGCGCGATATTGCTTTTCAGGTCGAAGACGCCGACCAGGCTTTTCACGAAGCCGTCGCGCGCGGCGCGCGCGCCTTCGTCGAGCCGCACGATTCGGCGGACGAAAACGGCTCGGTGCGCCGCGCCGCGATTCACACTTACGGCGATACGATTCACTCGTTTATTTCCTACAATACCGCGAACAACGGGCACAATTACAACGGCATTTTTCTGCCCGGTTTCGTCGCGCAGGAAGTAAAAGGCGACGACGTCGGAATCGTTCTGGTCGACCACATCGTCGGCAATGTCGAGCTGGGAAAAATGAATTTCTGGTGCGATTTTTACCGCGACGTAATGGGTTTCGAGCGTTACATCACGTTTGACGACAAAGATATTTCGACCGAATATTCGGCTTTGATGTCGATTGTAATGTCGGACGGCGGGCACAACATCAAATTTCCGATAAACGAGCCGGCGGAAGGCAAAGGCGGCAAAAGCCAGATTCAGGAATACATCGACTTTTACCGTTCGGCGGGCGCGCAGCACGTCGCGCTCTTGTGCAAAGACATTCTGCAAACGGTCGAAAAATTACAGGCAAACGGCGTCGAATTTCTGCGCGTTCCCGACACGTATTACGACGAATTGCCGAAGCGCGTCGATTGCTTTGACGAGAATATCGAAGATTTGAAACGTCTCGGAATTCTGGTTGACAGCGACGACGAAGGCTATCTGTTGCAGATTTTCAGCAAGCCGGTCGAAGACCGTCCGACGGTTTTTTATGAAATTCTGCAAAGAAAAGGCTGCAAAGGTTTCGGCAAAGGCAATTTTAAAGCGTTGTTCGTCTCGATCGAAGAAGAACAACGCCGGCGCGGGAATTTATAATTATGGAAAAACCGATCAATAAATATTGCCCGCGTTCGGGCGAGCGCGTCGCCGCCGATTCGCTGACGGCTTACAAAGGTTTTGTCGTCGGTTTCTGCAATCCGCATTGTCGCGACGATTTTCAGGCAAACGTTTCGACGCGCCCGAACGACACGATTTATTTCGACGCCGTCATCAAAGAGTTTGAACTCGAACGCTTTGCCGTAAATACGTAAACTATGAGCGCAGAAGAAGTTTCGATAACTTTTCACAAAGGCGGCGCGAAAAAGCAGGACACAATCGTTATCGAATCAGCCCGGCAGAAACACGTTTTCAGGGCTTGGCGACAGGGAATAATTCCGCACGAGATGGTTCATTACGCGGTCGAGAAAGTTTTCGGCGAGCTGCGCGGTTTTATACGTTTTATCGGCGACGGCGTGAAAGACGCCGACGTTTTGGAAAAAGGCGGCGTTCCGGCTTTGTATTCCGAAGCGCTGGTCAACGTTTTTCAGCAGGAGCTGTTCGGCGTTTTGCCGCCTGAAAACGAGACTTTTCTCGAATATTTCAACGAAATCTCGCGCCGCGAAACGAAATTTTCCAAAGCGCAGGATTTTTTTGAATACGCGCCGGACAAAGCTAAAATCGAACAGGCGCGCGAGCTTTTGCGTGAATTGACCGAAAGCTGGAACCATCTGCCCGAAGGCGAGCAGATAAAATTTAGTTTATCTTTGTAAGGGAAATCCGAAATGACGTCTCCGATTGCAGGCAAGGAAGAATTGATTTATCAATCAGGTTTCGGCAATGAATTTGCGACCGAGGCAGCGAAAGGCGCGCTGCCTGTCGGGCAAAACTCGCCGCAGAAAGCGCCTTTGGGACTTTACGCCGAGCAGTTTTCGGGCACGGCTTTCACCGCGCCGCGCGCTTTAAACAAAAGAACCTGGACGTATCGCATTCGCCCTTCGGTTTTGCACAAACCGTTTCGACAAATCGAAAACAAACTGCTGAAATCCTCGCCGTTTGACGAAATCGTCACGACGCCGAATCAACTGCGCTGGAACCCGCTTCCGCTGCCGGACGCGGAAACCGATTTCGTCGACGGTTTGACGACGATTGCCGGAAACGGCGATTTGTTTTCGCAAACGGGAATCGCGGTTCATATTTATCGCGCCAACAAGTCGATGGACGAACGGTTTTTCTATAACGCCGACGGCGAAATGCTTATCGTGCCGGAAAAAGGACGGCTCGGAATTTTGACCGAGCTCGGCGCGCTGCGCGTCGGCGCGGGCGAAATCGCCGTCATTCCGCGCGGTTTAAAATTTCGCGTCGCGCTCGGCGATGCGCAAGTGCGCGGCTACATCTGCGAAAACTACGGCGCGCAGCTTCGCCTGCCCGATTTAGGTCCTATAGGCGCCAACGGCTTGGCGAATGCGCGCGATTTTGAAACGCCCGTCGCCTGGTTTGAAGACCGCGAAGGCGAGATGGAAATCGTCGCCAAATTCGGCGGCAATCTGTGGGCTTGCGAAACCGACCATTCGCCTCTGGATGTCGTCGCTTGGCACGGAAACTACGCGCCTTATAAATACGATTTGCGAAAATTTAACACCATCGGCTCGATCAGCTTCGACCACCCGGACCCGTCGATTTTTACGGTTCTGACTTCGCCTTCCGGCGAAGCGGGCACGGCAAACGTCGATTTCGTCATCTTTCCCGACCGCTGGCTCGTCGCCGAAAACACCTTTCGCCCGCCGTGGTATCACCGCAACATTATGAGCGAATATATGGGCTTGGTTTACGGTCAATACGATGCGAAGGAAGAAGGTTTCGTCGCCGGCGGCGGCAGCTTGCACAATCAAATGTCGGCACACGGACCCGACCTCGACGCGTTTGAAAAAGCCTCGAACGCCGATCTGCAGCCGCAGAAGCTTTCGGGAACAATGGCTTTTATGTTCGAGTCGCGCTACATCATTCGCCCGACGCGCTTTGCGATGGAAACCGACGCTTTGCAGCCCGAATACTTTGAAGTCTGGCAAAAACTGAAAAAGAATTTTAAGATGTAGCTATGCTGGCGCAGGAAAAACTCAAATATACTTTGGACGATTACATCGAACTGGAAAGAACCAGCGAAGAACGCCTGGAATTTTGGGACGGAAACGTCTGGTCGATGAGCGGCGCGAGTTTGCGGCATAATCAAGTTCAAGGCAATATCTATTTCGCTTTGCGCTCAAAATTACAAGGTAAAGGTTGCAGTATTTTTTCTTCTGATATGCGTGTCAAAGTTCCAGTTTACTCGCCTTACCGTTATCCTGATTTATCGGCACTAGGCGGTGAAGCAGAAGTTGAAAAATTTAAAGGTCTTGACGTTTTGATTAATCCGCAGCTAATCGTCGAAATTCTTTCGGATTCGACGGAAGCTTTTGACCGCGGCGACAAATTCACTTATTACAAATCAATCGAAAGCTTTATCGAGTATTTACTCATCGCGCAGCATCGTCCGCACGTTACGCAATACGTCAAACAGAGCGATAATTCCTGGTCTTACAAGGAAGTCAACGAGCTTTCGGAAAAAATTTATATCGCCTCGCTTGCTTGTGAATTAAATCTCGACGAGATTTATCAAGATGTTGTTTTTCCCTCAGATGTCTTACCATTTCAAAGGGGAGAATTTCTCGAATAAATGAGCGAACACATCCAAGAATCCGTCCGCGCTTTGCTCGCCGGAATTGTCGATTACGCGGGACTTTTTCCGCCGTCCGCGCTTTCGATGCCGGAAGCGGTCATCAATTACGCGACTTACAAAAACAGCAATTACAGCTGGATGCTCGGACGTTTCGTCGTGCCGGTCAGCCGACTCGGCGAATTTACCGAAAGCGCGAAAGATTTTTTTACGCGCGGCGGGCAGCAGGACGCCTGGAAGCTGAGCGTGCTGGCAAGCGAAGACATTTACGAAACCGTGCGCCTCGTCGAAGATTTTAACGCCGAATACGCGCCTTATGCCGAGTGCGACGCGCTCGAGATAAAAGCCGATTCCGCTTCGATAATCGGAGAATACGCCGAAGCCATTCCGCCGCAGTTCACAAATTATTTTGAAATTCCGATTGTCGGTAAAGATTTTGGCGAAATGGTCGTGGCGTTGGCAATGACCAAGCAGCGCGCCAAGCTTCGCACCGGCGGCACGACGCCGGAAGCCTTTCCGCGACCGGACGAAATCACGCGTTTTATACGAACCTGCTCGGCGGCAAACGTTCCGTTTAAAGCCACCGCCGGACTGCACCACCCGGTTCGCTGCCAAAAATCGCTGACTTACGAAAAAAACGCGCCGGTCGGAATGATGTACGGTTTTCTGAACGTTTTTCTGGCGGCGGCGTTTGCGCGGCAAGGCTTTAAGCCGAGTTTGCTCAACGAATTGCTGGAAGACGAATGGGCTGAAAGTTTTATTTTTGACTCGCACGGCGTCTGGTGGCGGCAGGAGCATTTTTTGAGCACCGCGTATCTGAAACTGCTGCGCGAACGCGGCGCGATTTCCTTCGGCTCGTGCTCATTTGAAGAGCCGATCACCGACTTACAGGATTTGGAGATTTTGTAAAGAAACCGACGACAGTGCGGAAACGAATGTAATTTTCTTATGACGTTTGAAATCAACGAGACACACGACCCGAATTTAAAAAGCTGGCTCGAATCAGCCAATGCGCCCGATACGGATTTTCCGATTCAAAATCTGCCTTATTGCTTTTTCTATCAAAGGGACAATTTAAAACACGAGCGCCTGGGCTTTGCCATCGGCGATAAAGTGCTGGATTTCGATTCCTGCTGGGAGCAGGGTTTGTTTGGAAATAAGGAATCCGAAGAATATAAATCGCTCGAAGATTTAACTTATGATTTTTCTTTGAATCGCGGCGTCGAAAATCTGCATCCGAAAACCGTTTCCTTTATTCGTCGTCGTTTGATTGAAGCGCTGGCGGAAAACGCCGCTGAGCAAGACCGCCGAATCGTCGAGAAAAATTTGCTTTCGATAGGGGAAGTCGAATTTCTCGTTCCTTTCCAAATCGGCGATTACACCGATTTTTACTGCTCGATTTTTCACGCTACGAATGTCGGCGCGATGTTTCGCCCCGACAATCCGCTTTTGCCGAATTACAAATGGCTGCCCATCGGCTATCACGGGCGCGCTTCTTCGATTGTGATTTCGGGAACCGACATCAAGCGTCCGAAAGGTCAAAACCGAGCGGACGCCGAACAGCCGCCGGTTTTTATTCCCGCCAAAAATCTCGATTACGAAATGGAAGTCGGTTTTTTTGTCGGGCAGGGAAATAGCTTAGGCGAGCCGGTTTCGATTGACGACGCGGAAAAACATATTTTCGGTTTGTGTCTGGTCAACGATTGGTCGGCGCGCGACATACAGGCTTGGGAATACCAGCCTTTGGGTCCATTCTTAGCCAAAAATTTTGCGACCAGCGTTTCGCCTTTTGTCGTCACGATGGAAGCGCTCGCGCCGTTTCGCGCGAAAGCGTTTGAGCGACCCGCAGGCGACCCGCAGCCGCTCGATTATTTATCTTCCGAAGCGAACGAGACGGGCGGCGGCTTTGACGTGCAGCTCGAAGTTTATATCCAAACCGAGAAAATGCGCGACGACGCGACCGAGCCGTTTCTGCTTTCGCGCTCGAATATGAAAGATTTGTACTGGACAATCGGGCAGATGCTGACGCATCACGCCTCGAACGGCTGCAATCTGCAAACCGGCGATTTGATGGCAACCGGAACGGTTTCCGGCAAGTCAAAAGACGAACGCGGCTGCCTGCTGGAGCTCACCTGGCGCGGCACGGAACCGATTGAACTGCCAAACGGCGAGCAGCGACGCTTTCTCGAAGACGGCGACGAGATAATTATGAAAGGCTTCTGCGAGCGCGAAGGTTTTCGCCGTATCGGTTTCGGCGAATGTCGCGGGCGCATTTTGCCTGCCGATTAAAAATGCAGGAACTGATTTCCGCGCTCGAAAAAACGATTGAGCTGCTCGAAAAATCGGGAGATTCGATTTGGTCGAATACAACCGTAAATGAAGTGCGAGATATTTTAGAAAGAGAGCTGCACGGGCTTCGGGAAAATCAAAATTTCAGTTTCTCCGGCAAAAGCGAAGTCGAGTTTTTGTTTTTACCGACCGGCGCGCTGCAGGAAATTTCAATCAGTAATGGCTGGGGCGGTGAATATCTGAAAATTTCAGCCATTGTCGACAAATATATTAACTGAATCAAAATTTCTCTCGCCGAACAATTTTGTTAAACTTATAGTAGATGAGCGATTTCTCTCTCGACAAATTTCACGAAGAATGCGGCATTTTCGGTATTTACGGGCACGACGAAGCCTCGACCTTGACGCAGCTCGGGCTTTTCGCTTTGCAGCATCGCGGACAGGAAGCCTGCGGCATCGTCTCGAGCGACGGCGAGGAATTACACCAATTTCGCTCGCAGGGCTTGGTCGCCGATGTTTTGACCGAAGACGTTTTGAAAAAGCTCGAAGGCACGAGCGCCATCGGTCACACGCGGTACTCGACCGCCGGAAAAAACACGATTAAGGAAGTGCAGCCGTTTGCCGTCACCTGCCAGCACGGGCAGATTGCCGTCTGTCACAACGGCAATCTGCCTTTTGCCAACCGCAAACGCGCCGAGCTGGAACGGGCAGGCGCGATTTTTTCGTCCACGTCCGATACGGAAACGATTCTGCATTCGATTGCGCGAACCTCAGCCGGAGACGTTATCGAAGCCGTTTCAAAGGTTTTGCGCGAAACCGAAGGCGCGTTTTCTTTGCTTTTTCTCACGCCGGGAGCGCTGGTTGCCGTGCGCGACCCGCGAGGGTTTAGACCGCTCGTGCTCGGAAAATTGAAAGACGCCTGGTGCGTCGCGTCGGAAACCTGCGCGTTTGATTTGATTGACGCTCAATACGTCCGCGAAATCAAAGCGGGCGAGATGCTGGTCGTTGACGAGCACGGTCTGCATTCGTATTTTCCGTTTGAGGAAAAACCGCTTTCCGTCTGCGCGTTTGAACACGTCTATTTTTCGCGTCCCGATTCGACGATTTACGGGCGTTCGGTCAATGAATCGCGTCATAAAATGGGCAAGCAGCTGGCGATCGAGCATCCGGCGGACGCTGATTTGGTCGTGCCGGTTCCCGATTCGGGCGTCGCGGCGGCAATCGGTTATGCGCGGCAGTCGGGCATCAATTACCGGCAGGCGATTATCCGCAATCATTACGTCGGGCGCACGTTTATCGAGCCGAGCCAGTCGATTCGCTCGTTCGGCGTGCGTTTGAAACTGAATCCGATTAAGGATTTGATAAAAGACCGGCGCGTCGTTCTGGTTGACGATTCCATCGTGCGCGGCACGACCTCGAAAAAAATCGTCCAGATGGTGCGCGAAGCGGGTGCCGCCGAAGTGCATATGCGAATCAGCTGCCCGCCGACGGTTTCGCCCTGTTATTACGGCGTCGACACGCCGCGCAAAGCCGAGCTTATCGCCGCCCAGATGTCCGTCGAGGAAGTCTGCAATTACATCGAAGCCGATTCTTTAGGTTATCTTTCGCTCGGCGGAATGCTCGAATCCATCGGCATCGGCGAAAATTCGATGTGTACGGCTTGCTGGAGCGAAAAATATCCGACCCTGATCACCGCCAACAGCGAAATAACCGACGCCAAATAAGCAAGGCGAAAAAGCGAAAAAGCCAAAAAGCGGAAAAGTAATCGTTGCTTTTCGACATTAAACTTTTCCGGCTTTTCGCTTTTTCGCTTTTCCACTTTTTGCCGTCTGTGAGAAAATACAAGAAGTAATAATTTTAGGAGGTAAAAATGCGTTTTATTTTAACAATGCTGCTTGTCGGCGCATTTGCCGTCGCCGGTTTAACCGGCTGCCGGAATGCATCGACGACAACAACGCAGACCAACACGAAAACGCCGGCTGAGCCGCCGAAAAATACCACGGCGACGAAAACCGACGAGCACGGACACGCGGACGACGCTCCGCGCATTTCTCTCGCCGATGCGAAAAAGGATTTTGACGCGGGAAACGTCGTCTTTGTCGATACGCGCGCCGAAGTCGCTTACAAACAGGAACATATCAAAGGCGCGGTTAACGTGCCGATGGAAGCGGTCGAGACACGCTACAAGGAAATTCCGAAAAGCAAGAAAATCATTGCTTACTGCTCCTGACCGAGCGAACACACGAGCGCCGGTCTGGTTGCTAAACTGAAAGAAAAAGGTATCGGAAACGCGTTTGCTTTGGTCGGCGGCACCAAAGCCTGGAAAGATGCCGGTTATCCGATGGGAAAAAGCGAATAGTAGTGGAAAACTGATAACCGGTAACTGATAATTTGTTCTTTCCACTATCAGTTACCGGTTATCAGTTTTCACTTACCAGTTGATTACAAATGCGTTCCGCCGCTCGACCGTCCCAGAGCGGCGGGATTTTTTTGTCTTTTGAGTTTTGCTTGTTTTCTAAAATCTCGAAAGCGGTTTGTTTGATTTTTTCGGGATTAGTGCCGACCAGATTATTTGTTCCCAGCTCGATCGTAATCGGTCTTTCCGTATTTTCGCGCAGCGTCAGACAGGGAATTCCGAGCGCCGTCGTTTCTTCCTGCAAGCCGCCGGAATCGGTTAAGACCATTCGCGCCCCGCTGTAAAGCCGCATAAAGTCGAGATAACCGAGCGGTTCGACGAGCTTGATATTCGAGTTTTCGACCGCTTCCGCCAAGCCGAATTCGGAAATTCTCGATTTTGTGCGCGGGTGAACGGGAAAAATAACCGGAAGCTTTTCGCCGATTCGGACGAGCGCTTCGAGCAAGCCCGCAAAAACGTTTTTCTCGTCAACATTCGACGGGCGATGCAGCGTTAAAACGGCGTAATCTTTCCCGTTTAAATTCAAATCTTCTCTGATAGGCGAGCGTTCGGCTTTTTTCAGATTGTAAAAAAGCGAATCGATCATCACGTTGCCGACAAATTTTATTTTTTCGGGCGCGATGCCTTCGCCTCTGAGATTTTCGTCGGCGTCCGGCGAGGTCGTCAAAAG
>DASVRL010000156.1:0-5600 GCA_036388635.1 Pyrinomonadaceae bacterium
TTTTTGACAAAGCGGTCGAGACTTTTTTCAATCGTGCCGAGACCTTTCTGTACATATTCTTCGCGAATGTCGCACATTACGACGCTGAAGCCCGACGCGGCGGCGGTTTGCGCGATGCCGTTGCCCATCGTTCCGGCGCCGATGATTCCGATAATTTCACCCATTTTTTATAATTCCTTTTTGATAAGATTGTTAAGACTTACTTCCAAAGTAATAAATGTTCGCGCATAAAACAAACGGGCGAAAAGAATTAACTTTTCACCCGTTTATTAAATTCGGACGTCGCGAAAATTCATTTCGCGAGGCACGCGCCTTTCGCAAGGTTAGCGCCAGTTATTCGGCGGCGGCGGGTTGAACATCTGCTGCTGCGCCTGCGCGCCGCCCAGATAAAATCTTTTGCCTTCGTCGCCGAACAGAAACCACAAACCGTAAACTCCGGCGGCGGTTCCGAGCGGAAATGAAAGGCACGAAATGATGCTGGCGATGATTCCCCAGGTTCGCGCGCCGCGCCGTTCTTTCAGTATCTTCCAGCCGCCGATTATCTGCGGAACAATCAAAAGCAACGAGAAAGCCAGTATGAAAAGCACCACTGCAATAAAAATTCCGCCGACAAGCGCTTCTTCGTCTCGTCTGGCGGTAGCCAGCATCGCGCCGCCCATCACGCCGTAAATCAAACCCACAAAAAGCATTATCAGCATTTGCAGCCCGCCGTGCGCCATCAAAAAGATTCCGACTAATTTGTTATGTTCTTTTGCCGTCATTGTAGTTCTCCAAAAAATTTGCGATTCGCGTCAATTAACAATACTTCAAATTACGCCAAACGCCAACAAAAGTTGCAGAAACAATTACAAATTTACAGAATCACGAAATTACGAATGATTGATTTGATTCGGCAGTTCGTGTTGATCGACTATTCGCAATTCCGTAATTTTTAATTCCGTGATTTTATTAATCTCTCTCGACCGCCATCGCCACCGAGTTTCCGCCGCCGAGACACAGCGCGGCGATTCCGCGTTTGGCGTCGCGGCGCTTCATTTCGTAGAGCAGAGTCGTCAAAACGCGCCCGCCCGAATTTCCGATGGCGTGTCCGAGCGCGACCGCGCCGCCGTTGACGTTGACTCTGTCCATAAACAGCCCGAGTTCCTTCATCACGCCGAGCGCCTGCACGGAAAACGCTTCGTTCAGCTCGAATAAATCGACGTCTTCCATCTTCCAGCCCGTCTTTTCCAAAACGTTCAGAACGCCCTGCACCGGCGCCATCATAATCATTTTCGGCTCGATGCCCGACGTGGCGTAACCGGCGATTCTGGCGAGCGGCTCGATGCCCAACTCAGCCGCCTTCGCCGCGGAAGTCACGACCACCGCCGAAGCGCCGTCGTTGACGCCCGGCGCGTTGCCCGCCGTCACGGTTCCGCCTTCTCTTTTGAACGCCGGTTTTAATTTGCCGAGGCTTTCGACGTTCGTGTCTTCGCGCACGGTTTCGTCGTGGTCAAACAAAACGGGTTCGCCCTTTTTCTGCGGAATTTCGATGGGCACAATCTCGTCTTTGAATCTGCCCGCCAGTCGCGCTTCCATCGCTTTGCGGTGCGAATTGTAGGCGTAATCGTCCTGCTGCTCGCGCGTGATCTGGTATTTTTCGGAAACGACTTCGCCCGTGTTGCCCATATGCCAATTTTCAAACGGACACCACAAACCGTCGTGAATCAGCAAATCAATCATCTGCGCGTTGCCCATCCGGTAGCCGTCGCGCGCCTGCGGCAGAGCATACGGAATATTCGACATCGACTCCATTCCGCCCGCGACGATAAAATCCGCGTCGCCTAATTTGACGGCTTGCGCCGCTAAGGACACCGCCCGAAGTCCCGAACCGCAAACCATATTGACCGTCAAAGCCGAAACTTCCGGCGGCAAATCCGCCTTCAAAGCCGCCTGCCGCGCGGGCGCTTGTCCTAAACCGGCTTGCACGACGCAGCCCATAATCACTTCGTTAACGTCCGCCGGATTAATGCCCGCGCGCTTGACCGCTTCCCTGACGGCAATCGCGCCCAAATCCGTCGCCGAAAACCCTTTCAAAGAACCCTGAAACTTGCCCGTGCCCGTCCGCACGGCGCTGATAATTACTGCATCTTTAGTATCTGACATTAGTCCCTCTCTAAAATTTCGATATATGAAATAAATTTCAGAATAACATAAATAAGCGTCATTCCGAATCAGCCCTTTTTAGCAAAATCCCCGAGCCTGATTCTGATTAGCAAATCGTTCAAATCGTCTTTCGCCGAAGCCTTTTCCGGCAAGCCGCTTTTTTCCGACGCTTCTTGCAATTGGATGACTAATCGCTCGTATTGCGTTCGGTAAAATTCCAAATCCGCTTCCGGCAAAACGCCTTTTTCCGCGCCGCCCGTTTTTCTTTCGATTAATTCGGGAATATACGGCAGACGAAAAATTTCGTTAAGCGTGACGAGATTCGCTTCGATTTCGCCGGTCTGCATCAGGTGAATTCCCGTCAGCAACACGCGAAAGATATAGAGCAGAGGCTTGACGTGAGGCGGATTTTCCTTTTCGAAAAGCTTCCATTCCGTCCCGGCAAATCCGAAATAATGATGGCTGTGATGACGCGTCACGCACTTTCGGGCGATTTCCTTCAATTCGGAATGTTCGGGCGAAGTCCGCACGATCAAAGGCGAATAAAGCTGTTCCAGCACATAGCCGTTTTTCTTCAGCATCAAAGCGAAAAACTTTTTCGCGTCGTGCGTGACCAGATCGAGCTCCAAACCTTCGCGAATTTCTTCCGTCTGAATCGTTTCCCTTCCCGTTTCCAGCCCGACCACTTCGCTCAACGGCAAGACATGGACGCCGCGCAAATCGTAATCCGAATCCGCCGAAGGAAAGCCGTAGAGATGCGCGCCGCTGACGGTCGCGAAAATCAGTGGATAAGGATGTTCCGAAGCGATTTTTTTGAGTTTTTCCGTAATCATTAAATGATTATTTAAAGATGTTTTTTGATAAAATGTCGAAGCCTTATCCACCAATTGCCGCAGTAACCGCAAAACTTTGTGCCGGTCGAATGTAAAGTTCCGCACCTCTGACACTCGCGGCTGCCGTTCGGCAATTTCAAATCGGGAAAATCCGGCGGCATGATGACGCCCGCCGTCCTGGTCAGAAAATCATTTCCCGGTTTCTGCTCCCAGACGGCGACGCATCTGCCGGCGTCTCTCAATTCGCTCAAGCGCGAATCGGTTTCGGCAAAATAAACCTTCTCTTTGCATTCGCCGCAAAAGCGCACGTTCTCTTGCCCGGTTTCGCCCATTTCTTCCCATTTCTGCGGGCAGCGAAATTTAAAATTGCATTCGACAATCTTCGCATTCTTTTCTTCATTCATCGTTTTTCACCATCGACCGGCGGGCTTTAATCAAAAATTCGTTCGCCCGTTCGTAATCCGGTCTTTCGGGCAGGCGCGTCGCCGCCAAAGCGTTTTCAAAATCCTTGTGCAGCCGCAAGCGCCAATTGTTGACCTCGCGCCATTCGACATCGCCGCGTTTTATTGCCAGAAGCTTTTCGCGATTTTCCTCGACGCGCACCGTCAAATCCGCCTCGCGCAAAATCTCGATGCCCTGCAAAAGCAGTCTAATCAGGTGCATCGCGTGTTTTCGGCGAATCTCGCCGGTCGCGCGCAAATCCTGTTCGAGCTTTTTAAATTGCGACATCACATAGCCGTTATAAGTCTGATAAACCAGTTTTGAGAGAAAAGCGCCGCGCATCGAAAGCAGTTCCCGCGCCAGTTCGCTCGCGTATTCGACGAGCGGCGTGTACAGGCATTCCAGAATATTCGGATTCGCCTTGAGCGCCAGAATCAAAAACTTTCGCAGCTCCCAGTAACACTCTTCGTTTTCCCTGTTTTCCAGTTGTTCCGGCACGCCGAACATCGACCAGTGCACGTCGGCGGGCGGCAGATAAATCCCGCGCCGGTCAGTGTCGGAGGCTTCCGTATCCAGACCGAAAGCGCGCGAGCCGACCACGCAGCGATAAATCACGAAGTCGTAAAGCGCGAAGTTTTCCAGCTGAGAAACTAAACCGCTCTGCTCGTTCTGAAAATGCTTTTTTATCGAAAAATCCTTCCGGTGTGCCATCGCTTCGCTGTCGTCCGTAAACCGCACTCGATAAGCGTGAAAAGCATCGTTCGGCACGCCGCTGACGACGCCGACCGCGCCCTTCGGATGAAAGCGATTCTCGTTTAAAATCTTCACCGCATTCAATAAAACAATCTGCGTGCCCTTCGGCACGATAAGATTAAAGCCCGCCTGCTTCGCTTCCTCTTTCTTCATCCGTTTCGATTCTATAGCCCCGAAACCCTTTGCGCCACGCCGGAGCTTCAAACAAATAATAAATTCCGGCATAAAAAAAGATAAGCGGCAAGTTTCGAATAATTAATTCTTCCGCTTGCCGCTTACCGTCTAACGCTTTCCGCCGATAATCTTAGACCGGCTCTTCTCCGGTCTTCTTTTTCCGCGTCAAACCGCTCCGTCGCTCCGATTTGCGGACGCGCCCCGTGCCTTCATACAGCGCGCTGTCGTCGCCGAAATTCGCGTCGCCCGCAATCGCTTTGGCAACGTTCTGTTCCAGCCTCAAATTCCCGGCATCGACATTATCCCGCTCGGTAATCGCGGCGGTCAATTGCTGCTCCAACCCGGCAATCACGTCGCGAATATCGCGCGAAACCTTGACCTTCGCCTTATACTGCGCGAGCGTCGTGCCGTAAAATGTCGCGTCCGGCGCGTGAGTTTCCCACGCCGATTCGGTCAATTCCAATTTTTCGAGTGCTTTCTTTGGCTTCATGTGTGATATATCTCCTTACTTAGGTTTTTCGTCTTTGTCGTTGAAGTTAGTTTTATCACCTGTAAATGATGATTGTTGTCGATAAAAGATGACGATTAACCTATCGGGATTTTGCGAAATCCGTGTAAAGCTTGTTTATTAATTTGTAAGTTTGGTCTTTTACCTTATAGGGAACGCGACTTTCCTCGCAGGGATTGTCGAATTTCTCCGCAAGGGAAAACGTAACCCCTAAAGGGAAAGCCCTTTCCGTCACAGGGAAAGCGCACTTTCCCTATAGAGAATGACTGTTTCCCTTTGCGGATTAAGACTTTCCTTGCCGGGAAAGACACATTTTCTATAGGGAATAAAACATCTTTCGCAAAAGAAGCGAGCAAACTTATAAAAATTAAGCCTGATTTTCTCCCGTTTCCTTCATCTTTTCCTCAATCAATCGCTCGATTTCCTCATCACTCAAGTCCCACTTTCTTAAAATATTCAAAGCATTTTGCATATACTTTTGCGTGAATGGAACTGCTTCGACAATTGGACGTAAAAGGATGACTGCTTCGGTGACATATTCGAGTGATTTCTCACGTTGCGGCAAAGATTTCTGATAAAACACGGCAAGATTTTTTAATGTGTTAGCTAAATATGGAGCATAAACATTCGGCATTTGTTCATATAAGTTTCTTCTAATCTCTAATGCTTCTTCGTATTCTTTCGATGCCTTTTCGTATTCGTTTTGCTTTCGATGTAAAATAGCCAGATTGTTGAGTGTCATTGCAACA
>DASVRL010000157.1:0-10665 GCA_036388635.1 Pyrinomonadaceae bacterium
TTTCATTTTCGGCAAATGACGTTTTATCGACGCTGAGCGTGACGCCGGCTCCGCCTTTAGCCATCGCGCTGAACGTAAAAGCGAAGAGCATCATTGCCAGAGCGAACAGAAAAAATACAGGAACATTTTTTCGCATTAAGAAATCCTCCACAAATTTTTAGATATTTTGAAAGATAGTAAAACCGGGGCAAGTTTGCATTAGCTGTACTATTATAGATTATAATAGGCATTTTGAATTTCAGAAGCAATAAAAATTTTGAATCGTACTCATCTATTTAATTTATGAACATAAGTTATAACTGGTTAAAAGATTTGGTCGAGACAGATTTGCCGTCGCCGCCCGATTTGGCGCGGAAATTAACGAGCGTCGGCTTGGCGGTCGAAGGCATTCACGCGGCGGGCGACGATTTCGTGTTCGATATTGATTTGACTTCCAATCGCCCGGACTGTCTGTCGCATCTGGGCGTGAGCCGCGAAATCGCGACCATTCAAAACGCGAAATTAAAAACTCAAACAGCGAATGACGAAGGACAAACGACAAAGGACGATTCACAGAATCTGGTCACCGTTCAGGACGCGGATTTGTGTCATCGCTTTACGGCGCGGATTATTCGAAACGTAAAAATCGCGCCGTCGCCCGAATGGCTGGTGAAAAGGCTCGAAGCGGTCGGTGAGCGGTCGATTAACAATGTCGCCGACATCACGAATTACGTGATGCACGAACTCGGTCAGCCGATGCACTCGTTTGATTTCAACAAATTAAAGGAAAATCGAATCGTCGTCCGCCGCGCGCGCGCGGGCGAAACGATAAAAACTCTGGACGAAGTCGAACGGAAACTGGATGAAACGATGCTGGCGATTTGCGACGCCGAAAAACCGGTCGCCGTCGGCGGCGTAATGGGCGGTTTCGATTCGGGAATCACGGAAGACACGACCGACGTTTTGCTCGAAGTCGCTTATTTCAAACGCGAAAATATTCGTCAGACTTCCCGCAAACTCGGTTTGACGACGGAAGCCAGTTATCGCTTCGAGCGCGGCGTCGACATCGAAAATCTCGTTCGCGCATCGAATCGCGCCGCGAAATTAATTTGCCAGCTCGCGGGCGGCGAGGCGGGCGAATTTGTTGACGTTTACCCGACGAAATTTACGCCGAATGAAATCGAATCGAAAGATATTTCCTATGCCGTCAGACGCCTGACCGGACTGGACGTTGAAGAAAGCGAAATTTTGAGAATTTTATCGGCTTTAGGCATCGAGCGAAAAAACCCGGCGACGGACGCCGCCGCGCGCTCGGCAATTTTCACTTCTCCGAGCTGGCGGCACGACATCGCCATCGAAGAAGATTTGGTCGAGGAAGTCGGGCGCATCGTCGGTTACGACAAAATCGGCGAAAAGCTTCCGCCTTCGCAAAGCGCGGGCGAATATCAACCGACCGAGCCGCGCAAAAAGCATCTGCGCCGGGCGCTGGCAAATCTCGGTTTCGACGAAGCGATTTCCTACAGCTTTATCGACACGCGGCACGACGAAACTTTCGAATTGATTTCTAATTTAACCGACGAAAACGCGGAAGAAAAATTTGTCACTTTGCAGGATTCGATCATCGAAGGCGCGGTGCGGATGCGTCCGAGCCTTTTGTCGGGCTTGCTCGACGCCGTGCGCACGAATTTTAATCACCAGCAGAGAAACATCCGGCTTTTTGAACTCGGCAAGGTCTTCGCCGCGACCGCAGGCGAAGACACTCTGCCGAAAGAACAGGAGCTTTTCGCGCTCGTTTTAAGCGGCAGCGAAACGCTGGAAAACAAAGCGCTGCCCGTCCGCGAATTCGATTTTTACGACGCGAAAGGCGCGCTCGAAACGGCGATTGAGGCAATCAATCTGCCGGCGCTGGAATTTGCCGCCAAAGACGTCAAACATCTCCGGCGAGGTCAATCGGCGGAAATTCGGGCGGGCGGCAAAGCGGTCGGCACCATCGGTCGGTTGAACGACGAAATCGCGGCGGCTTATAAATTCCGCCAGCCGGTTTTCATCGCCGAAGTCGATTTACAGACGCTTTTGCAGGCGAAACAAAGAGACGTTTTATATCGCCCGCTCTCGGTTTATCCTTCGATTCAGCGCGACGTTTCCCTACTGGTGAAACGCGCCGTAAGCTTTGCCGACATCAAAAAAACCGTCGAAGCGCAAGGTTTTGAGCTTTTACGCAAAGTCGAATTCGTCGATGTTTACGAAGGCAAAGGAATGGCGGACGACGAGCGCTCGATCACGATTCGGCTCGAATATCGAAGCGACGAAAGAACTTTGACCGAAGCCGAAGCCGAAACCGTTCACGCGCAGATTTTGCAGTCTCTCGAACGCGATTTAGGCGCGAAGCTGAGATTTTAAACTTAACTGATAACTGTTTTAAACTTAACTGATAGTTGATAATTGATAGCCGACGGTTTTTTGTTTTTCACTATCAGTTATCAGTTATCAACTATCAGTTATTAATTTTTTTCTAAAAACTTAAGAAAACACTTGAAGTTTTTGCGCTTTCTTAACATAATCAGTTTCACAAAAGCTTTTTGTGGAGAAAAGAATGAACGGTCTAGCCGGAATGGAAAAATTTTCGCATCTTGAAGACAAAATTTATCTCACCATCGAATTTGCCAAAAAGATGCGTGAAGAAAAGGAAAAACTCGAACGCGAGACCAACAGCCTGCGTCACGAAGTCAGCAGCCTTTTGGAAGAAAAAACGCGGCTCGAGGAAAAAATCGAGCGCCTGATGAGCGAGCGCGACGCGATTCAGCTGAAAATCGAGGCGATGCTCGACGCCATCACCGTCATCGAGCCGGAAGTCTCAGAAGTTTTGCAGCGTTAGAAATTGGATATGATTGGAAATAAAAGTAAAAGCGAACAGGCGGCGCAGTCAATCCGGGTCGAGATTTATAACCAGACTTACAACATTCGCTCGGACGGCGATAACGAATACATTATGCGTCTGGCGGAATACGTAGACGGCAAAATGCGCGAGATTTCTTCGGGCACGCTGACCGTCGACAGTTTGAAAGTCGCCATCCTCGCCGCGCTGCACATCGCCGACGAATTTCACCAGCTCAAACGCGCGCAGGAACAAACCGACGCGCAGCTCGCCTCGCGCAGCGCCGAGTGCGCCGAAATGCTCGACCGCGTGCTGAAACAACGCGACATCGCGCCGCAGGAATTCGAAATGGAACAGTAGTGACCGTCGAAGGCAAAAGGCAAAAGATAAAAGGCAAATATGAGAAATTTTAAATCTTATATTTGCCTTTTTACTTTTTCCTTTTTACTTTTTATCGACTGTGCTACAATCTTTTCAGGCGGAAGAACTCGACTGCAAGGTGCGTGAAAAAACGCAATGATAATTGAGCCAACATTTGAATCCTTGGGAGACCGATGCCGTTTTCAGTGCAATCTTTCAACGTAAAAGACTTGCCGGAGAACTCGGCTTAGATGCTTTCTCGCGCGACGAGCCGCATCATAGGTCGCCCACCTGTTGAGAAACAGGTTCAATTCAAGCGTTTACACGGCTTATGCGGTTCTCTTTCGCTAATCTTTTGTGATAGGTGATAAGCGATAGGTGATAAGATATTTCTTCCCTATCGCCTGTCACCTATTACTTTTTACAGATTTATGAACGTTTTGATTCTCGCCGATGTTGTCGCCCGTCCCGGTCGCCGCGCCGTTCTGGACCGCATTCAGGATTTACGCGAGCAATATAAAATAGACATCGCATTGATGAACGCCGAAAACGTGGCGGGCGGGTTTTCCATCACGCCGGCGATTGCCGAAGAGCTTTTCGCCGCCGGAATCGACGTGATGACTTCCGGCAATCATATTTTCGACAAACACGAAATAATTCCCTATATCAGGAAAAATCCGCGCCTGCTGCGCCCGGCAAACTATCCCGCTTCGACGCCCGGCAAAGGTCTTTTTATCGGCGAGGTGCGCGGGCATCGAATCGCCGTTTTAAATCTTCTGGGCAGAGTTTTTATGCCGCCGGTCGATGAGCCTTTCCGCACGGCTGACGATTGCGTCAAAGCGATTCCCGAAGATGTAAAAATACGAATTGTCGATATGCACTGCGAAGCGACTTCGGAAAAATACGCGATGGGCTGGTTTCTGGACGGTCGCGTTTCGCTCGTCTACGGCTCGCACACGCACGTGCAGACAGCCGACGAAAGAATTCTCGACAA
Source organism: Pyrinomonadaceae bacterium (assembly GCA_036388635.1). Classification (GTDB taxonomy): domain Bacteria; phylum Acidobacteriota; class Blastocatellia; order Pyrinomonadales; family Pyrinomonadaceae; genus JALZHR01. The sequence goes on from DASVRL010000157.1 coordinate 4,209, forward strand.
CGGCACCGCGTACATCACCGACGTCGGGATGACGGGAAGCTACGCGGGCTGTATCGGGATGAATAAAGAGCACGTAATTCAGCGTTTTATGAATATTCCCGCGCGGCGCGCCGAACATTCGACCGACGATGTCTGGATTTGCGCTTTGGTCGTCGAGATTGACGAGCAAACCGGCAGAGCAAATAAAATCGAGCGCCTGCGCCTGACGCACATTTCATAAAGAAGTGATAAGTAATAAGTGATTTGGAAAAACCTCTTATTACTTATCACCTATTACTTATCACCTATCACTTCTTACTTGCTTTCCGACTCTTCTTTTTCCAATTCCCGGCGAATTTCTTCTTCCATTTTTATGGCTTCGAGCGCCAGCGGAAGCTCGGCTGAGCGGGCGGTGAGCCTTTTTAATGCCAGTTCCGTGTCGGAAAAATTTGTTCCGCGACGCGAGGCGGCTTCTATCATTTGCAGGCGCGTTTCGGCTTCGACGCGCATCTGTTCGGCTTCGGTTTTGATTTCGGCGAGTTTCGTGTGGTCGTCTTTCAACTGTTTCTGCAGCGATTCGGAGTTTTCGCTCTTCAGATATTTCAGCTTGTTCTCGCGGCGTTTGACTAAAAGAAGTTCCTGCTTGGTCGTTTTTAAAATTCGCGTGGCGGTCAGGCGCGACGCGAGAGTTTCGCGATAGGCGTCGGCGAGCAAACGGTCTTTGTTTTCGATTTCGCGGAGCGATTTTCTTTCGGCGGAAGTCAGTTCGTGTTTGAAAAAATCGACTTCGCCGGCTTTTATGCCGTCCACGGCAATGCGTTCGCGAATCTGACCGAGCCAGCGCGAGCGGTAAAAAAGCAAAGTTCCGGTAACAATCAAGCCGATTAAAAAGCCGGCTATGAGCGAAACCACGCTAAAAAATAAAGGAACTATAACGGTCGTCGGCGTTCCGCTTAATAACGCAATAATAAAAAAAATCAGCGCCGGCAAAATCCCGAGCAAAACGGGCACCAGCCACGCGCCGTATTTGAGCGCCTTGTCTTTTGCCAAATCGCGGCGCGTGACCTCATAATATTGCGACTCTAAACTGTTCATTCGGCTTTTACTCTAACCTACTCTACAAACTTTATTCAAATATATCGCATCAAAAAACTTAACGGCTCGAAGATAATGTAATATTATTAGCTTGAAGGACTGAAAGCGCCTATGTTCAAAATGATTGCTCGAAACCTTTCGGCTGTTTTCGTTTCGATTCTGCTGGCGGCAAATTTTTGTTTGGCGCAGCCCGAAAACGAAAACAACCGGAAAAAACAACAAAAAGTTCGTACCGTGACGATTCCGATTTCGATTTTTTCGAAAGAGGAATTAAAACAACAGATTCCGCAGGAATTTATCGAAGCCGGCAACATCATCGTCAAGGAAGACGGCGACCAGCAAACGATTCTCTCAATCCGCAGCATCGGCGAAGCGCCGATGGCGCTGGCGATTTTGATTCAGGACGACGTTTCTTCGAGCGTCAATCTGGAGCTTAAACGAATCGGCGAATTTATCAGGCGACTGCCGAAAGGCTCGCGCGTGATGGTCGCCTACCTGCGCGCCGGTTCGATTCAGGTTCGGCAAAGGTTTACCGATGATTTGGAAAAAGCGGCTGATTCGCTGCGAATTATTGCCAGCGTAGCTTCGGCGGCGCCGAGCAGCCCTTATCAAAGCGTCGAAGAAGCATTGGGACGCTTTGACGCCTTGCCTATCGGCAGACGCGCGATTCTTTTAATCTCGGACGGTTTGGATGCTTCGCGCGGGTTGGACGATTCGTCTCCGACCGGCAGCCTCGACCTCGAACGCGCGATTTCCAAAGCGCAGCGCAAGAGCGTGGCGGTTTATTCGTTTTACGCTTCGGCGAGCTTGACCGAGCGCGCCAACGTTTCGGTGATTTTGAATGCGCAAGGCTCGCTCCAAAAACTTTCGGAACAAACCGGCGGGCGGGCGTTTTTTCAGGGACTCACGACGCCGGTCAATTACGAGCCTTTTTTTCGCGAAGTCAACCTGTCGCTAAATCGTCAATTTGTTTTGACTTATCTTTCGACGCATATGAAAAAGGGCTATCACAAAGTCGATGTGTCGAGCACCAATCCCGACATTAAAATCGAGCACCCGAAAGGTTATTATTACAGGTAAAAGAATTAGCCGCGAAAAGAAACGAAGAAAGACAAAGAATTCGCGCGGACGACAGGCTTGCGAGGGATAAATAAAAATCAGTCTTCTTATCCCTATCTATTCTGTCGCCCGTGTAAATTCTTTGTTTCGCGCTTTTTAGTCGAATTTTGCGGCTCATTGCTAGCCGACTTTCAGATTACAAACCGGGCAAACGCGCACGTCTTCCTTCATCAAAAAACCAATCCAGAAAAGCGGGAAAAATACCAGCAGCAGAACGGCAAAGACAATCCAGCCCGCCGATGAAATTTTTCTTTCGATATGCGGCAGATTCTGCGTGCCGCAGCGCGGGCAGCGATAGCCGTGCGTCATTGCCGGCGCCGACTGGTAAGCTAAATGCTGCTGCTGCTGCTGCTGGTTAAAATTCGAAAGCGGCTGGACGCGATTGATTTCCTGCGTCTTGCGCTGCTGCTGCTGCGGTTTGGCATCCTGAACCTGAAATTCGTCGGTTTTCCAACTGTAAGGCTTCGGCGGATTATACTCGTAAGATTGATTTTGCTGTTGCTGCTGGGGCGGCGGCGGCGGTTGCGATTGCTGAGCGGCAATCATCCTGGTGCCGCAGAAACGACAGAAATTGCTCCCGTAATTATTGACTTGCCCGCAATTTTGACATTGAACCATAGTGAAATTTCCAATCCGATATTTAGGCTTCGCTAAAATATTTTACGATACTTTACGGCAAAAGTTCTTTAATTGAAAGCCCAAAGAAACGATGAACGCGAAACGCGGAATGCGGAACGAAAAAAAACTAACTCATCGCGGCGGCGTTCCGCGTTCATCGTTTTAATCAAATCTGATTTTTTCGCCCGTCGAAATTGCCTTGTAAACCGATTCGACCAATTCCACCGATTTGTAGCCGTCAAGCGCCGTCACCGGCGGCTCCGCAGCGTTTAAAATCGCGTCGATAAACGCCTTATCTTCCTGAACATAGCCCCAGCGCTCTTCTTTTTCGGTCATATGAAACGAAAGCGTCTCGAAGTTTGCGTCCATGCCGCGCGAATCAATCAGGTGTTCCATTTCCTGCGTCAAAATCGTGCGGTGGTGACAGAAAACCTCGATGCGCTCGAAAGGAAACAGCCAGCTGGCGTCCGACGAAGAAGCAAAGGTCGAGTGAAAGCCGTTTTTAAATTTGAAAATAATCGAAAATTCGTCCAATTCTGGATATTCGTGCTGTGAGCCGTAGGCGACAAGCTCTTCGATTTCGCCGAATTGAAACCGCATCATATCGAAAAGATGAATCGTCGTTTCATACAAAAATCCGCCCGTCACGTTCGGGTCGCCCGTCCAGACGGGATTTTTCAGCTCGCCGCGATTCATCTTGATATGCGCCGAGTGAGCCGCGTCTTCACTTAACAATTCTTTGAGCTTGGCATAGACGGGCGCGTAACGGCGATTGTGCCCGACCTGAAAAACGCCTTTCCCGTTTTGCGCCGTTTCGAGCAAAGCGCGCGCGTTATCCAAACCGATGGCGAAAGGCTTTTCGCAAAAAACGTGTTTTCCGGCTTCGACCGCCTGCGAGGCGATTTCGACGTGCGTTTTGTTCGGCGTGCAGACCAGAACGGCGTCGCTCGACGCAAACAATTCTTCCAGCGAGCGGCAGACTTTTCCGCCGACCGATTTTGCGGCGCGCTCAGCTTTTTCCGGCACGATATCGTAAAGCGCGGCGACGAGCGCCCGCTCGTCGCGCGAGTGAATGCGCGCGTGAACGTTGCCGATGTAACCCGTGCCGATGATTCCGATTTTTACTTTGTCCATAATGAATCAAGTGAAAAGGTGAAAAAGTGAAAAGGTGAAAAAAGTTTGCGGCGGCAAAATAATGAACGCTTTTTCGCCTTTCGCTTTTCCGCGTTTTCACTTTTTCGCTTTTATGCGGTGGCTCCTTTTGGCGTTAATCCCAGAACTTTTTCCGTCGCTTCCTTGGCTTTTTTCGCCACTTCGAAAGGATTTTCGTTCCAGTATTCGGGGCGAAAAATCTCGATTGAAACCATCCGGTCGTAGCCGATTTTATCGAATCTTTCCTTGATTTCCCGAATCGGCAAAATTCCGGTTCCCGGATACAGGCGATGCGCGTCGGTCAGTTGTTCTTTCGGCAAATCTTCGGCGTCGTTGATGTGAAAGATAAAAAGCTTTTCCGGCTTCATTTTTTCGATCGCTTCGAAGCTGGAACCGCCGGCGTAAAAGTGAAACGTGTCGATGACGTTTCCGACGTTCGGGCGATTCACTTTTTCGACGATTTCGTTGCACAAATCGAGCGTCTGCACCGAGCAGTCGGTTTGTCCCAGAAACTCGAAAGCCAAACCGACGTTGTGCTTGTCGGCGATGTCGGCAAGCTCGTTTAAAACGCGGACCGATTCATTGACGATTTCCGCTTCGGTGGCGTTTTCCGGCAGCTTTCCCGGCACGACGACGACGAACGGGCAATCGAGCGCACCCGCGATTTGCGACAACTCTTCGGTTTCGGCTTTGATTTTTTCGTAATCGTCGTTGGTGCGAAAAGTGATGTGCTCGATGGAATTGATTGAATAGGGCTGTAAATGGTTTTCTTCCAGAAGCTTTTTCAAATCGGCGGCGGTGTTTGTTTCCAGAAACTTGCGCAGCTTTGCCGCCCAGATTTCGAGCAAATCAAAACCGGCTGCGCTCGCCGCTTTAATGTCGGTTTCCAAATCGGCGTGCATCGTCGTCGCGCCGTTTAATGCTAATTTCATTTCTTACTCCGGATTTTATAAAGATTAGACTTTGTGAAAATTCTAACACGAGCGGCGGCGCAGCGGTAAGCGACGAACGGGAAACGATAAATTCGTTATTTTTCAATTGCCGTTTGCCGTTCGTCGCTCGCCGCTTTTGCTTTTTTTGAAAAAATTCGTGTAAGGAATCGACGGAAAACGTCATAAACAGTAGAACCCTTGAAAGGCAACATTGTCGGTTGTTGCCTGTGTTTGGGAAAAACTGCTCATCTCACAAATTACGCTCTGAAAAAGAAAGAAGCTTCGAGTCTGAAGCTTCTTTCTTCTCTTTTTAAACGGCGATTTTCGTTATTCTTTCGGCGGATTTTCCCTGATTTCCTTGAATTTGTCGCCGACTTTAAACATCAAATCGGCTTTTTTTCCGCCGAAACGGGCGATGACCAGATTTGTCTGTTCGGGAAAGCTTTCAAACAAAATGGTGTTTTGCAGATTGGCTCCGGCTAAATTTTCCGTCGAAGGAATTTCGACGTAAACCCAGACGGCATCGACCTCAAGCTCTTTTCCGACCCATTTCAGCGCCAGCGGCTCGCCGTTTTTATTTTTGAGCACGAAATTTTCGTTCAGATAACCGAGAATCAGCTTATCGGCATCGGGAGTTTTTTCGAGGTCGAGGCGCTTTCCGGCTTTTTGTTCGAGAGCGGGCACGAGGTCGTGCGTGAAAAGCTGAATCGAGATTTCGACCAGCTTTTCCTTCTCGTTGTAATCCATCCGCGTCAGGCTCGTGTGATAACGATGCGCCGATGACCCGCCGGGCAAAACGTAAAAGGCGAAAGGCAAAAGAAGAGCGAGAAAAATCCCGAAAATTCTGAATGTCGATATAAGTTTTTTCGCAGATTGTTTCATCATTCCAATTTTGCCTTTTACCTTTTTACTTTAATTTGCTTTCGAACCGCTGAAGGTCGTTGTTCCCTGCGGCGACACGACCGAGCCGGTGATTTGATTGCCGGTTGCCTGCCCGGTCAACGTCAACTCGACCGGGGTGGTCGTTTTCAGCGTAAATCTGCCGTTGTCCATCACTCCGCTGGTAATCTGAATCGTGCCGGTCTGCGACGATTCGATTGTTCCTGAGATAGTGTTCCCCTGTTGCGTTAGATTCAACACGACGCTAATCGTTTGCCCGCCCGCATCGACCGCGATGTTCCATTTTCCGGCGACGTTTGCCGCGCCGGGCGTGGTCGTGGTTGTCTGAGCGCGGTTCGGCTGACCTTGTTTGAAAATCTGGAAGCGCGACGGAACGGTGCGGCGCGGGAAAAAGTTGTTCGCTAAATCCGCGTCCGCCGTTTCCAGATTCGGGTCGAGCACGATGGCTTTGGCTTCTTTGCGCGTGACAATCAACTTGGAAACTTCCGTATTGTTATAGCGCCAGATTTCTACGGGCACGCGAACTTCCTCGCTCGTGCCGTCCATATATTCGACCTTGAAAATCAGAGGCATCACCAAGCCGCCGACGTTTTTCAGATCGACTACGTAGAAATGATAATTTCCGTTCAGGAGCGCTTTTTCCTTGTCGCTCAGGCTCGCAT
>DASVRL010000158.1:0-13798 GCA_036388635.1 Pyrinomonadaceae bacterium
GGTGCGTCAACGACCGAAGAAAACTCCGTCACAACTTTAAAACGTTTCGCCATTGTTCGGAGATTAACAAAATCTCTCGGGAGAATTTAAAAACTTGTCCGAAGAAACCAAGAATCTCCGGAAAGATTTGTAGAATTTCCAAAGAAAAACCACAAATTTCTCCGGAAAAACTATAAATTTCTCCAGAAAAACTACAGATTTCTCCAAAAAAACTAGAAATCTCCGGAGAAAAACCACAGATTTCTGGAGAAAAACTAGAAATCTCTGGAGAAATCTGTGGTTTTTCTGGAGAAATTTGTGAGTTTTCTCCAGAAATCTGTGGTTTTTCCGGAGAAATTTATAGTTTTTCTGGAGAAAAACCAGGTTTTTCGGGAGTGAAAATGAGAATCTGTCCAGAAAAATTAGATTTCTCTGGACAGATTCTACCGATTTTGGAACGGATCTACTCAGTCTTTGAAGAAACGCGCTTCCACATATCGCCCGCGTTACCGACCTTTTAAAACTCTACCGGACAAATGAATTCGGAGCGGGAACGTCGCCGTTCGTTCCGAACCTGAATCCGGTAAAGCCCTGCGTCGAGCGAAGTAAATACCAGTAGCCGTCCGACGGTCGCCAGACGGTAATGTCCGCTTTCCCGTCGCCGTCGTAATCGCTCGGTCGCGCGATGTCGGATTCCAGACCGTATTGCAGAGCGGCGAATCCGGCGGTCGATTGCAGCAGATACCAGACGCGCTCGGACGCTCGAAAGACCGCGATGTCGGCTTTGCCGTCGCCGTCGTAATCGGCGGGCGGAAGCGGCGTGTCGTGCCCGTTGCCGAAATGCTCGACGCGGCTCGTGTTGGACGAGCTTTGCAGAATCGCCCATTCGCATCGCGGCGGGCTTGTCTGTCCGGCAATCGGGAAACAGTTGTAGCTGGCGAGGTCAGCCTTGCCGTCGCCGTCGTAATCGGCGGGGCGCGGAGTCGGAACAGACTGATTTGCCCATTGAGCCGTGCGGGTAAAGCCGTTGGAGCTTTGCCGGATTTGAAAATAATTTATGTCGTTAATGCTGTTGCCGCTGAACCGGAAAAACGCCAAATCGGCACGTCCGTCGCCGTCGTAATCCGCCGGCACGACGAATTCCGTACCCGGCGTTCCCCAATGCTCGGCGCGGAAATTATTATCCGAGCTTTGCAGAATATACCAGACATCGTCGCGCACGACGGCAATATCCGTCTTGCGGTCGCCGTCGTAGTCAGCCGGCACGAGCGCGTCGCCGTTCTGACCGAAATGAAGCGCGCGAAAACTGTTGTCGGCGCTCTGCAAAATATACCAGTTGCCTTCGGACGGTCGGAAAACGGCAATATCGGTTTTGCCGTCGCCGTCAACGTCAAACGCCGAACGATGATTGCCGACGAAAATCGAGCCGTTTTCAAACCGCGCAATACCGAGTCTTCTATCGTTTCGGCTAAACCACACGTCGCACGCGGCGACGATTTTTCCGTCGGGTTGGAGCGTGATGGCGGCTGAAATCCCGGTCTCGCTCGTTCTGCCCGAGCCGAAAGTCGGCGCCGTCGGCGGATTGAAAATGCCGAAATCGGTCAGTTTCCTGCCGCCGTTGCCGAAGCTGTTGTCAAAACTGCCGTTCGCGTTCAGACGGATAATCTGCATATCGCGGTGCGAGACTCCGATGTCGAATTCCTGAATCAGATGACTGCTGCCGATGAGCAGAATTTTTCCGTCCGGCTGCACGAAAACGTCCTGCGAGTCTTCGTTGCCGTCGCCCTGATTCGAGTCGAAGATAAATCTGCCGTCGCCGTCAAACGTCGTGTCGAGGCTTCCGTTCTGGTTGTAGCGGGCGACCGTAATATCCCAATTGCCGCTTTGACCGATAACCGGCGGCGGATTATACGAGTCGCCGGTGACGACGATTTTGCCGTCCGGCGCGAGCGCCATACCGCGCGCCAGCTCATTCCAATCCGTCTCGCCGAAAGTAGTCGTTACTTTTCCGTCGCCGTCAAACGTCGTATCGAGCGAGCCGTCCGCGTTCAGCCGCGCCAGCCCGTAATCGTAATCCGCGCCCTGAACGATGGAAACGTAGCCCGCCAAAACGATTTTTCCGTTCGGTTGCAGCACGGACGTTTGAGCGAGGTCGCCTCTGCCGTTAAAGTCTACGAAAGCGATTCCGTCGCCGCCGCCGAAAGTCAAGTCGAGCGTGCCGTTCGGATTGTAGCGGACGGCGGCGAAATCATACGTCAAGCCGTTGTTGTCGCCGCCCTGCGTGACCCATCCGGTGGCGACGATTTTTCCGTCGGGTTGCAGCGCGACTTCCGTCGCTTTGTCGAGACTGGAGAAAAAATTCGTGATGACGACGCCGTTATTGCCGAAAGTGGAATCGAAAGTGCCGTTCGGATTGAGCCGGATAACGCCGAAAGCCGTGTCGGCGGCAAACGGGTTAACGTTGGCTTCGCCCGCGACGACGATTTTTCCGTCGGGCTGAAGCACGATGCCCTGTGCTTCGTCCGAGCCGTTGCCGAATTCAAAACGAAAAATGCCGCCGTTGGCGAAACCCGAATCGAGACTTCCGTCCGTATTAAAACGAACCACCGTATAGCTGAAACCCGTGTTCGTATCGTTGGCGCCGCCGGCGACCAGAATCTTTCCGTCCGGCTGGACGACGATGTCCTGCGCCGTATTCCAAATCAAAAAATTCGGCTGCGAATTCGGAATCAGAACTATTCGCCTGCCCTGCACGCCAAACGATTGGTCGAGGTCGCCCGGCGCTGCCTGAACGTCGCTACCGCCGTATATAAAACCGAAAACAAAGAAAACCAGAACACAAAAAATTACGCTTGAAGCCTTTTTCATAAACCCTCCCCAAATGCTCGCTCTCTGTGGGCTCGGACGCTGATTGTTTTTGTAAAATCGTATTTATACAGTGTCGTAAACTGTATGAAAAAATACAAGAAAATTTTTGTCTGGCGCAGAAATTTTATTTGTTCGTTGAATTTAGCAAAATAAGCCTGGCAGCCCAAGCTTTTTGACAAGGGCTTTTTAAGTAATAATTAGAAATAATGAACGTTTGGAAAGCGAAAATCGAAAGTTTAATCGAAGACCTGGACAATTTTTCCGATAAGGTTAAATCGCGCCTGCGCCGCATCAAAGGTTTTGAAGAGCCTTTGATAATCGTGCCGTTTCTCGGCTACGGCAATGCGGATAAATTTCTGCTCAGCGGGCGCGTGCTGGAAGATAAAGGCGAGGTGATTTCCAGCCAGGCGGACGGGAAACGGCGGAATCTGGTCAATTTATACAAGCGTTTCGCGACCGACGAAGTCGCCGGAGCGCGCGTCCGCGCCGTTTTTCAGGGCATCGAAAGGGAAGTCGTCACCGACGACGAAGGTTATTTTAATCTGGAATTAAATTTGAGCGAGCCGCCGGAAAGCGATTCGCCGTTTCACGAAATCGAATTGGAATTGCTTGAGCCTCTCGACGAGGACGGGCAGACGGTTTGCGCTGTCGCGCGGGTTTTGGTGCCGCCGCCGAGCGCCGCTCGCGGGATTATCAGCGACCTCGACGACACGATCATCACGACGAATGTGACCAATCGTCTGAAAATGTTTCTGACCGTCGCATTGTTAAACGAATACACGCGGATGCCTTTTAAAGGCGTCGCCGCTTTCTACCGCGCGCTGCAAAAAGGCGCGAGCGGCGCGGAAAACAACCCGATTTTTTACGTTTCGAGCAGCCCGTGGAATTTATACCCGTTTCTGACCGAGTTTTTGAAGCTGCACGACATTCCGCTCGGAACCCTGTTTTTGAAGGATTTCGGCAATCACACGATTTTTAATTCCGGCGCGCATTCAACTCACAAGATTAACAGCATCGAGTCGATTCTGAACACATACCCGCATTTGCCGTTTATTTTAATCGGCGACAGCGGCGAAAAAGACCCGGAAATTTATCGCGAAATCGTCAGAAAATATCCGTCTCGAATCCGCACGATTTACATCCGCAGCATCAACACAAAACCCGAACGCCTCGCCGCGATTGATAAATTGATTGCGGAAATCGCCGACACCGGCTGCCAGCTCGTGCTCGCGCCGGACACGGAATTCGCCGCCGTCCACGCCGCCGCCGAAAGATTGATTGCGACCGCCGAAATGCCCAATATTCGCGAGGAAAAGAAAGAAGCCGAAAACGCGCCCAGAGCGCAAGAAATCGTCGAAAGCAATCCCGAATTTAATTACGGGAAAAATTCACCGCCGGGACACCAATAACACAAAGGCGAATTAACCGGGGATAACAAGATAAGCTAAGGATAAGAACTATTTTTTTCATCCCGGTTTATCCTGTTATCTCCGGTTAATTTCTTTCTCCGGTCTGCGCGTCTCGCTCGCGAAAAAAGTCTTTAATTCGCGCTCGCTAAATCAGCGCATCTAATTTGAATATTCGGAAAAATCTTGCTTTTAGGCGGAATACTGTGTTAATTTACGGCACACAAAAGGAGTAAAATATGAGTCGGAAATTCTTATACGCAATTTTAAGTGTAATTCTGGTTTCAATCGCAATAATCGGCGTCGGCGCTTTTGTGCGCGGTGTCGAGGCGCAGAATTTCGATACGTGTATTACCGATGACGGCAGCGGCGGCGCGTCGCTGCGTTTCAACTCCGGCAACGGCGATTATACGTTTTGCGCGGGCGGAAAAACGTATACCGGAACCGGCTCGGTGACGAAAATGGGCAAGGTCATCACGCTCGAACACAACGCCGCCGACCGTCGCCTGGCTGCCAGCGTCAACACAGGCACGCGAACCGGCTCCGGTCTGATACAATCGCCGGTCGGCAAAACCGTCGGCTCGATCAGCGACCGCAATACGGCGGACAGCAGCTGCCAGTGCCGCTAGAGACAAAAAACAAAAGGCTTTGTTCTTATTCAAGAACAAAGCCTCCGGCATTAAACTAAGAATTAAAATTTATCTGACGAAAGCGTTCGGAGTCGGCAAATCGCCGTTTGTTCCGAATTGCGCGCCGGTAAATCCAGCCGTTGTTCTCAACAGATACCACGTTCCCGAACTCGGTCTGAAAACAGCCAAATCAGCCTTGCCGTCGCCGTCGTAATCTGCCGGAGCCGGTTTGTCTTCCGCAACGCCGAATTGCGCGGCTATAAATGAATTATTGCTGCTGTTGATTAAATACCAACTGCCTGCCGACGGGCGATAAACCGCCAAATCCGTTTTTCCGTCGCCGTCGTAATCCGCCGCGACGGGCAAGTCTTCCGCAATGCCGAATTGTGACGCGGCAAAAGAATTGTTGCCGCTGTTGAGGCGATACCAACCGCCGTCCGACGGACGAAACACCGCCAAATCAGCTTTGCCGTCGCCGTCGAAATCTCCGACCAGCGGTTTGTCTCCGTTGGCGCCGAATTGAGCGGCGATGAATTGATTGGTCGAACTGTTCACCCGGTACCAGCTTCCGGCTGACGGTCTGAACACCGAAACATCGGATTTCCCGTCGCCGTCGTAATCTCCGGGCGCGGGCAAATCTCCATTGCTGCCGAATTGCAAAGCCGTGAAAGTGTTGTTCGACGAATTCAAGCGATACCAGCCGCCATCCGTTGGTCGAAACACGGAAATGTCGGTTTTGGCGTCGCCGTCGAAATCAGCCGGAGCGGGCAAATCGCCGTTAGCGCCGAACTGCACGGCGGTCAGAGAATTATTCGAGCTGTTGTTGATATACCAGTAACCGTTTGACGGGCGAAAGACCGAAATGTCCGCCTTGCCGTCGCCGTCGTAGTCAAACAAACTTTTTGTCGTCGCCTCCTGAAAACGAAAAACCGCGAACTTGCCCGCATTGGTGCAGCTTCCACCGACGACGATTTTATTATCGCTCTGAACGGCGAGAGAGCTGCCGCTGCAGGGCGAATTTCCCGCCGCCGTTGCCGTCGCCGTCCCGGTATTATTAAAACTCGTATCAATCGACCCGTTCGGATTCAAGCGCGAAACCGCGACGCCGGAATTGAGCGAGCCGCCGACGAGAATCTTTCCGCCGTTTGATAAAAGAATTTTATTGACCGAATGCGGCGCGACGACAATGCCGCTGCCGCTTGTCCCGAAGGCGGCGTCCGGCGCGCCGTTTTCGTGATAGCGAACGACGAATCCGGAGCCGCCCGCCAGAATTTTCCCGTCCGGCTGGAGCGCCAGCGACGAAATGCTGTTGTCCGCATTGCTGACCGATGTGAAAACCAGCCCGCTGTTGCCGAAAGTCGAATCGAACATTCCGTTCGACTCCAGACGAATCAACAAATAATCGTTTTTGACGAAATTGTTTAAAAAACCGCCGATGAGAATTTTTCCGTCCGGCTGAATGACCACCGCGTTTGCCGACTCGCTGACGCCGTTAAACCTGATGACCAGGATGCCCGAGCCGCTGAACGAGGTGTCGAGCGAGCCGTCCGGGTTAAAACGCATAATCGCCAAATCGGTCGGTATATTCTCATTGATGGTCGTGGTCGGGGCGGTCGTTCCGACCATCACGATTTTTCCGTCCGGCTGCAACGCCATATCGTAGCTGTGCTCATCGGAAAAACCGTTTATATTCGGCGCGGCGAGCCCGTTGCCGTCAAAGCTGTTGTCGAGCGTTCCGTTCGTGTTATAGCGAAGAATCGCAAAATCATTATTCGTTTCGCCGAAGTATCGCTCGCCGCTCAAAAGCACCTTGCCGTCGGGCTGCACCAGCACGTTATTCCCGCGATTGAAATTAGCTGACTGCGTCAGGACGATTCCCGTGCCGTTAAAAGTCGTATCGAGCGTGCCGTTGACGTTGACGCGCATCGACGCAAAGCTCCCGGCGTCGTTGAAGGTGTAGCCGCCGAGAACGATCCTGCCGTCGGGCGCCAGCGCCACGTCGCGCGCGGCGGCGCTGTTGAAGCCGACCTGTTGCACGCGAAAACCCGTCCCGTTAAAAGTCGGGTCGAGCGTCACGGTGCCGGCGTTTATCACCGCCGAAAAAAACAAAAGACAGGTCAGAGATTTAAAAAAACGGCTCAGCTGTGAGAAAACGGATTTCATTCGATATTCAACTTTAAATTCGATAGACATAAAAATATAAGGAGATTTTTTTAATTTTTTAAAATTGTTAGAGATTAAAAGCGCTTGCAGAGAGTTTGCAAAAATAAAAATCAAGCGTTAATTGATTATAAAAAAACTTAACCGATTCCGGCTGAAATGTAAAGATGACCGCCGGATATTAGGAAAGCACGCGCCGCCGCCGGATTCTAAAATTTTCCGGCGGGCGGAAGAATATAAAAAATGTTTCGCGAAATTGCCGAAATGTTCAAAATAGAATAAAAAAAAATTGCCAACGGCAGATTAATAGGGTATTGTTCTGTCGAAAAGAATTTTAAATAAACCGGCAAAAAGCGCAGTCCCGCCAGGCGGATTGTACCCAAAAAGTTGTTTGAGTTGACCGCAGTAAGAAGTTCCGGTTCTTCGGAAACGGTCGTTTTATAGAGGAGGCTAAATGAAATTTGTATCGTTTTTGAAAAGTCATCAGGCAGTGAGATGGTCACTTCATTCGTTGATAAGCTTCTCACTTTTAGTGACGGTTTGTTTGTTCCCGCAGACTGAAACCGTCGTCAATGCCGCGCCGGACGAGCCGGAAAACGTCACGGTGTTTTCCAATCCCGCGCCGATTACACCGGCTGACCGCGCCAGCAATAACGCCGGAACGAACCCGGGAATTCCGGCGTCGAATTACCCTTCGGTAATCAATGTTTCCGGTTTGACCGGCGTCGTCACGAAAGTCACCGTGACTTTCGCCATAACCAGCACTTTCCCCGACGATTTGGATATTCTGCTGGTCGGACCGACCGGCGCGATGTCGCTGGTGATGTCCGACGCGGGCGGCTCGGGCGACCATACGAACATAACTTACACGTTTGACCAGCTGGCGGCGACGACAATGCCGAACGACCCGACGACCGTCACGCCGACCGGCACTTTCCAGCCGTCGAATTTTACGGGCTTTGCCACGCCCGAGCCGGGCGGTCAGGATAATTTCCCGACGGCGGGCGGCTTGATGAGCTACCCGACCAACTTTGCCATCTTTAACGGCACGAATCCGAACGGAGACTGGAAGCTTTACGTGGTCGACGACCAGGTTATCGACAATGTCAGTCTGCCGAGCGGCTGGAGCATCGACGTGCAGGCGTCAGTTCCCGTCGCCACCGCGTCAATCAGCGGAAGAGCAACATCGCAATCGTCGGGCGACGGTTTATCGGGCGTGACGGTCGTGCTGTCGGGCGGCGGTTTGACGACTCCGCGCCTCGCGCGTACCAACCCGTTCGGCTATTACAGTTTCGACGGCGTTCCGCAGAACCAGACTTACACGGTGACGGTCGCGTCTAAAACTTATCAATTCGCAAGTCCGAGCCAGACGGTTTCGCTGACCACTACCAACGTAACAAACGTTAATTTTGTCGGCACGCCCTGACGAGTTGAAAGCAAATTCCCTCTAACTTTAAAAGGCTTCGTTCGATATCGAACGAAGCCTTTTATCATTGGTCGTTTCCGGCGGTTTTAATCATTCGTGACGATGTTGTGCGTTTCTTTTAATTTTGCCGATTCCGTGTTCTAACGAAAAATTTGAACACCAGGGTTTCTTTGTTCTGTTCCTTGATAAATTCTATTTGCGGCTCAAAAATAGCTTCTCGGATTTTAACTGCGTTTCGCTTTCTTTTTTTGTCCACAATATAAAACTCTTCGTCGGGTAAACCTATCGGCAGCCTATTGGAGCTGCATAAATACCCTGAGTTCGGAATTTTCAATTCTAAGACTGCGTCTTTAAACATCAACCGCTTGCACTTCGGATTTTCAAACTCCACAGTCACCCAACCGTCCTGAATACTCTCCGGAATCAAAAAGACGATTCTCGGGAAGGGCAATAGTCCGTCCGTAAAATCTCGCGGCTTGTCCGGCTTGTTTTGAGCCGAACAGGGAAGAATAAGCAGCAGAATAAACAAAAGGCTCACTACTAAAAATTTCATAAAATTTCATAAAAATAAGTTGCCGTAATAATTCACAGCAACAGCAATTTCGGCTTAAAAAGGGTCGTTTCCGAGACAATTGTCGTGGTCTCTTAATTTTTGTTAGCATATTTAGTGATAACTCTAACAACGCCGCCTATACCAATTAGAAAGACCAACCAGAGAATTATAGGAATAATTGGCGTATTCGGTTGATATTCATCAAGAATGTCAACCGTGACTATTGCTGCCAGTAGAATAAAAATCAACACAAAAATTTCTTTCGACCTGTTGCTCATAGTTGTTTACTAAAGCGTCTCGAAAAAGGTCGTTTATGCGACAGATAATAACACGTTTTGCCGTCTTGGAAACCCGCGTTTTCGAGATGGACTGATTTATTACTCATTGCTCAAATGTTCCTTCGCTTTTATCAGGGCTTTGAGCAATGCTTCGTAACTGACCAGCCAGGGCTGTCCGTCCCGCCGGGGATATATCTCTAACCGGAGGGTGTTTTGTTCCTGGTTCAATTCAGCTACCTGCTCATTGCCTAACATAATCTCCGCCACTAAAAACTTACGGTCCGGCGGGCTGCAGATGGAAACTTTAATTTCATTATTCATACTGGTAAGAATAGTCTGGCGGTGAACATTTAGCGGATGATTGTCTCGAAAAGAGTATTTTATAAGACAGATTTTACTTCGGTTGGCTGGTCCCGAAAAGGGCGTTCGAGACATTGAACAACAGCTGATTATTTTTCTAAACGGAATTTTGTCTCAAGCTCAAAAGAAATGTCGGCATTAAGGTCTGAAACTTTTGCTTTGACCTTATATTCGCCGGCGGGTTTATTCTCCGCCATTCGGAAGGCTAGAATTGCTTTTCCCATCTGAGCATTGGGCGGCGGCGGGGCTTTCTCTTTCCAAAGCGGTTGAGCTTTACGTTCTACAAATAAACTGCCGTCCGGATTGTAGATTGTGTAATCTACCTCGGCATTACACACGCCCCGCTTATCGGTCTTACAACCGGCGAAAAATACCAAAGCGCCGATTGATTCATCGACTTTTACGTTTTTAGCAGGATTTATTTGAGGAGCTTCAGCCTTGAGCCATTCTTGTATAAACTCGCGGGGATTCTTTATCACTATCAGATGACCGCCGAATCCATCTACGGTTTTCCGGTCAGAGTCTTTGTCTCGAAGGTCTTTGCCTGACATTTCCTGCGACAATACGGAAGACACGCTGATTAAAACTAAAAACAAAAGAGCGAAGGCGATTTTCATAAGTTTCCTTTTAAGGATCAGATCCGGCGTTGGAATAGCAGCTTTGAATTATACAGAATTACCTATGTTTTCACTACAAAAGTTTTGTCTCCCAAAGCATCGTTCGTGAGATTGTTCGGAGATAGCACCGCATTATTAAGACACTACCCGCGCCGCCCAAAAATCCGCGAAGTGTTGAAATAGTTAGGAAAATTTAATTATTTAAAGTTATTCGGAGAAACAAGCAAGGTGGAAAATAATATCAATTCTGATAGGCGAACAATCAATTTTGATAGTTTTCAATGGCAGAAATGCAAGTGTAAAGAAGCAGATAAATTTTTGTTTGAACATTCAAAACCTATGATTAAATATAAGTGAATATATGAAGGAAACTAAACCCAAACCATTTGTTTTTGTGCTGATGCCTTTTAGCGCAGAATTCAATAATATTTACGAACTCGGAATCAAGCCTGCGTGTAGGGAAGCGGGCGCGTATTGCGAACGCGTCGATGAACAGATTTTTGAAGAGAACATTATGGAACGGGTTTATAACCAAATTGCCAAAGCCGACATTATCGTTTCGGAAATGACGGGCAGAAATCCGAATGTTTTTTACGAAACAGGCTACGCGCACGCTCTAAATAAACGCGTCATATTACTGACGGCAAAAGCCGAAGATATTCCTTTCGACCTTAAACACTATCCGCATATTGTTCACAACGGGCAGATAAAAGATTTGAAAAGTCAATTAAAAGATAAAATTCGCTGGTATTTAAATAATTCTAGAAACCAAATGCCGAATATTGATGTTCCTGACATTTCCGGGCTATGGTATAGCTATCATTTTGTAGATAACGCTAATGAAGAACCGGTGGGAGAAGTAAGATTCGAGCAAAGGGGAAATGTGGTTAAAGCTGATATTAAAGTATCGCGTAGACGTGACGGGAGCGCGGCAATCAAGGAATTCAAGCTCAACGGTAAATTAGTAGCGGGTAATCTGGCATTCATCAATGAAGAAACCACCGTTCTTAGAGGTCTTGTTGTTGGGGCGGGAGTAGTGAGACTGTCTGGCAATGGTAAAGAATTTATTGGAAAAATCACATACTTCTATCTGGATACGAACAAGATAGAAACCTTTGATTTACGTTTGGTGCGTGCTTAGCAATTCATTCGATTGTACCTATTCGCATTATTCTAATCGCTGAACAATGGGTTAGTTTGAGCGTTAAATTTGAAATTTGTGATTTCAGATTCAATGCTATAATGCCGCAAATCGCGAAAGGTACTTTTAAGGATTTGGCGTGATTTGTATTGATTGAATGAAAATATCTGCGTGAATAAAATAGGAGGGAGCTTATGAAGTGCTTTGTAATAATGCCTTTTGGAAACCCTGACGTAAATCCAGAACGCGCTAGAAAGCTCGAACTAATCTATACGCAATGGATAAAACCCACTGTCGAGTCTGTTAAATTTTCTGATAATGAAAGTATTAAATGCCACAGGGCAGATAAAGAGGCGCATCCGGGAGATATCATATCTCACATCATCGAGAATTTAGTTACGTCCGACATCGTGATTGCCGACCTTTCGGGTAAAAGTCCCAACGTGTTTTACGAATTAGGCGTGCGACACGCGGTAAATAATAAAACCATCCTGATAGCTGATGATTTAAATGATATTCCGTTCGATTTGCGAGGCTTACGCAAAATAGTATACCGATATGAGCCGGAACATATGCTCAGATTAAAGGATTCGCTCGAACAAGCAATAACTGAAATCCTCAAAGACCCGAATAGAATAGATAATCCGGTGCGAAGATTTTTATATGATAAAGAGGTAGATAAAATAATTAAACAGCCATCTCCGCCTGGTTATGATGTGTTAAAGAATATTATTTCCGAGATGAACTCTTTAAAGATGGATGTCAGCAACCAGATAACTGAAGTTATGGGGGTTTTGAAGCTTATAACATCTACTGAAGAAACAAGTGAGGGAATTATTCAATCAGATAATCTCGGATTGGAGTTCTTTGAAGGTATTTGGAAGAATAAAAAAAATGGAAGCACGTATTGCGCGCGCATCGTTAATGGCGAGCTATATATGCCTTACTGTTATGAAGACGATACACATTTGACAGGACACTATTATAACTTAAGACTTATTGGCGAAACTTTATTCGGACGTTATAAATGGTTCGATAGCTTTGTCGAAGGTTATTTTTATTTAAAGGCTGAATCTAACAACAAACTTATCGGCGGATGGTGGAGTTCTTATGGTTTACCAACGGAAATAGTACATGATATTTCAAGATTAAATGCTTCTGTTCCCAAGATGGTAGAAACCTCTCTTGACAGAGAGCCAAAGGAAAGGCAGTTCCCCTTGTGGGCAGAAGAGTATTTTGCGTGGGGACTATACAAAGAAGAATTAAAAAACTTGTAGTCGGTAATAATTGAGAGAGCGCATACTAACTCATTCAACATTACGACTCAACAGCAATCTTTTTATAAAAAGGCTTCGCTCAATTTCGAGCGAAGCCTTTCGTAATTTGTAATTTGAAATTCGTGATTTCAGATTACATTTCCATGCCGCTGGACATTCCGGCGTGTTCGTCTTTTTCGGGGATTTCCGCGCACTCTCTTCGGTCGTGAACATTTAGTCTGCGGTGAAACCACGCCGTAATATTTTAGGGAACGAAAGCATTCGGAATCGGTTTATCGGTTGATACTCCGAAGGCGACACCGCTAAATCCTTGCGTCGAACGATTCAGATACCAGGCGCCATTGCGGAAAACAGCGACATCCGCTTTCCCGTCGCCGTCGTAATCGGCAGGAACAGGCAAATCCGTTCCTAAACCGAATGTAATCGCGGAAAATCCGGCGGTTGATTGCTGCAGATACCAAGTGCCGTCCGCCGGGCGGAAAACCGCCACGTCAGCCTTACCGTCGCCGTCGTAATCTGCCGGAACGAGTTTGTCGTTTGCGTCGCCGAACTGCACGCTCGAAAAACCGAGCTGGCTTCTCTGGATATACCAGATTCCGCCGCGATTAACGGCGATGTCAGCTTTGCCGTCGCCGTCGTAATCCGCCGCGACCGGACGGTCTCCGCTCGCGCCGAACTGGATGCCGTTGAATTGATTGGTCGCCGGGTGGTAAAAATACCAGGTGGCGTTTGACGGGCGGTAAACGACTAAGTCGGCACGCCCGTCGCCGTCGTAATCAGCCGGCTGCGGAATGTCCGTCGAGACGCCGAACTGCACGCCGGTAAAGCCTGCCGTCGAGCGGTTCAGATACCAGACGCCTGAACGATAAACGGCGGTATCGGTTTTGCCGTCGCCGTCGTAATCGGCGGGAACTAATCTGTCCGCCGAAACGCCGAATTGCCGCGCTGAAAAACCTGCCGTCGAATTCGACAAATACCAGATTCCCTCAGCCGGTCGGAAAACGGAAACGTCCGCCTTGCCGTCGCCGTCGAAATCGAATTTTGTTTTCGGCGCTGCCGGGCGCACCGGCTGCCACGCGGGATTGGTGGCGTTGTCAATAAAGA
>DASVRL010000159.1:0-6045 GCA_036388635.1 Pyrinomonadaceae bacterium
GGCGCTGCCGCCGCTTCGATTCTTTTGGCAAACGCTTTGCCGGTTTCGGCGCAGACAAACAAAAAACGCCGTTACGCCATAATCGGGACGGGACATCGCGCGACCGGAATGTGGGGCGTCGATTTAGCCAGAAAATATTCAAACGAAGTCGAATTTGTCGGCTTGTGCGACAAAAATTCAAAGCGCGTCGAAGCCGGACGCCAGCTTATCGGCGCGAATTGCCCGACTTTTACGAATTTTGACGAAATGCTCGTCAAAACGAAGCCGGAGCTTTTGATGGTCACGACGGTCGATTCGACGCATCACGAATTTATCATCAAAGCGGTCGCTAAAGGTATTACGGTCATCACCGAAAAACCGATGGTGACCGAAGCCGCACAATGCCAGTCGGTTCTGGACGCGGAAAAGAAATATAAAAATCCGATTATCGTCACTTTCAATTACCGCTACGCGCCGAAACATCAGAAAATCAAGGAAATCATTCAGGCGGGCGAAATCGGCGAAGTGACTTCGGTCGATTTTTCGTGGTTTCTGGATACGCGTCACGGCGCGGATTATTTTCGCCGCTGGCATCGCCTGAAACGGGGCGGCGGAAGTCTCTGGGTACATAAATCGACGCATCATTTCGATTTGATAAACTGGTGGCTCGCCGCCGACCCGGTGGAAGTTTCGGCTTACGGCGATTTGAACGTTTACGGCAGCAAAAACAGCCCGTTTCGCCATACGAATTGCCGCCCGTGCCCGCATAAAGCGAAATGCCCGTTTTACTGGGATATGACGAAAGACGCGCGCCTGATGAAGCTTTACGCCGAAGCCGAGACCGAGGACGGCTACTACCGCGACGGCTGCGTTTTCCGCGAAGACGTCGATATTTACGATACGATGTCGGCGAACGTGAAATATTCGAACGGCGTGATGATGAATTATTCGCTCAACGCCTCGATGCCGATGGAAGGCTACCGGCTCGCCTTCAACGGCACGCGCGGACGGCTCGAAGTGCGCGATTACGAGCGTCAGCCGTGGGAAGTCACGGAAAAATCCGAAGCTTATCTGATTAAAAATTTTACGGGCAAGCGCGAAAAATTGAATATGCCGCAAATCGCAGGCGGACACGCGGGCGGCGACGACCGCCTGCGCGACGTGATTTTTAAAAACGCGCCGGTTCCCGATTATTTAAAACTGCCGAGCGCCCGCGCCGGAGCGATGTCGTGCCTGACCGGAATCGCGGCGCGGACGAGCATCGAGAAAAAGCGTCCGGTGAAAATCTCCGAATTGATTCGTTTATGAAAATTTTTAGTGTTTTAGCTTTAGTTTTTGTTTTCAATGTTTACGCTGCGGCGCAAAAGCCGCCGGTGGTCGTTTATCTAGCGGGCGATTCGACGATGGCTGAGAAAAAGCCGGAAAAACGACCGGAAACCGGCTGGGGCGAGATGTTTCAGCAGTATTTCGACGCTGAAAAAGTAAAAATCGAAAATCACGCGCAGAACGGTCGCAGCACCAGAACTTTTATTTCCGAAAATCGCTGGCAGGCGATTGTCGATAAACTGAAAAAAGGCGATTACGTTTTTATTCAATTCGGGCATAACGACCAATCGAAAGAAAAAGTCGACCGTTACACGTCGCCCGAAGATTACCGGAAAAATTTGATTCGTTTTATCACGGAAGTCCGTGCGAAAAAAGCGTTTCCGGTTTTGCTGACGCCCGTGATGCGCCGCAAATTCGGCGCCGACGGCAAATTCGTTGACCAGCACGGCGTTTACCCGGACATCGTCCGCGCGGTCGCCGCCGAATATAAAACGCCGCTGATCGATATGCACCGGACGAGCGAAAAAGTTCTCGTCCGGTATGGCGTCGAAGAATCGAAAAAATTGTTTCTGCAATTGCCGCCGGGCGAAAATCCGAATTATCCGAACGGCGTCAACGACAACACGCATTTTAATCCGAAAGGCGCGGAAGAAATGGCACAGCTCGCCGTTGCCGCCGTCCGCGAGGAAAAAATCGGCTTGCGAAAATATTTGAAGAAATAGTATGAAAATCAAAAGAGTTTTTATTTTGTTCACGCTTTTAATTTCGGCGCTCGGCGCGACGGTTTTCGCGCAGAAAAATGAGCCTTTGTCGCGTCGGCTGGCTGATACTTTGATGAATCGCATCTGGCTCGAAGCGGACGATAAAACGCCCGACGGAATTCCGCAAAAATGGAATTACGAACAGGGCGTTCAGCTCAAAGCCGTCGAGCAAATGTGGTATGCGACGGGCGATGCGAAATATTTTAATTTTATCAAGACGGGAATGGATTTCTGGTATGACAAAGACGGAAACCTGACTAAATATGACCTCGACGAATACAACATCGACCACGTCACGCCGGGACGCGCGCTGCTGACGCTCTACCGAGTGACGAACGACGAAAAATACAAAAAATCGGTCGAGCTGATTCGCTCGCAATTAAAGACGCACCCGCGCACGAAAGAGGGCGGTTTCTGGCATAAAAATATTTACCCGCATCAGATGTGGCTCGACGGTCTTTATATGAGCGAGCCTTTTTACGCCGAATATTCGCTTGTTTTCAATGAAGACAACTGGAACGATATCGCCAATCAGTTCGTCTGGATGGAAAAACACGCCCGCGACCCGAAAACCGGCTTGCTTTATCACGGCTGGGACGAATCGCGTCAACAAAAATGGGCGAACAAGGAAACCGGCTTAAGCCCGCACGTCTGGGGACGCGCGATGGGCTGGTACGCGATTGCTCTGGTCGATGTTTTGGATTATTTCCCGAAAAATCATCCGCGCCGCGGCGAAATCGTGGCGATTTTGCAGCGCGAAGCCGAAGCGATTACGAAATACCAGGACAAGGACGGCTTGTGGTGGGACATCATCGATTTGGCTGGAAAAGAAAAAAATTACCACGAATCGTCAGCCGCGGCGATGTTTGTCTACGCTTTGGCGAAAGGCGTCCGGCAGGGAAATCTGCCCGAAAAATATCTCAATACGGCGCAGAAAGGCTGGGCTGGAATCAGGAAGGAATTTATCAGGGAAAAGCCGGACGGAACGCTCGCCTGGGAAGGCACGGTTTCGGTTTCGGGCTTGGGCGGAAATCCTTATCGCGACGGCAGCTACGATTATTATATGAGCGAAAAGCTGCGCACGAACGACGCCAAAGGCTTGGGTCCGGCGGTGATGGCGGCAATCGAGATGGAAAATCTCGAAAGAGGCAGAAGCGGCGCGGGCAAAACGATTCTGCTCGACGATTATTTTAATCACGAAATCCGCAAAGACGGTTCCGTCTGGCATTACAAATGGAACGAGAAAAATCACCCCGGATTTTACGCCTGGGGCAAACAATTCGAATCCCACGGCGCGGCGCTCGACACGCTTTCGAGCGCTCCGAACGCCGCCAATCTGAAAAACGCCGACGTGTACATTATCGTTGACCCCGACACGGAAAAAGAAACCGCGAAGCCGAATTTTGTTTCAGCGGCGGACGCGCGGTCGATCGCCGATTGGGTGAAAGCGGGCGGCGTTTTGGTTTTGATGGGCAATGATTTCGGCAATTCCGAGTTTGATAATTTCAACGTTTTGGCGCGGCAGTTCGGCATCGAATTTAACAAGGACAGCAAATATCGCGTGCAGAACAACAATTTTGTCGAAGGCAAAATTACGGTCGCCGACGGCAATCCGATTTTTAAAACGGCGCGGACGCTTTATTTGAAAGAACTCTCGACTTTAAACGTTTCGACGCCCGCTAAAGCGGTTCTGGAAGCGAACGGCGATAAAATTATGGCGACGGCAAGATACGGCAAGGGAACGGTTTTCGCCGTCGGCGACCCGTGGCTTTACAACGAATATGTCGACGGCAGAAAGCTGCCCGCCGAATACGATAACTTTAAGGCGGCAAGCGATTTAAGCGCGTGGCTGCTCGGTCAAACGCGAAAGAAAAAATAGCGATGCGGGAAAATTTGTCGGGGCAAACTTACCGGCGAGTTAAAGTTTTAAAACAAAACTGCAAAATTATGATGAAAAATATATTTGGAATATTCGTTTTAACCTGCGTTTCGGGGCTGGTATCATTTGCCCAGACGCGCGAGCCCGCGGCGCCGATTCGTCCGTTTGTCGTTTTGAAAAAGCAGTCGCTCACTGATTTGCAAAAGAAATTGAGCATTGATAACAAGGTCGAAGATTTAATCGGCGGCGCGGGAATGGAATTGCGCGTCGCCGTCCAGCACGACAAGACGCGCGAGACCGCCGAAGCGGAAAGCCACGACGCTTCCGACGACGTTTATTATGTTCTGGAAGGCGCGGCGATGCTCACGCTCGGCGGAAAGCTGGAAAATCCGCGCGAAACGTCGCCCGGCGAATGGCGCAGCGCGCGCATCGTCGGCGGCGAGACGTTCGAAATTAAAAAAGGCGATTTGATTGTCGTGCCGCGCGGCACGCCGCATCATCGCGTCAACGCCAGGGGAAAGCAGTTTTCTTTGATTTTAATCAAAATTTTTGCCGACCCGCTGCCCGCCGCCCGCGCGCAAAATTAAAATTAAAAGGCAGATTGCAGCGGCACGAAAAGTTAAATTAACGCCGGCGCGAACCCCTTTAAAATTTTTTCGACAAAATTTTACATCTGCGTTACTATAAATCTTAGTTGGAGGGAGCCTGCAAAATTATCGGCGGCTTCGGCATAAAATTAAATGTCAGATTCGAAACACGACATTTTCAAAACGATAGAAATCGAAAAGGGCATCAACACCTCGGAGGAGGTTGTTTCGCAGCTGCGGAATATGATTCACAGCGGCGCCCTTTCGGCGGGCGACCGTCTGCCGCCGGAACGCGACCTTGCCAAACTGCTCGGCGTCAGCCGCCCGACTTTGCGCGCCGGTATTCGCTCGCTGGCAAGCGTCGGAATTCTGCAATCGCGGCAGGGCGCGGGAACTTTCGTTGCCGAAGCCGAAGAATCGCCGACGCTCGACAGCAGCCCGCTGCGCCTGATGGCATCCCTGCACGGATTTACTTCGGACGAAATGTTTGAGGCGCGCCTGTCGCTGGAAATGAGCATCGCCGGATTTGCCGCCGAGCGCGCCACATCTGAGCAGATGACGCAGATGGCGGAAGAAGTGGCGGGAATGTATGCTTCGCTCGACGAGCCGGAACAATATCTCGTCCACGATATGCGCTTTCATCAAATCATCGCCGCCGCTTCGCAAAATCGAATTTTGACGGCTTTGATGAATATGGTGGCGACGATTTTGTTTGAATACCGCAGCAAAACCGTCAAGCGCGCCAAAGACCTCAAGGAATCGGCAGAGCATCACCGGAACATTTACCGCGCGATGCGCGACCACAACCCGGAAGCCGCCCGCAACGCGATGCGCGACCATTTGATTGAAACGCAAAAAGCGCAGCGTCTGGAAGTTGAAGGGAATTTTCCCGGCGAAAACGGGCACGGGAAAAAATCCTGAAAATGAGCGCGACGGCAGCTTTTCAAATTTTTTAGAAACAATTTTTATTCAAATTTCTTTTATATCGCCCGATATAAGAGCCGGTCTTTTTCCGCTCCAAATTTATGAGACGTAAAATTTTTATCTTTATAATCGGACTGCTGCTGATTTTTTCGCTCGATGCGGCGGCGCAGCAGACGACAAAATCGAAAGTCTGGGTTGCCGATAACGGCGACGGGACTTATAAAAATCCGATTCTGCACGCCGATTATTCCGATCCGGACGCCGTGCGCGTCGGCGAGGATTTTTATATGACGGCTTCGAGCTTTAACGCCGCGCCGGGTTTGCCCATCCTGCATTCCAAAGATTTGGTCAACTGGCGTTTGATAAATTACGTTTTTGTGAAACAGCCGCCTTTGGACGTTTTCGGAAAGCCGCAGCACGGCGGCGGAGTGTGGGCGCCTTCGATTCGCCATCACAACGGCGAATTTTATATTTTCTATCCCGACCCGGATTTCGGCATTTATATGACGAAAACGAAAAATCCGGCGGGCGAATGGTCAAAACCTCTGCTGATTAAAGAAGCGAAAGGCTGGATCGACCCGTCTCCGCT
>DASVRL010000160.1:0-25169 GCA_036388635.1 Pyrinomonadaceae bacterium
GCTTTATTCATTACCTGAACGAGCCTTCGGAAACTGCTCAAGCCAAAGATTTTTTTCAAAAAGCCCTTGATATAAATCCGCTTCACAATCACGCCAGACTCTATCTCGGACATTGTTTATATGACACGGGCTTTTACAAAGAAGCCGAATATCATTTTTCTCTAATTGATAAAGACGAGTTTGAGGATTGGATAAAAATGAAAGTAGAAGAAATGCTTGTTTGTTGTCATATAAAAGACACCGGCTCGGACGACAAAAGTTTGACGGAGGCGGCGACATTAATTAATAAATATCAAAAGTTAGATTATTTCGATGATTATCTGTTTAATTTGTCTAAGGCTCTCAAAGAATTCGATATTGACTTAGAAACATTGGCAGTTAAAAATCTCAAATTCCGCCCGGCGAAGCGCGAAGATTTACCGGAAATCGTCCGAATGCTCGCCGACGATTTTCTCGGACAGGCGCGCGAACGCTACGAAACGCCTTTGCCGGAAAGTTATATAAAAGCGTTTGAGGAAATCGAAGCCGACCAAAACAACGAGCTGATTGTCGCGGAAACGGGCGGCGAAATCGTCGGAACCTTGCAAATCACTTTCACGCCGTCAATCAGTTTTCAAGGCGGAAAACGCGCGACGGTCGAATCGGTCAGAGTCGACGAAAAATATCGCGGGCGCGGCATCGGCAAAGAATTAATGCTCTGGGCGATAAACCGCGCCCGCGAAGAAAATTGTTTTGCCGTGCAGCTGACGACGAATGCCGAGCGCACGGACGCGCATCGTTTTTACGAAAACCTGGGTTTTAAAGGCGCGCATCTGGGCATGAAGCTTTATTTGAAAAAATAATGTGGCTATAAATCAGCAAAACGCCGTTCTGGTCGAGTTAAGCGCAAAATTAAAACCGCAGTTTTTAGAGATGGCGGCGGATTATCAATCCGCGGGAGAAAATCGTTACGACGCGGGCGTTAAAGATTTTGACGCTTATCTTGAGCGCTCGGCAATGTTCGCTTCGGGCGTTGATCTTCCCGCCGACCGCGTGCCGTCGCGCGAATTTTTTCTGCTCGGCGGCGGCAAATTAATCGGGCGCGCCGGGCTTCGCCTCCGCTTGAACCCGGAACTTGAAATCATCGGCGGGCACATCGGCTATGATATTCGTCCGTCTGAAAGAGGCAAGGGTTTCGGCACGCTGATTCTGCAGCTGGCGCTGGAAAAAGCGCGCGAAATCGGGCTTAAAAAGGTTTTGCTGACCTGCGATGCGGATAACGCCGCCTCGGCGAGAATTATCGAAAAGAACGGCGGGCGGCTTGATAAACAAATAATTTATGAAAAAACGGGGAAACTGATTTCTCAATATTGGATTGAGTTATAGGCAAATTTTTTAATTTGAAATGAAAATTTTTCACGGAACGGAAAACGCAAACATCTCGCGCCCGACGGTTTTGACGCTCGGCGTTTTTGACGGTCTTCATCTCGGTCACCAGCGCATTATGCAGACGGTCGTCGAACGCGCGCGCGCGATTCAAGCCGTGCCGACCGCCATTACGTTCGACCCGCACCCGCGCGCCGTTTTGTATCCGGAAAGCGCGCCGCCGCTGCTGCAAACGCTCGACCAGCGGCTGGCGAATTTTGAAGTTCTGGGAATCGAGCAGGCGATTGTCATCCGTTTTAACCGTGAGTTTGCCGCGCACGACGCCGAAGATTTTTTGCAGAACGTCGTTCACGAACGCTTGCAGGCAAAGGAAGTTTATCTCGGCAAAGGCTTCGCTTTCGGTAAAAATCGCGCCGGAAATATTGATCTGCTCCGGCGAATGAGCGCGCTGCTCGGATTTTTCGCCGACGAAGTTCCCGAAGTTCGCCTGCGCGGCGCGCGCATTTCCTCTTCAAAAATCCGTGAGCTGCTGGCGGAAGGAAAAATTAATCTGACGCGCCGGATGCTCGGGCGTCCATACGGCATCGAAGGGCAAATCATTCACGGCGCCGAGCGCGGGCGAACTATCGGCTTTCCGACCGCGAACCTGAAACCGCGAAACCGCGTCGTTCCGAAATTCGGCGTTTACGCCACCGCGACTTTAATCAGCGGCGAATGGCGGCGCAGCATCACGAACGTCGGCGTGCGCCCGACCTTTGAAAACGAAGTCGAGCCTTCGATTGAAACTTACGTTTTCGATTACGACGGCGACCTCTACGGCGACGTCCTGCGCGTCCGCTTTCTGCACCGCATCCGCGACGAAAGAAAATTCGGCGGCATCGACGAGCTGAAAGCACAGATTCAGAAAGACACAAGGCGCGCTCTGCTTTATTTCCGTCGGCAGGGCGTAAATAATTCGCTGAATATAATTTAACCCGCGCCTTGACCTGCTTCGTCCGTCCGGGGAACAACCCGAAGACAAAGCGCGTATCCGTTATGTTACGGCGCCGGTAATGCGCAAATTCGGAATACGCGAATTGCGATTTATGAAGACAGCGGCTCGCGGCTTTAATCCGGCACGGAAATCGTTTCATAGAAACTTTGTGAAAATTTTTGCAAACCGAACGGTTTTTTGTGATTCTAAGTAAGTTATGCAAAAGGATTCGGCGATGGAAGAAAACAGGCAGCAAGGTTTAATGCTGAAAGAAAAAGCGACAGAAGCGATTCACGCGGCAAACGGCAACGGCAATCACGCTGTGCTGAAAACCGGAGCGCTTGCGGCTTCAAAACAGATTTCCAACGAGCAGTTAATTGCCGAAGAAAAATCTCTCATCTCCCAAGAAGAATTCGTCGAGAAAAATTATCAGGGATTTCGCGGTTACCTGCGGCTTTTTCACGTTTCGCGCGTCATCGGGATGCTTTCGCTTTATCTTTATCTCGACCAGTACGATTTGCATCACGCGCAGCACGAAAAACACGCCGAAGCGCGATTTGAAACGGCAAAACGTCTGACCTGGCTGGCGGTCGCGGGCGAATATCTTTACAAAATCCGGCTGTTTTTCTTTCATCAATTTATGCTTCTGGTACGCCGCTTCTTTATCGGCGGCGATGCGAATCGCGAGCTGAATCAGGAAAAACAAGCCGTCTGGCTGAAAGAAAATCTAATCGAGCTGGGTCCGACTTTTATCAAAATCGGGCAATCTCTGGGAACGCGCGCCGACCTTTTGCCGCTTCCGTTTGTCAAATCTTTGGGCGAATTGCAGGATTCCGTGCCGCCTTTTCCGAATGAAATCGCCTTTGCCCGCATCGAAAAAGAACTCGGCAAAAAGATAAACGAAGTTTACGCGGAATTCGACGTCGAGCCGATTGCCGCCGCCTCTTTAGGACAGGTTTACCGCGCCAGGCTTTTCACGGGCGAAGAAGTCGCCGTTAAGGTTCAGCGCCCGAACCTTCAGGGAATTATTAAAGGCGACATCGAAATCTTAAGAAAAGTCGCCGGCTTTGCCGAAAGATTTCCGGCTCTGAATGAAAACGCCGATTGGGCGGGAATGCTCCGGGAATTTGACGAGACGGTTCACGAAGAGATGGATTACGCGTCGGAAGGTCGCAACGCCGAACGTTTCCAGGAAAGCTTTAAAGACTGGACAAACGTTCACGTTCCGAAGATTTACTGGCACGCGACGAGCGAAAAAGTTCTCACGATGGAGTTTATTCACGGCACGAAAGTCGTGGATTTGGAAACTCTGCGCGCGCGCAACGTCTCGCCGGAAAAAGTCAATCGTCTTTTGATTCGCACTTACCTGAAACAGCTTCTGGAAGACGGATTTTTTCACGCCGACCCGCATCCGGGCAATCTGCTGGTGATGCCGGACGGGCGCCTGGCGTTTTTCGATTTCGGAATGGTCGGGCGCATCACGCCGCAATTGCAGTCGAAAATGATTGACGCGTTTTTTCACGTCGTCGCCAAAGACCCGGCGGCAATCGCGCAGGATTTGATTGATTTGAATTTCTTAAAACCCGGCGCGGATGAAACGAGAATCAAAGAAATCGTCATCAAAATGTTCAAGCTGCATCTTGATTTAAAACTCAAGGATGTCAATTTCAAAGAGTTAACCTACGATTTGGCTGACGTGATGTATGATTATCCGTTTCGTCTGCCGTCGAATTTCACGTATATTATGCGCGCGCTGATGACGCTCGAAGGCATCGGCATTATCACCGACCCGGAATTTAATTTCTTTGAAACGGCAAAGCCTTACGCCAAAGAATTTATGTTCAAGCGCGAAGGCAAGGATTTGCGCAAACTGCTGACCGACAAGCTTTTAGGGCGCGACACCGAAGACGGCAAGATCGATTTGGACCGAACCTGGAAACTGGCGAAACTGGCGGCTAAAACGCTTTGGAATTCAAGAAAATAAATAATATGAAGAAGACAATCAGATGCTGAAAAGGTTAATTGATGTCAGAAAATATCTGTTGTCGTAAATTTTATCTCTGTTTTTTCTAATCCCAAATGAACGGCAAAATAAAAATCGCGCGCGTTGAAAACGATTTTTCCGTCAGCGAATTCGATAATAATAGCTGGAAAAGCGCGCAAACCGTATCGATCGAAAAATATTGGTCTAGCGAATTTGCTCCGGTCGGCAGATGCGCGAAAGCCAAACTTTTATGGTCGCAAACTTCGCTTTACGTTCGCTTTGAAGCGAATCAAGCCGAGCCTTTGATTATCTCCGACGAACCGAATCTGAAAACAAAAACGCGCGGGCTTTGGGACCGCGACGTGTGCGAGATTTTCGTCGCGCCGGATAAAGACAACGCGCGAAAGTATTTCGAGTTTGAAATCGCGCCGAGCGGCGAGTGGATTGATTTGGCGATTCACCAAATGCCCGATAAACGCGAAACCGATTTCGAATACGATTCGGGAATGCTGTCGGCGGCGCGCATCGAAAAAGATAAAGTTTTAATGGCGATAAGAATCGAATGGAAAGCCTTCGCTAAAATGCCGAAAGCGAATGACATCTGGCGCGGAAATTTGTTTCGCTGCGTCGGCGCGGGCGAAACGCGCGGTTATCTGGCTTGGCAGCCGACGCGGACGCCGCATCCGGCTTTTCACGTTCCCGAAGTTTTTGGGGAGCTTGAGTTTTTAAAATAACTGATCATAAGCCTCCGTTTTTCAGGTCAATCTCATACAAAATCGCTCAAACACGAAAATTTTTCAAAAAATCTTTGTTTCATACTTGAAACATGAAACAAGTTGTGCTAGATTTGTTGCAACAATGAAACGGATTGCCTTTGATGGTAATCACTTAATGGACGAAATCTAAAGTAAAGATTTAGCTGGCACTAGAGAGAAAGTAAGTAAGGAGAAGTAAAGTTATGACGAAACCGAAAATCAATCCGTTAAGCCGCATTCCGCGACAGCAGCGCCTGGTAATGGCGATTCGCGGCGGCGCGGGCGTAGGCAAAAGCCATTTTATTCGCTCGATGAGCGAAGCGGGCTTGGGGAAACTTTGTATTTTTGACACCGAGCGCAAAGCGCGACTTCTGCGCGGCGTCGGCGTCGATTTTGACGCGCTGGAAATCGAAAACAACGACGAGCTGCCGGAATTTATCGACTGGGCAATTAACGGCGAAGGACGCGAGCAGAATTACGGCTGTTTCGCGCTGGATTCGTGGGCGGCTTATTTCGGCGCGAAACACTCGGAAATGATTGAAGCCGTGCGCGAGAAATCCGGCGACCCGCTGGCACAGCCGAGCGCCGAAGAGCTGGCGGCAGACCAGATGATTTTGCAGGGCGTTTTGAGAAAACTCTGCATCGAATCGGGAAAATCGATCGTCATCGCCGACCAAATTCCCGCCAAAGGTAAGGAAGCCAAAGAAGACAACGAAATCGGGCGCGTTTTGCCGATGACGGCAAGCGGTCTGGAATATTTTGTCGATGTGATGGTCGAAGTCAGCCTGCAGGAACGCGACGGCGAAATCGTCCGCGTTTTTCAGGTCGTCAAATCGAATTCGCCCGCCTTCGAAGTCGGTTACGAATTTGTCGGAAACGTCACGTTTAAGGATTTTCTCGACCATATGCGCGGCGAGCAGGCGCTGGAATTGGCGTTTGAAAAGCCGGCGCCGTCGAAAGTTCCCGAATTTATCGAAGAGCGGCAGCCGCTTACGCTGGTGCCGAACACTCTGACGATTGACGAATTAGTCGCCAAAGCCGAAGCGAACGGCTTCAAAAAAGCCGACATCGTCACCGGAGCCAAGATTTACCATAACCAGCCGAACATTTATCACCTGACGGCGGAACAAATCGCCGATTTGGATAGAAGAATGACGGCGCGCATCGAAAAAACGAAAAATCAGGACGCTGCGGCGAGCGAAAAAACAAACGCCAAACGCGCCAAAGTAGCTTAAAGTTTCGCACTGGCAAAAGGCGAAAAAGGAAAGGGAAAGAAAGTTCGGGAGCACAGTTCTTTCCCTTTTTCCGTTTATAAATATAAAATTCCTTCCTCAACACAAACAGTAAATTTCCTCTCAAATATCCTCTGAAAGATTTTGATTCCGTATTGAAGCGATCGGATTTTAAATTTCGGGCAAAACTTTGAAGAAAATTGAAGGAGAAAATTTATGTTAAGAGTAATTTTGGGCGCGATTATCGGATTTATTGTCTGGTCAATTCTGTGGGTCGGAAGCGACGCGGTTTTTTCGGCGATTTCGCCCGGTTGGTATGGCAAACATCACGCGGAACTGGAACAGGCGGTGAATAATAAAACGCCGTTTATGTCCGATTCGACGATTTTGCTGATCGGACTCGTCCGAAGCGTGATTTTTTCGATAATCTCCGGTTTTATCGCCGCCCTAATCGCTAAAGAAAATACGAAATCGACGCTCGCGCTCGGCGTTTTGCTTTTATTGTTCGGGATTTTTATCCAGTCGATTTTCTGGAATTACGCGCCGCTCTGGTATCACATCTTGTTTCTGCTTTTACTGATTCCGATGACGGTTTTAGGCGGGAAATTCAGGAAAAGTTAGAATCAAAAGAGGCAATTAAATTATGAGTGCAGGACGTTTGGCTTGGATTATCGGGGCGGCGATATTTATTTTAATCGTCAACGTAGGTTTGAGCGTTGCGTATATGGTATTTTACTCATACCTCATCAATCCCGGACAGGAAGAACAATTTTATCAGGAACATATCCGAATTGCGGCGCCTTATTGCAGTATTTTTTTCGGCATCCCTTTATTTTATTTTGTCTGCCGATGGATTGGCGGTAAATGGGAAAAGGAATTTGCCGTGAAAGCCGCAATTTTTGTGTGGATTGTCTATTTGCTGATAGATGTCACGGTTTTAGTCGCCGCCGGATTAACGCTTAAAACAATTGTGTTGGCAGCAATTTCGCTCGCGACAAAATTTGTCTCAGCCTATTTCGGGGGAATATCCGCAAGCCGGAAAAATCACAGTTCGATTTAGTTTTTATCAAAAAGGCGAAGCCAAAGCGGAAGCGGAAGCCATTTTGAATTTTGCCGGTAAGTTTGCCGGTTGAGTCTTTCGATTTTGCGTTCTGTCTTTTCCTGCAATTCATCGGGCGGCAAATCGCTTTTGTTTTCGTAGCAGGCGTGCTGGATGCAAGGCGTCGGCTTGCCTGCTTTGTGAATCAGGCAGCCGACGCCTTTTTCAAAAAGCGGGCAGGCGAAAGTTTGCGCGAAAGTGTCGCCGGAAGCTTTTAAATCGTATTTTTCGATTGTTTCGGCAACGCGCCGGTAGATTTCTTTTTGTTTGGCTTCGTCAAACTTTCGCAAAGCTTCGCCAATCGCGGCAGCTTCCAGGCGCGTGATGTGGACGTTGACGAAATGCGCGTCGGTGCAGCACGAGCCCTGCGCCGGGCAAGTCAGGCAATCTTTCGCGCGATGCTCGTAGTTTTCCCGTATAAAATTTTGAAAATCGGTTTTTAATTTTCCGAGTTTCACGAGAGCTTGTTTTTCCGAAAGCGTTTTCATTTGCTACAATTTAAAAACTCAGACGGCGAAAATTCAAAATGCAAAGTGCAAAACGAATACACTTTTTAAATTTTGTATTCTGCATTTTGAATTTTGCATTTATCACACGTCTTTGAAAAATTTTACATCAAACTGGAGAAATATGTTGAACGAAGGCGACATTGCACCCGATTTTACGACTAAAGACCAGAGCGGCAAAGAAGTAAACCTGTCCGATTTTCGCGGCGAGCGCGTGGTTTTGTATTTTTACCCGAAAGACGACACGCCCGGCTGCACGAAACAGGCGTGTTCTTTGCGCGATTCCTACGACGCGTTCACGGAAAAAGGCATAAAAGTTTTCGGCGTTTCGAACGACGATGAAGCTTCGCACCGGAAATTTATCTCGAAATTCAGTTTGCCTTTCGATTTGCTCGCCGACACGGAAAAGGAAATCGTCAACGCTTACGGCGTTTACGGCGAAAAAAATATGTACGGCAAAAAATATATGGGCATCAATCGCACGACGTTTTTGATTGACGAAGAAGGAAAAATCAAAAAGATTTTCAAAAAGGTCAACGTCGACGAACACGCCGACGAAGTCCTAAAAGCCTTTAATAACTGATAGTTGAGAACTGATAACTGATAGAGTTGTTTCGCTTTCACTATCCACTATCAGTTATCAGTTATTTTGCGCCCACCGCAAAAAATATGTCGAAAAGCAGAATGAGCTGGGCGGAGATGCTGGACGTTCTCACGGATTCCGACCGCCGGCGCAATACGATTTTGGAAAAGCCTTCGGAGATTGAGCGAATGGCTTTGTTTTTGCTCAGGCGCGAAGGATTTTCGGCTCAATTAGCGCCGCAAACGCAGAAAAACTACGACCTCGAGCTTTTCAAACCGGGCGAGCGCCTCGCCGTTTCGGTTCGCAATCACCGCGCCAAGGTTCATCTCGGACAAATCGAAAAGTTTCTCGATTTTCTGGACAAGGAAAACTCGAAGACTTTTACGAGCGGAATTTTCGTCTCGACCAGCGGTTTTACGCCTTCGGTTTACGCTTACTTGCGCGAGGAAAAAATCACTCACTTAAGGCTCGCGATTTTGCGCGGCAATCATCTGATTTGGGATTGCGAGAAAATCGACAGCGCCGAGGAACGCGCGAAAACGACTTACATCGGCGTTTTCACCTGCAAGGGCGGCGTCGGCAAAACGACGATTGCGGCTCACCTGGCGGGCGCGTTTGCGCTGAACGGTTACGATGTCGCGCTGCTGGATTTAGACCGCCAGCAGAACTTGAAAAAGCTGCTCGGCGAAGGCGTTTACCTGCCCGCGACGAAAGGCGAAATCGGCTCGGTGATTTCTGTTTTGAGCCACGAAGATTGGGACGAAACCGCTTATAAAGACACGAAAATCGTCGTCTGCGACTGCAATCCCGAATTTGACGCAAACCCGACCGAATTTATCCGCAATTTCGATTATTGTTTGATTCCGACGACGCTCAACCCGCTCGGCATCAACAAAAACGCCGACGTTATCAAGCGGACTTTTACGGAGATTCGCCGCGTCAATCAAAAAGCGCATCTGCACGTTTTGATAAACAATCTGCACACGGACGAGGAAAATCGCAACACGCTTTTGAATCAGGTTTTGAAAACGCAGTTCAAGCAATTTACCGAACGCGATTCGCGCTGCCATTATATCGAACCGGCGCAGTGCGCGATTCGCTTCAGCAAACAGCTTCTCTACTGGGGCTTTCACATTTTCGAAAACACGCGCCCGCAGCTCGCTTTTCGCACCATCGGCGGTTATTCGTATCCGCGGATGGATTTTCTGAAGCTGGTCGATTATCTGGAAATGCAGGCGCAGTTTCAGAGCGCGAAAGCTAAATTTTTCACCGCCGGAACTTAAAAGAACGCAGAAGATTTTCAAAAAAAAAAGGATGCCGACGGTCTATGCTTTATCAGATAAAGCGCAGGCTACCGGCATCCTTTCATTTGTTACGAGCAATTTTACGGATTCTGTCTGGAAGGAATCGGAATATCGCCGTTCACTCCGAAATTAGCGACGCGCAGGCTCGAATTGGCGCTGTTGATAATGTACCAGGCGCCGTCGCCCGGACGATAAACCGCCAAATCCGTTTTGCCGTCGCCGTCGTAATCGCCCGGCGAAGGAATATCAGTGGCGATGCCAAACTGCTGTCCGAAAAATCCGCTCGTGCTGCGCAGAACATACCACGTTCCTTCATTCACACGATACACGGCGTAATCGTCCTTTCCGTCAGCGTCGTAATCGCCGACCACAGGTTTATCGGAAGCAATGCCGAACTGCACTCCTTTGAATTGGTTGTTCGCCAGATTCAAAGTGTACCAGACGCCTTCGCGGTAAACCGCCAATTCGGCGCGACCGTCGCCGTCGTAATCCGCCGGCGCGGGAACGTCTGACGCAATTCCGAAATTGGTCGCCAGCAGATTCGAATTCGAGCTGTAAATGGCATACCAGGCGCCGTCACGATAAACGGCGATGTCGGTTTTGCCGTCGCCGTCGTAATCGTTGGCGACGGGTTTATCGCTGGAAATTCCGAACTGCTGCCCGCGGAAAGTATTATTCGAGCTGTTCACAATAAACCAGAAGCCGCCATTCGGTCGATACACGGCAAGATCGGTTTTGCCGTCGCCGTCATAATCGCCGGACGCCGGAATGTCGCCGTTGGCGCCGAATTGCGCGGCGGTGAAACCCGCCTGGCTTCTGAGCAGATACCACGTTCCGTCCGCCGGGCGGAAAACCGAAACATCCGTTCTGCCGTCGCCGTCAAAATCCGCCACCGCTTTCGGAGCCGGGACGGCGGTATCAATCTGGTACGCGCCGCGCCCGTAAGTTCCGGCTTGCAGTAAACCGGCGGCATTAATATCGAGTTCGGAGATAATCACCGGCGGCATTCCGTTATTGAAGGTTTCCCAGGTGCCGCCGTCGGTGGTCGAGCGAAAAACGCCGATGTCTGTGCCGACGTAAAGCGTGTTCGGATTGCGCGGGTCGATGACCAGCGTATTAGTCGGAATATTCGGCAGATTGCCGCTGATGTCCGTCCAGTTTGCTCCGGCGTTAACTGTTTTGAAAACGTGACCGGAATCAAAACCCGAAACCGTCAGGTAAGCGACATTCGGATTGGTCGGGCTGACGACGATGCTTTTGATAAAACGAGCCGGCAAGCCGTTGGTGATTTGCGTAAAGCTTGCGCCGCCGGTCGTGCTAATCATCGCTCTGCCCTGCGCCGAGCCTGTGTAAATCACGTTCGTGTCCGATTTGGCAATCGCGATTGCCGACAGCACATCGCCGATGCCAAAGCCGAAGGTCAAATCCTGCGCTCCGGCGGGCGGCGCCCACGTCAAGCCGCGATTGCTGCTGATGTAAAGACGGTACGTTCCGAAATAAAGATTCGAGTTTACATCGTTGGTGACAAACGGCGGGTAAAACGCCACCAAGTCGCTGTTGAAAGTCGCAGGGCTTCCGATTGGCAACTCGTAAACGTCTGTGTTGTTTGTCCAGCGGTCAATATAGTGCCTGATGTATGTGGCATAGACGATGCTTGGGTCAACCGGGTCAACAACGATTTGCCCGCCGTCGCCGCTGATAAATTCCGACCACATCTGCCCGCCGCGACGCCTTTGATTGCCGTTGTCCTGCGTGCCGCCGTAAGTGCGCGACGCGTCGGTCGGGTGCAAATCCAGACTCGTAAACATCGTCAGATTCAGGCTCGCGTTAAGCGACTGAAAACTGTTTGCGCCGTCCGTCGAACGATAAAATCCGCCGTCGTTTGCCAGATAGATAAGATTCGGATTTGACTGCGAAATATAAAAATGATGCTGGTCGGGATGCGCTCTGGAATTGAAGGGATTATAGCTGCCGGTAATCGAAAAATTGTTGGTGATGTTTGTAAAATTCACGCCGCCGTTCGTGCTGCGCCAGAGGTCGCGCGTGCCGACGAAAATTATGCCCGGATTGGTCGGATGAACGAACAGATAAAAATTGTAGCTCAGTTGCCCGATGTCGAAATTAGAGCCCTGATTCGTCCACATTCCGCCTTCGTTGGTGCTGGTTTCCAGCCGCGCGCCCGCCGGACTGGTCGAGCCGGACAAAACGTAAAGCGATTGCGGCGCGGCGGGCGTGACGGCGATTTTGATGTTTGCAGTCGTCGCAAACGGCGCGGTATAAATTCGCGTCCAGCTTTGCCCGCCGTTATCGGATTTAAAGACGC
Source organism: Pyrinomonadaceae bacterium (assembly GCA_036388635.1). Taxonomy (GTDB): domain Bacteria; phylum Acidobacteriota; class Blastocatellia; order Pyrinomonadales; family Pyrinomonadaceae; genus JALZHR01. The sequence continues at coordinate 12,125 of DASVRL010000160.1, forward strand.
CGCCCGTCGTCGGAACTACGCCGTCGGCGCGCGCCATTCCGAGATAAAGCGTGTTCGGCTGCGTCGGATGTTTAATCAAATCTCTGGCTAAACCGCTGATGGTTTTTGTCCAGCTGACGCCGCCGTCGGTCGAATAATAAAACCCGCTGGCAGTGCTGCCATTTCCCTGCCGATTGGCATACTGCGCTACATAAACTCGATTCGGGTTGGCGGAATCGACTTCGATTTGCGAGATTCTGCCCGGCGACGGCAGCGTCGCGTTGCTGACGCGCGTCCAGCTTTGCCCGCCGTCGGTCGATTTCAAAACGCCGCTGCCGAAATAATTGCTGGATTTGTCGCCCAATCCGGCGTACACGACGGAATTGTCGCTTGCCGCAAAAGCAATCGAGCCGACCGATAAATCTACCTGGTTGTCCGTCGTCGGGAAAAAGTTTGCGCCGCCGTCAGTCGAGCGCCAGATTCCGCCCGTCGCCGCGCCGATTAAAATAAGCTGCGGGTTGGAAGGCGAAACGGCGATGGCATTGATGCGCCCGCTGGTCAATCCCCAATTCGGGATGTCCGATTCGGTCGAGCGCGGTCCAATCGATTGCCAGACCGGAGCGGCAACCGCCGATTCGCTCAGCCGCGCGTCAACCGGACGCGACGCCCAAGCCCGGCGCCGCGCTTCGGCAGGAATTTCGCCGGACGGAAACGTTCTTTCAAACATAAACCATTCATTGCGCGCTTCGGCGTTTTCTTCAAACTCGCCGGCAGTTTTCGGCTGACGAACGGAAGGTTTTCCGTCGCCGCTGAATTGCAGGCTGACGGCAAAAATAATTGCGAATAAAAGCAGACTGAGCGCGACTTTTGCCAGAAACGGCAGACGTAAAACGCTGTTCATATAAATCTCCTGAAAATTCTCTAAAATAGTGTGAAAATGTGGAGCGCCCTGCTTGAAAGGTAGCCGTTTATATTAACTTAACCCGAAGACGAAAGCCAGATACGAGAATATAAATTACCGGTGACTTAAAAGATGATGAAACAGACGCGCCGGGTTGCCACAGCCCGGAACTCCTCCGCGACGACAGATAACGTAATAAAGGGCAACGAGAGTAATATAAAATTAATATTAATTGACACGCCAGCTGATAATTGCTAGACTTCGCACACCATACGGTCAATCAGCACAAAAAGCAGCAGAGGGAAACAGGCGGTAAGGTTTTCCATATGCACACCTGCGCGCCTTCGCGCTTATTCAAATTTCTTATTAAACAAAGGAGAAAACAATGGCAGCTATAGAAATCTTTAGAGGTGTCGGACCGGTTCCGATATCGTTTGAATTCAATTCACCGGTAGAAGGTCCGGCAACGTTCGTTCTGTCCGCCACCGCTTACGCGCAATCGGTAGGTGAAATCGCAATTACTTTAGTCCTTGACGGCGGTACCCCGCTCGGCACGGCGAGGTGCTGGGCTAATCAGACCGGCAGTCACATGTCGTTGATAACCACTTTTATGCCGGTCGAGCTTCTGAAATACAAGTCTCATTCAATGATGCTGGTCTCCGGCGCCACGCCGACGCTTACCGACTCAAACGATTATTTTCAGGTTACTTTGCTGTATTAATTTCCGCAACCGAAAGTCTTAAAACGACGATAATGAAAACCGGCGGTTCGCTCGGGCGTTTACTTTTCGCCGCGCGGGATTTTATTGCGGCGAATGCGGCGGGCAAACCGCCGGCTTAGTTTTTCATCAAATATGTTGTAGAATAGCTTTCCCTACAATTTTGGGGGCGACAGGCTTCGACAGGGGCTTGTATAGATCTTTGGATGCACGTCGGGCTTGCTTGTTAGCTCGTTAAAACACCAAGCAAAACACAAATGCTAATCAAGAATTAGCTCTTGCTGCTTAGTTTAAAAACTAACCACAAGTGTCTCAACGGAAGTCAGCTTGAAGCGACCGATTGAGGCATAACTTAGTTCAAGCTAGCGCGCGCCCACCGCCTGCGGACGCGAGCGAAATGTTAGTCAGGCTAGTCTGTAAAAAGGTTTTGTCAGTTTGCTGACTTTTTACGGGCGAAACTTTAAGCAAATTGAATAAACGTGTAGAGTCTACTGGTCGCAACCTTTGGATGCGGGTTCGATTCCCGCCGCCTCCACCAAAATTTTTTTTCAATTTCTGGAAAACAATCGTCAATAGATATTTTATGTTAAGTCGAAACCGGAAACGGTCTTCGGTAACTTGTTTTCCTCCTTCGCGAGAAAACAGCAAAAGACCCGGAATATGTGGGCGTTCCGGGTCTTTTCGTTTTTGGATAAAGATAGAAAATTTATCTTACAAGCCAAACAATTAAAGATTTTCTTCTCGCCAAAAATAAAATCGAATAATTATGAGCGAAAAGCGAAAGGCGGCTATTAATTTAGCCGCCTTTCGCTTTTTCCAGAGATTTCCTAATTACCGTTAAACTCCCTAGTAAGATTGAATGTTGAGAATTCCCGACAGAATCGAACCTAAAATGTTCAAACCGCCGTTGGAGTTATAACCATACTGGTTGCGGCTGTAAAAACCGTCTTCGTAGCCGCGCTGGAAGCCCTGCTGGAAATAATAACGGTACTGGCTCGAATCGACGTAGCTCTGATAGCCGTAGTTTCCGCTTCGATACAGCGACGAGCCGCCGTAATTGTATCCGCGTCGATAGCCGCGATCAGCCTGTCCGGCGCGAAATCCTTGCTGATAACCTCTGTTGACCGCCTGCCGCAACAGCTCGACTCCGCGATTGTCGGTCTGGTAGTATCTGCCGTTGCTGTAAACGCGATAACGCTGATTATAGGCTCTCTGTTGTTGTCTTTCGTATTGTCTCTGCTCTCTTTCGTACTGTCTCTGCGTTCTGCGCTGGTCTCTCTGATAGTCTCTGTAAGTCTGGGCGTTAGCAATTTCGCTGGTTCCCAGTAAGGCGATTAAACCTAAAGTTCCGATTGCCGCCGTTCGTTTCAAGATATTTAATTTCATGATAACCTCCTTAATCTTTTTGCCCCGCCTTCCGAATCCTTATTAAAAATGTAAAGGGCAATCCTTTTTCAGTGACCGGAATCGAATTGTTTCCAATCATCTTGCTTTGGAAACTGGCAAGATGCGTGCCAAAACATTGTTGAGCCCGCGTAATTAGTTGAACTCAAAGAGTTTTTAAAATCCGAAATTTCAGCAAACGATTTCTCCGGTTATTGGCTCGTCTCGTTTATGAACTAATCTGATACTCTTTCCGGAAAACGCACCTCGGCGGCGGAAAAATGCCGGATTGGTTGCTGAAAAACAGCGTTTTTTGTAGTCTTACAAGCAAGGCAAATTTTCTTTTAATAAATTATTTTGGCAAACAATCTACCAATCGGAATTTTTGACAGCGGCGTCGGCGGTTTAACGGTTTACAGGGCGCTGCACAATCGCCTGCCGAACGAGCGTTTTGTTTATCTCGGCGATACGGCGCGCGTGCCTTACGGCACGAAATCGCTGGCGACGGTCGAGCGCTACGCCATCGAAAATTCCGAGTTTCTGGCGGCGGGCGGCATCAAGCTTTTGGTTGTCGCCTGCAACACGGCTTCGGCGCTGGCTTTGCCGAAAATTCGTGAAAAAATCGGACTCAACGTGGTCGGCGTCATCGGTCCCGGCGCGCGAAAAGCGGTTGAAATTACAAAAGACGAAACGAACGCGAAAATCGCCGTGATCGCCACCGAGGCGACCGTTTCCAGCAACGCTTACGCCGCTTCCATCCGTCAGGCTTCCCGTAAAGTCGAAGTTTTGCAAAGCGCCTGCCCGCTTTTTGTGCCGCTGGCGGAAGAAAACTGGACGCGCGAGGCGGAAACTTTTTCCATCGCGCGCAAGTATCTGCAAAAAATCGTCGATTTCAAGCCGCACGCGCTGGTTTTAGGCTGCACGCATTACCCGATTTTGCGCGAGGTGATTCAGCAAACCGTCGGCGAAGGCGTGACGCTGGTCGATTCCGGCGAGGCGACCGCCGAAGAAGTCGCAAAACTTTTACAGGATAACGATTTAGCCAATAGCGATTTAATCAATTATAATCGTGAGCGGCGGCTTTGCGACGACCTCGACCATTTTTACGTCACGGACGCCGCCGAACGCTTTGCCCGCGTCGCCGAAAGATTTCTGGGCAGCCAGCCCGCGAAACTGGAAGCGATCGAAATTTTTGGAGTAGATAAACTAGAAAATTAAACAGGATAAATCAAAACGATGAATTATCAACGCGTGAACGACAAATTCTTTATTCCGCTTTCAGCGTCGCGCGTTTCTTTTATTTCTGTTTGAATAACCCGCAATAATGAATTACGAAAGAATCGACAAACGCACTTTCGAACAGCTGCGAAACACGCGCATCACGCCGAACATCTCGCCTTATGCCGAAGGCTCGGCGTTAATCGAGGTCGGCAACACGAAGGTTATCTGCACGGCGACGGTCGAAGACCGCGTGCCGCCGTTTCTGCGCAATAAAGGAACGGGCTGGGTGACGGCGGAATACGCGATGCTGCCGCGCGCCACGCAAAGCCGCACGCAGCGCGAAACGCAGCGCCCGTCGGGCAGAACGCAGGAAATTCAACGTCTGATCGGCAGGAGCCTGCGCGCCGTCGTGGATACGAAAAAGCTCGGCGAGCGCCAGATTTTCATCGACTGCGACGTGATTTTAGCCGACGGCGGAACGCGCTGCGCTTCGATTACGGGCGCGTATGTCGCGCTGGCGCTCGCCTGCAAAAAAATCGTTTCGCACGGCGTTATCAAAACCTCGCCGCTTTTGAGCGAAGTCGCGGCGGTCAGCGTCGGCATCGTCGAAGGCACGCCGATTCTCGATTTGTGCTACGCGGAAGATTCAAACGCCGAAGTCGATATGAACATCGTCTGCACGGGCGCGGGGAAATTTATCGAGATTCAGGGCACGGCGGAACGCGAGCCGTTTACCGGCGAACAGATGACCGAGATGCTGGCGCTGGCGGAAATCGGCATCAACCAGCTTTTCACGATTCAGCGCGCTATTTTGAACGGGTAAAAAGGTCGTCTTGCGTTTGTGAAATGTAATTTTGCGATAGTAAAACGTGAATTTATAACTGTAAAATGCGAAATTATCACCGTCGAATCAAATATTTTTCGGCGATTTCGTTAAATTCGCCGATTTGCTTTTCAATCCAATCTTTATCTTTGCCTAGTTCACGCGCCGTAATTTCGGCGACCGGCGACGCGATTTCTATGGCGGCGCGGGCGTTTAGAAATAACGCGCGCGTTCGCCTAGCCAGAACGTCTTCGACTGTCCGCGCCGCTTCGTGTCTGACTGCCCAGACAACTTCCGCCGCCGTGTAAGGCAACCGGGCGTGCAGTTTTTCGCCCAGGCTTTTATCGGTTTCAATCAATTTTCGAATGTTTTGCGCGTCCGCGCCGTAAACCGTCAAATCGCCGAATTGTTCCGCGTTTTCGATAAAACCGTGAATTTTTAAATCTTTCGTCGCGCAGTCTTTTTCCGGCAGTCTGGCTAAAACGGCGGCTTGATTGATGCAGTCTTCCGCCATCCGCCGGTAAGTCGTCCATTTTCCGCCCGTCAAAGTTATTAAGCCGGCGTCGTCAATCTGAATCGTGTGGTCGCGCGAAAGAGCCGCCGTATTTTTGGCGCCGCCGTTTGTCTTAACCAGCGGGCGAATGCCGGCAAAAACGCTCAAAACGTCTTTTCTTTCGGGCGCTTTATGTAAATATTTTCCGGCGGTTTGCAGAATGAATTCGATTTCCTCTTCCAGCGCGGACGGCTCGAGTTCCGCTTTTTCGACCGGCGTGTCGGTCGTGCCGACCAGCGTATGATTGTGCCACGGAATCGCGAACAGAACTCTGCCGTCGGTCGTATGGGGAATCATAATCGCATTTTCGCCGGGCAAAAACTCGCGCCGGAAAACCAGATGAATTCCCTGGCTCGGCGAGATGAGAGGTTTTACGTTATCGTCCGACATCCGGCGAATCGCGTCGCAAAACGCGCCCGTCGCATTGATAACGACTTTCGCCCGCGCCTGAAATACCTGTCCCGATTCTTCATCGACAAAATTCAAGCCGTCGATAAAGCCTTTCGCGTCTTTCGTCAAACCGAAAACGCGCGCGTAGTTTAAAATGGTCGCGTTTTGTTCCGCCGCCGTTGCCGCCAGATTTATCAAAAGCCGCGCATCGTCAAACTGCCCGTCGTAATAAATCACGCCGCCGCGCAAGCCCTCGGTTTTTATCGTCGGCAGGCGTTTTAAAATTTCTTTTTTCGATAAGATTTTCGATTTTCCGAAACGGTATTTTGCCGCCAGCAAATCGTAGATTTTCAGCCCGACGCCGTAAAAAGGCATTTCCCACCAATCGTAATTCGGCACGACGAAAGCCAAATCGCGAACCAGATGCGGGGCGTTCCGCCGCAAAATTCCGCGTTCTTTTAAGGCTTCCATTACGAGCGAGATGTTTCCCTGTTCGAGATAGCGGACGCCGCCGTGAATCAATTTTGTCGATCGTGACGACGTTCCCTTGCCGAAATCGCTCTGCTCCGCGAGCAGAACATCGTAACCGCGCGAAGCCGCGTCAACGGCGCAACCGACGCCGCTGGCGCCGCCGCCGATAATAATAATGTCCCACGGCTTTTCGCGTCTTTCGACGCGCGCGAGCATTTCCGCACGATTCATATAAACATTTGAAAGGAAAAGAGACAAAAAGGAAAGGCAAAAGTGAAGAAAATTACTTTCTTACTTTTGCCTTTCTACTTTTACCTTTTGCCTTGTTTCTAGCGATTTTGCGGCGAAATAAACGTGACCGCTTCCATCTCCGCCAGAGCGGAAAGTTTTTCGACGGCGATGCGTCCGACTAAGGCTTTAGCCGAAGGCATCTCGGTCAGAACTTCAAAACCTAGATTTTTCAGCTCCGCGATTGTTTCCGGCTTTAGCTGTTTTAAACGGACGATAACTTCGGCTTTACCGTCTTTGACGAATCTGGCTTCGTCCGGCGTCGCCTGCGATTGATTGTTTTTCAAACGCTCGACCAGCGCCGTGACCGACGAATGAAGCTTATTCGGTTTGAATTCGACCTGAATATTTTGCAGCGCGGGCGAGACGATTACGTCTCTCGCGTCCGTAAAATTATAGACCAGAACGCCCGTAATTTTAACTATTTCCAACGAGCCTTTGGTGACGTTAAATTTCGCGTTTTTCGCCGCCGCTTCCGCCGCCGGCTGAAGCAGATTGTGTCCGGAAACAGCTTTTGCGGAAACGACGCTGCCGTTTTCGTCAAGCGTTACCTGAATATAGACCAGACCCACGGCTTTAGCCGCAATTGCCGTCGCCGGATATGCGGGTTTTGGCAGAACGGTTGCCTTTATGCTTTCTGAAACGGCTTGCCGCTCGCTGTCTTTTTTCTTGTCGTTTGGAGTCAGCGTCAGGCTTACAACATCTGCCGTCTTATTTACAGGCATGCTGCTCTTTGCGTTTCTTCGTCCGATGAAGCCCTGCATTATAAAACCATGAGGGTCGGAGCTAAGGCTGCTCAGGCGGCGTCCATCGCTGCCGAAAACACCTTCGCGGCTCACGCCGTCGGGCATTTCGACGGGAACCTCGACGCGGCGCGGCTGCCCGCCGTCGGTGACGATTCTTTCCTCGACCGCGACAAACGATGTAAACTGCGTCATCAGGCGATATTCAAGTCCCAGATTCGTAATCGTTTCTCTGATTTCGGGTTTCTGATTCGTATAATCCTGCGACGTTAAATCGTTGATTCGGGTGCGCGCCCAGAGCGTCGCCAGAACGTCGTGATTCGGCTCGTTTTCGGGAAGATTGACCGCAATTTCCCTGACCACTTCGCGACCGAAAGATTTTCCTTTCAGACGAATCGTGCCGCTGCCCGATTTGGTAAAGCGCCCGTGAACGACGACGGGTTTCGCGCTGAACAGGTCGTTGACGCGTTTCGGATAAACGTCGGCGACCGGCAAATTTCCGAAATCGAGCGAGATGTCGGTCAAAAGCGGGCTGCGCACGCGCTCGTGAAACCTGCGCGCGGCGGCTGAACCGTCGTCGTTGAGCGCCACGTATTCGACTTCGCCGCGCCCTTCTTCCGCCATTTTGTCGAGCAGAAAACGATTAACCGAGCTGCCGATACCGAACGAAAACACGCGCGCGTTCTGATGTTTCTGAATCTCGGCGATGATTTCCCTATCGTTGCCGACATAGCCGTCGGTCATAAAGCAGACGACGCGAATGTGCTGCTGCGAATCAGTCGGCGCCAGCGCGGCGACGATTGCCTTCATCATTTCCGTTCCGCCGCCGCCTTGACGCGATTCTAGAAAGGCTTGAGCTTTTTTCAGATTTTCCGCTGTTGCGGGAACAGGTTTGTCGAATAAAACGTGCGTGTCGCCCGCAAAAGTTATCAAATTAAAAGTGTCCTGCGGGTTCAATCCGTCGAGCGCGAGCTTCATCGATTCTTTCGCTTTTTCAATCGGAAAACCGCTCATCGACCCCGAAGTGTCGAGCACGAAAACGATTTCTTTCGGCGTCGCGTCCTGCGGTCGGACGTTGTCGGGCGGCTGCAAAATCAACGTAAAATATCCGCCCTTTTCCGCCCGATGCAGCAAAACGGCGTCCTCGATTTTTTTGCCCGCCACGTCGTAGCGCAGGATAAAATCTTTGTTCGGAATCGTTTTCTCGTTTTTCAGCTTGATCAGAGAACTATTGGCGGAAAGCCGGTTCGATTCGATTTCGTGCGATTTCGAGGCGAAGTTTTCAACCGGAACTCCGGCGTCGAGTTTAACTTCAATCGAAATATCGTGTCCGGCGCGGTCTTTCGCCACCGGCGGCGTAATCTTCGAAGCGTCGGGAACCCGGTCGGTGTCGGGCGAAAAACCGCCGCCCTGATTTCCGGTCGGATTGCCCGGAATATAGCGCGGTCCGACGACCATCGGAAAAACGAATTCGTATTGCCCGTCCTCGTATTTCAAGGTTTCGACGTAGCTGATTTCGATAATCACTTTTTCGCCGGGCAGAATGTTGGCGACTGCCTGCGTGAAGATATTCGGGCGTTCCTGGTCTAAAAGACTGGCGATTTGCCCGTTCGATTTTGCCGCTTCGTAAACTTCTCTGGCTTCCTCGCGTTTCATAATGCGCCCGCGCACGACGCGCTCGCCGATGCGCATCGTCATATCGTCGACCGCCGCGTTTTGCGGCAGCGGAAAAACGTAAACGGCTTCGATTTTATCGCTGAAATTATTTTCAAATTCCTGCGTGACTTTCACGCGCGCCAGAAAACCGCTGATTTCGGCTTTCACGTCCGTGTGTTTCAAAGGACACGCGCCCAGCGATTTTCCGCCCGCGCCGACGGCTTCCAGCCCGCCCTGCGTTACCTGTTGAGCGCTCGCGCCGAGCGTTAAAAGCAAACAAAAAACGATTGAAAAGAAAACCTTTCGCATAACTTCACCTCGAATGAATTTTGTAAATTTTATTCCCGAAAGTGTTTCAATCAATTGGTAGTTTGAGACACGCAAGCAGTTGCTCGAACGGAAATTTTTATCACGTCACGTTTAGGGAACGCGGGCAATCTGAAAGTCTTGCAGAAAAGATTTAGCCGCAGACAATACAGGGAGAAAGCTGGGTGAATTAAAACAACCGATTAACAGGAAGCAGCGCGGATTTATTTTTAGAAAATCGGCGCCGATTTGTGTTGATCGGTTGTTTCAGCTCTTTTTCTTCACCATGTTTCCGGCGGCTAAAAATTCTCACAGCATTTTCACCAGAAACGGAAATTCAGCCAGGACGTGCGCGATGGCGAAGGCAAAGTAAACGTCTCTGGTCGTCGCGTAATCAACCGAAAAACCGAACCACAACGCGAAAACCAGACCGATGCTGACAATTAAAACCGCCGTCACCAGTTTCGGAAAGCCCTGTTTATTTGCCGCCAGCGGAATTTCTTTTAATTTCCAGGGAACGGCGCGTTTATCGACCAGCGGAATCAGCAGAATCCACGCGGCATAATGAATGCTTTCGAGAAAAACGTGCGCGGCGACGAGCAAATGCGAGGAAACGCCCGGCAGAATCTCGGTTCCGGCGTGCTGCGCGATGCGCGAGGCGAGCGAAGTGTCTTCGGGCAGATTCGCCTGATTTCCGAGCGCCAGCCACAAAACGATTAAAAAAAACGGAATCGAAGCCAGACAGCAATGATAAGCTTTGAGCCATTCCCTGCGCGTGCGCCGGATTTGTCTTTCCACAAACCAGAGCGCGATAAACGGGTGCAGATAAACCAGCGTCAGGCTCCAGTAATGCGGCACCAGCCACGCCAGCGCCGCGAGCAAAAACGCGACGGCAAACGCCAGGCTCCAGTCGGTTTTCGGTTTCTGCCGCCCGCGCAGGTAAAAAAGAAGCCCGAGCCACAAAACGAAAAACGTGTTCCAGACGGCGACCAGCGTCTGCACGTTTTTCAGACTCCAAAGCCAGTTGTCGAACAGAAAATAAATCGACAGGTAGAAGAAAGCCAGAACAACGACGCCGCCGATGCCGACCGCGTAAAACGTTCGCGATTTTCCCCAGCGCAGCGGCATTCGCGCGACAAAATAGCGAAACTCCATAAAATTATGGACGCCCGCGAAAAGAAAAATCGTGAGCACGGAAAGCTGCAAAGGAAAGCTGCCGATGAGCGCCGCCGCCAAAGCGCAAAACGCCAGAAACGCGAAAGCGAAGACGTGCGCCGAACCGATTTCAAATTTTGCTTTTTGAATTTCCTGCATACGGGAAAGCGAATCGTGAAAAAGTGAAAAAGTGAAAAAGTGAAAAGACAATCCTAACTTCTCGCTGATAAACCTATTGACGATTCACGATTGACGAGTGACGATTCACTAACTATTCTTCTTCTCCGCCTGTAACGTTTGGAGTTTTCACATCCGGGACAATTAATTCGATTTCTTCTTCGCTGTCGTCTGAAATTTCGAGCTTGATTTTGCCCAAAGCCCTTTTGTATCGATGCACGCTTTCGCTAAAGATTTTTCCGTCGATGCGGCGCGTTTCCACCGGCGGAGCGATATTGGCAAAGGCAATCGTCGTCATCGCTCCGGTCAGAAATAAACCCGCGACGACGACCAGAGCTTTATTCGTTTTCGAATCGGTTTTGCCGCGCGAGCGCGCCAGCCAGACGCCGCCGAAAACAAACGCCAGGCTCAAAAACAAACCGCTGACGATTGTTTGCGTTCTTGAAAAACTCAGCGAAGCCGTCGTCCCGGCGGAATCGTCGAGCTGGTCAAGCTCGGCGCGAAGCTGTTTTAGCTGGCTTTTCGGAATCCGCAGACGTGCCTCTTTCGCGTCTTTGTCAAGGCGAATCTGAAGCCGCGTGTCGATTGCTTTCGATTGTTTCGGCTTCGGCGTATCCGGCAGCCGCACGTCGGCAAGCGCGACGAGCGCCAAAGCGGCGATTAAGGCGATTGAACTGAAAAGTTTTTTCATTGTTTCTCCGTCTCAGAAAAGTTTCAAATGGAAGTGCCGTAGATTATAGCAATTCTTGTTAAAAACGGAACGACGAATTTTATTTTTTTTGCAGGAATTTTATAAAATGCCGAGCGCCGAGCGCCGAAGGATGAATTGCAGTTTTCGCGTTTCTTATTCTTCATTCCGCGTTGGCGCGTTTCCTGAATTTTCCGCTTTGCCGAATTTACGCTACAATTTCCGAAAAGAGGAGAAACCAATGAAAGCGCAATTAAAAAATTTTATCGAACAAATCGGCAAAGATTCTATCGCCATTATTCCGGCGGCGCACGAAACGACGCGCAGCTACGACACGGAACACAAATTCCGGCAGGATTCCGACTTTTTGTACCTGACCGGATTTCCCGAACCCGACGCGATTGCCGTCATTAATCCGTCGAGCAAGAAAAATCGCTTTACGCTTTTTGTCCGCCCGCGCGACCCCGAAATGGAAACCTGGTACGGCAGGCGCGAAGGCACGGAAGGCGCGGTGAAAAATTACGGCGCCGACAGGGCTTTTCCGATCGAGAAATTCGAGCAGGAATTGCCGAAGCTGCTGAACGGGCACGAAAAGCTTTATTATCGTTTCGGCGTCGATAACAAGCTCGACCAGGTGATTTTGCAGTATCTTTCCGGTCAGCGTTTTCGTCGTCTGAAAACCGCTTATCCGCCGCACACGATTATCGACCCGACCGTTTTGATTCACGAAATGCGGCTGCACAAAACGCCGGAAGAAGTCGAACTGATGCAGACCAGCGCGACCATCGCCGCCGAAGCGCATATTCTGGCGATGCAGAGCATTAAACCCGGAATGAACGAATATCAGGTCGAATCGCTGATGGAATCTTATATGCGGCATCACGGCGCTTCGGGCGTCGCCTACAATTCGATCATCGGCGGCGGCATTAACGCCTGCATCCTGCATTACGTCGAAAACAACTGCCCGCTCAATGACGGCGATTTGATTTTGATTGACGCGGGCGCCGAATACAAAGGCTACGCCTCGGACATCACGCGCACGTTTCCCGTCAACGGACGTTTCACGAAACCGCAGCGCGAAGTTTACGACATCGTTCTCGACGTGCAAAACGAATGCATCGAAGCGACGAAAAAAGGCAACACCATCAAGCAGCGCCAGGAGCTTTCGATTGAGCTTCTCACGGAAGGAATGAAAAAACTCGGTCTGCTGAAGGGCAAAACCAAAGACCTCATCAAAAAGAAAAAGTTTATGAAATATTATATGCACGGCGTCGGGCATTATCTCGGCTTGGACGTGCACGACGCCGGACGTTATTTCACCGAACAACAGGCGAAAAATTCGCGTCCGTTTGCGCCGGGAATGGTTCTGACGGTCGAACCGGGACTTTACATTCCGCCGGACGACAAAGACGCGCCCGCCAAATATCGCGGCATCGGCGTTCGCATCGAAGACGATGTGCTTGTTACAGAAGAAGGAAACGTAAATTTAACGGCGAAATGTCCGAAACAGGCGGAAGAAATCGAAGAATTGATGAATTCGGCAAAGGCGCTAAGCGCAAAAAACAACTCGCTCAGTTGAATTTTTTGTTGAGT
>DASVRL010000161.1:0-12972 GCA_036388635.1 Pyrinomonadaceae bacterium
CACGGGCGGCATCGTCAATATTCCCTCGATAAAAGAACAGCTTCTTTATGAAATGGGCGACCCGAAATCTTATATCACGCCGGACGTCGTCGCCGATTTCACTTCGATTAATTTAAAGGACGACGGAAAAAATCGCGTTCGCGTTCACGGCATCAAAGGCAATCCGAACACGGATTTTTACAAAGTTTCCATCGCTTATTCGGCGGGCTGGAAAGCCGTCGGAACGCTCGTTTACGCTTACCCGGACGCTTACGCGAAGGCGCAAGCCGCCGATAAAATCCTGCGCGCGCGGCTGGAAAAACTCGGTCTAAAATTCGACGTCATCTTAACCGAGTTCGTCGGCGTCAACGCCACGCACGGGCATCTGGCGGGCGAGCCGCCGACGGATATTCCCGAAGTCCAGCTGCGCTTCGGCGTGCGCGGGCAAAACAAAGCGGACGTCGAAAGATTCACGAAAGAGCTTGCGCCTTTGATTCTGACCGGACCTCCGGCGGTGACGGGTTTCGCGGGCGGGCGACCGAAAGTCGAGGAAATTATGGCTTATTTCCCGGCTTTGATTCCGAAAACTCTGATTGAAACGAAAGTCGAAGTTATCACCGCGTAAATTGCGCTGATTTTTTAACTTTTCGACAACCTGCAGCAACTTCTCGACAACTTGCAGAAACTTTTTTACAAGTTGCAGTAAGTTCTCGACAACTTGCGGTAACTCGCCGCAAGTTGTCCAAACGTTCTCGCCAAGAGTTTAAGGCTTCGGCGTTTCCGACGAATTGACGTCGCCGGATTTCACTTCCACGTCCGACCTCGTAAATTTCGTGTATTCAAACGTGACGAACGTGTCTTTGACTGTTGTAAACTGCTCGTCTTTGCGCCTGACTCCGTAATCGGTCAGCGTGATTTTTTTCGGCGTGACAAAACCCGGCTCGTTTTTCTGGTATTCAAACTCGGCTCTTAAAACGATTACCGGGCTGCTCGCGCCTTCGGGCTGAATGGTCTGCTCGCGTTCCTCGCGCCAGATTTCAAAAGTTTCCGCGTCAATCCAGAGTTTCCCGCGCAAAAGCGCGTTCGGCTCCTTTATCTGTTTCGGCAGCTCGGTTTCGTAATTTATATAAAGCTTATCGTTATTTGCCGGTCGCTCGTTAAATAAAACATACGCGCTTTTGGCTTTCTGCTGGTAATTTACCGAATAAATTTTTCTGCCGTTGAAAGTTTCCTGACCGTTCAGGCGAAAGTCGAACGCCGGGCGAATATGCGCGGCTAAAATCGGCGATTGATAAAGCGTAAAGCCCGAAACGTTCAGGGTTTTATCGTAGCGCGTGCTTTCATTGAGAATTTTTTCGAGTTCCGTTTCGGCGCTCGTCGATTGCAGAACGTTCTCGAAAAAATCTTCGGCGCGTTTGTTGCTGTCGCCGACGGCTTTGCCGTCAACTTTGACGACGTTGCGATACTCGGTTATCAGATTTTCATTCTTGGACGATTGATAAACGAGAAAATTCGATTCGACCGTGCGGCGTTTTTTGGCTTCGCCGTCGCGATTGTATTCCTCGAAAGTTTTCGTTTCTTCCGCCAGAAGACTGTTAAACGCCTGACGGTAATTCTGCGTCTGCTTTTCGGCTTCGGTCAGAATTATTTCCAGCGTCACGGGCGTCGGGCTTGGTGTCGGCAGCGGTGAAGGCGTCGCGGTCGGTGTCGGCTTCGGGGTCGGAGTCTTTTTTGTAACGGTTCTCTGGGCGAAAGCGAAGGTCGAAATAAAAATTGTCAAAATGGCGATAAAAAATAGTTTCCCGTTCATAAATTCCCCCTGAAAAAATGTAAACTTGTTTTATTATTCAAACATATTTTTAAAGCTTAAGTCACTATTTATTATGAACGCTAAACCCGAAACCTGGAAGCGCAAAGCTTCCGAACAGCTTGCCGACTGCCGCGTTTTCCGAGTCCGCAAGGATTTCTCGGAGCGCGAATCGGACAATCTGGAGCACAGTTTTTTCGTCATCGAAAGTCCCGATTGGGTCAATATTATCGCGCTGGATGCGGAAAATCGCGTGGTTTTAATCGAACAGTTTCGTCACGGCACGGAAGAAATTGTTTTGGAAATTCCCGGCGGAATGATCGACGCCGGCGAAGCGCCCGAAACCGCCGCGCGCCGCGAACTGCTGGAAGAAACCGGCTTTGCGTCCGACGAACTCGTTTTTTTGGGAAAATCGCGACCGAACCCGGCGATTCAAAACAACTGGATTTATCATTTCGCCGCTTTAAATTGCCGTAAAATTCGGGAGACGGCTTTTGACGAACACGAAAGCGTCGTCACAAAACTCGTCGCGCTCGACGAAATTCCGCGATTAATCGAAAGCGAGCAGATTACGCATTCGCTTGTTTTGGCTGGATTTTATAAACTGAATCTGCATTTGAAAAATTTATGAAAGTTGAATTATTAAAACTGGCGCACGCGCGTTCCGGCGACAAAGGCGACACGGCAAACGTCGGCGTGATTGCTTTGAAAGACGAATTTTACCCGCTGCTGGTGCGCGAAGTGACGGCGGAAAAGGTCAAGCAGCATTTCGGCGCGATGGTCAAAGGCGCGGTCGAGCGCTTTGAATTGCCGAATCTGAACGCCTTGAATTTTCTCCTGCACGAATCTCTCGGCGGCGGCGGAACTTTGTCGCTGATGACCGACGCGCAGGGCAAAACTTTTTCGACCGCGCTTTTGCGAATGAGAATAGATGTTTCCGAACTGGAAGCGAAAGATTTAGGAGTTTTATGAGCGAAATTACTTTCGATTACGCGCAAATCGGCGGCACTCGCCTGCATTACGCCAAGGCGGGCGACGGCGAGCGGCTGGTTATTTTATTGCACGGATTTCCCGAATTCTGGTATTCGTGGCGGCATCAGCTCGCGGCTTTAGGCGACGAATACACGGTCGTTGCGCCGGATTTGCGCGGCTACAATCTGAGCGATAAACCGACCGGCGTGGCGGATTATGAAATCGATAAATCGGTCGATGACGTCGTCGGCTTGATTCATCATTTCGGACGCGAAAAAGCGGCGGTCGTCGGGCACGATTGGGGCGCGAGCATTGCCTGGGCTTTGGCGGCGAAACATCCCGAATATCTCTGGAAGCTCGGCGCGCTGCAAGTTCCGCCGCCCCAGATTATGCGAAAAAATTTCACTTTCCGGCAGTTTCTGGCAAGCTGGTATATGTTCTTTTTTCAAATTCCGCTGCTGCCCGAAAACTTACTAAAACTCAATGATTTCGCTCTTTTAGAGAATGCTCTGAAAAATTCGACGGCGGAAAAAAATGTCTTCACCGACGAAGACATCGCCAAATATAAAAAAGCCTGGCACGAGCCTTACGCGCTGACGGCGATGCTGAATTATTATCGCGCCAATATCTTAAAACGATTTTTCACGAAGCACGAAGCGACGCCGAAAATAAAAGTCCCGACGGTTTTCATTTACGGCGAGCAGGACCAGGCGATTTTACCGGAAACCGTGCGCGGAATCGGCGCGATGATCGACGCGCCTTATGAAGAATTTCGGATTCCGACCAGTGGTCATTGGGTTCAGCAGGAAGCCGCCGAAGCGGTCACGGAAATTCTGCGCGAGTTTCTGGCAGAGTAATTAAAGCGCGCAATTCTTTCTAAAATCGGCGCGTAACATCTGAAATAAGCGAATTTTGCCGAAATATTTACGGAGAAAGCGCAAAATTCGCATCGAGCGCCGGAAAATCACGAATTGCAAACGTAAATTCGGTTTGAGCGTGTAAAAACCGCGACTTGCAACTGTAAATTCGTTTTGAGCGCTTGAAAATCGTCTTGAGCGGATAAAAAATCGTCTTGAGCGGGTAAAAACCCATTTGAGCGCTTGAAAATCCACTTTGAGCGAGGTAAAAATCATTTTGAGCGCTTGAAAATCGTTTTGAGCGGAGAATTTTCGCTTTGAGTGCGCGAAAATCCGTTCGAGCGGAGAAAAATCGTTTTGAGCGGGAAAATTTGTCGAATTTCGTTCAAAATGCCAGCCTGAACGGAAAATTTCAAAATCATAACCATTCGTGTAGCAACTTTTTCAAAGTTTCTTTACAATAATTTCACTTCGTTTCCAAATCCGTAAAATTTCAGGAGTCCGCTTATGCGAAATTCATTTCTGCGAGTTTTCTGTGTCTGTCTGCTGGCTTTTTCCGTCGTTGCGCAGTCTGTGCCGAATGAAAAAACCTTGCTCGGCTTTTCCGCCGCCGGCTCCGCTCGACAAACGGCTCTGGAAGAAAAATTCGACTCTTATCTGCGGCGCGAAAATCTGCGCGATTGGATGAAGCGGCTGTCGGCGCGCCCGCATCACGTCGGCTCGCCTTATGGAAAACAAAACGCCGAGTTTATGGCTTCGCTGTTCAAATCCTGGGGTTTCGAGACGCAGATTGAGCAGTTCGACGTTTTGTTTCCGACGCCGAAAACGCGGCTGCTGGAAATGACCGCGCCGGAAAGATTCACGGCGAAATTAAGCGAGCCGCCATTGAAAGAAGACGCGACCTCGAACCAGCAAAGCGAACAATTGCCGATTTACAACGCTTATTCGATTGACGGCGACGTCGCGGGCGACCTCGTCTATGTCAATTACGGCATTCCAGCCGATTACGAAGAACTGGAAAAACGCGGCATCGACGTGAAAGGAAAAATCGTCATCGCCCGCTACGGCGGCTCGTGGCGCGGCATCAAGCCGAAAGTCGCCGCCGAAAAAGGCGCTATCGGCTGTTTGATTTATTCCGACCCGCGCGACGACGGTTATTTTCAGGGCGACGTTTACCCGAAAGGCGCGTATCGCAACGAATTCGGCGCGCAGCGCGGCTCGGTCGCCGATATGCCGCTTTTTCCGGGCGACCCGCTGACGCCCGGCGTCGGCTCGACCAAAGACGCGAAACGGCTCGACCGGAAAGACGCGCCGACGCTGACGAAAATTCCCGTTTTGCCGATTTCCTACGCCGATGCACTGCCTTTATTAAGAAATCTGGGCGGCGCGGTCGTCCCGCCAAACTGGCGCGGCGCGCTGCCGATCACCTATCATTTCGGCGGCACAAATTCGCTGAAAGTTCGCCTCAAGCTCGAATTTAATTGGGACATCAAACCCGCGTATAACGTCATCGCCAAAATGAAAGGCGCGGAAATTCCCGACCAGTGGATTATACGCGGCAATCACCACGACGCGTGGGTCAACGGCGCGGACGACCCCATTAGCGGAATGGTTTCGCTGATGGAAGAAGCGCGCGCCGTCGGCGAGCTGGCGAAAACCGGCTGGAAACCGAAACGGACGATTGTTTACGCAGCCTGGGACGCGGAAGAACCGGGACTGCTCGGCTCGACCGAATGGGCGGAGTTTCACGCCGACGAGCTGCGGCAAAAAGCCGTCGTTTACATCAATTCCGATTCGAACGGGCGCGGATTCTTAGGCGTCGGCGGCTCGCACACGCTCGAAAAATTCGCCAACGAAATCGCTAAAAACGTCGTCGACCCGCAGACGAAAATTAGCGTCTGGCAACGTTTGAAAGCGCTTCAAGTCGTCAACGGCTCGCCCGCTGCGCGCCGCGAAGTGTTGGAGCGAAGCGATTTGCGAATTTACGCGCTCGGTTCCGGCTCGGACTACACGCCGTTTTTGCAGCATCTCGGCATCGCTTCGTTTAATATCGGTTTCGGCGGCGAAGACGGCGGCGGCTCGTATCATTCGGTTTACGATTCGTTCGACCATTTTACGCGTTTCGGCGACCCGAATTTCGATTACGGCATCGCGTTGTCAAAGGTTTGCGGGCGGACGACTCTGCGTTTTGCCAACGCCGAGATTCTGCCGTTTGAATTTACGAATTTTGCCGACACGGTTTCGAATTACATCAGAGAAGTAACGGCGCTCGCCGACAATCTGCGCGAAGAAACCAAAATGACGAATCGAATGATTTCCGACGGGATGATTTCGGCTGTGCAGGACCCGACGGAAACTTTCGTCGCGCCGAAACCGAAAACGGAAGTGCCGTTTCTGAATTTCGCGCCGCTGCAAAACTCGCTGGCAAAACTTCAGGAAAGCGCGAAAAATTATCAAACGGCATCGAAAAATAAACAGTTGTCGCCCGCCGCGCAGAAATCTTTAGGCGAAATTCTGTATCGCACCGAACGCGCTCTGACGCGCCGCGAGGGTTTGCCGCGCCGATCGTGGTTCAGGCATCAAATCTACGCGCCCGGATTTTACACCGGCTACGGCGTGAAAACTCTGCCCGCCGTCCGCGAGGCGATCGAGCAGCGTGACTGGAAAGAAGCGAGCGAGCAAATCGAAATTGTGGCGCGAACAATCGAAAATTTTGCGGCGGAGATAGACAAAGCGACGAATCTTTTAAAATAAAAATCGCCCGCCGAAACAGACAAAAGCCTGGCTCACGGAGCGATTTTCTTAACAGCAAACAATAAATGCCTGAAATAATTTACGAAACCGAAAATAAAATCGCCCTTATCACTCTGAACCGACCGGAAAAGCGCAACGCCCTTAACGACGGGCTGGTAAACTCGCTCAAAGCTGCCCTGCGCGAAGCCGACCGGGACGAAAACTTACGCGCGATTGTCATCCGGGGCGCGGGCAATGATTTTTGTTCGGGCGCGGATTTATCGGCTTTGCAGAAAATTTCCGAAAGCGATGTTTTGGAAAATTGGGACGACGCGCACAATCTGATGGAGCTTTTCGCTTTGATTAGAAAGGTAAAAATTCCGGTCGTCGCGGCGGTTCACGGTCGCGCGCTGGCGGGCGGCTGCGGTTTGGCGACGGCTTGCGATTTGGTTCTGGCGGCAAAAACGGCGCGATTCGGTTATCCGGAAGTCAAAATCGGTTTTGTTCCGGCGATGGTGCTGGCGATTCTAAGACGCAACGTTTCGGAAAAACGCGCTTTTGAACTGGCAACGCAGGGTTTTGAATTCGACGCCGAAACCGCACGCGAATTCGGTCTGGTAAATCGAATTTTTGAAGATTCGGCTTTTGCGGAAGACGTGAAAAATTACGTTTCCGTTTACGAAAAAGTCTCGCGCTCGGCGGTTGTTCTGTCGAAACGCCTGCTTTATCAAATGGACGGTTTGACGTTTGAATCGGCGCTCGCGTCCGGCGTTGACGTCAATACGATTGCCCGTCTGACCGCCGATTGCCAAAATGGAATTGCCAAATTTTTAAACAAAGAAAAATAATGTTGTATCAACTTCATACAAATCTCAGTATCACAAATTTACGTTTCAGCGCTGCTTGGTTTTAATAAATCTCGCTTTCGCCAGCGCTTTCCTATCGCTTTAATTATTTAATTTCAATAATTTACAATCTCGTTTAAATATTGTTTTTTATTGTGGAACGCGCGTTGCCATAGGTTTCGACGTAACCAATTTCGAGCAAGGGTGGGCAAATAGTATGGCGACGGCAATTGTGAAGCTGGATAAATCTTTAAGCATCAAGAGTTTTCCTAAAAGCAAAAGACTCGCAGCTCAGGAAACCGTGCCTGCCGCAATAATCGTTAACCACCGGATAAACGCTCTTAAAAAATGGATTTTCAGCCTCAGCCTCGGGCTGCTTTGCTGTTCGGCACTGGCGGCAATCGGCTTTTATTATTTTTATTCGCAGGCGGCGATGATAGTCGACCAGCGAATGAAACTCGGTTTCTGGCAGACGCGTTCGGGAATTTACGCCGCGCCGCACGTTCTGAAAACCGGGCAGAAAATCAAAACCGAAGAACTGGTCGCTATTTTGCGTCATTCCGGCTACGTCGAAGGCGAAAACAGAAACATCTGGAACGGCAATTTTACGGTCAAAGGCGACACCGTTTCGATTCAGACCAATCATTCCGCCGGCGACGCGCCCGAAACCATCAATCTGGAAATTTCGCAGGGCAAAATCGCAAAAATCAAAAACGGAAATCACGCGTTGGACACTTACGAATTGCAGCCGGAAATGATTTCCGGAAACTCCGAAGCCAAGCGCGATTCAATCAACACTTTAAAATTTGAACAGATTCCCGAAGTCCTGCGAAACGCGATTATCGTCACCGAAGACCGGCGTTTTTTTGCGCACAGCGGGCTTGACCCGCGCGGCATCTTTCGCGCTTTTTACCGAAACGTTTCCGACAATCAAATCAGCCAGGGCGGCTCGACCATCACGCAGCAATTCGTCAAAAACGTATTCCTGAGCAACGAAAAAACTTTCGGGCGTAAATTTTCCGAAGCTTTTCTGGCGCTCGCGCTGGAAAAAAATCTGTCGAAAACAGATATTTTCGCGCTTTACT
The DNA here is from genome assembly GCA_036388635.1 of Pyrinomonadaceae bacterium. Lineage (GTDB taxonomy): Bacteria > Acidobacteriota > Blastocatellia > Pyrinomonadales > Pyrinomonadaceae > JALZHR01. Next base: position 8,279 of record DASVRL010000161.1, read on the forward strand.
GCAACGAGATTTATTTCGGTCAGCACGGCTCGATCGGCATTCACGGCGTCGAGCAGGCGAGCCGCAGCTATTTCGGCAAAAAGATAGAAAATCTAAGTTTGGCGGAAGCGGCAACGCTGGCGGCAATGATAAAAAGCCCGCATAAATTTTCGCCGAATCGCAATCCGCAAGCCGCGAAAGAACGCCGCAATCTGGTTATCCAAAAATTATCTGAAGAAGGATTGATTTCGCCCGGCGAAGCGGAAAAAGCGCAAGCCGAAGAAATCGTTTTAGCCGAACCGGCGAAAAACGACAAGTCGATCGCGCCGTATTTTGTCGATGCGGTTCACAAAGAAATTTCCGGCGAAAAACTGCCCGAAAGAAACTTGCGCGTCTACACGACGATTGACCCGCAATTGCAGGAAATGGCGGAAAATTCCATTAATAAGAAACTCGCCGAACTCGATAAAACTTTTGCTAAAAAAGGTGTTACTCCCCAAGCCGCGCTCGTCGCCATTGACCCGAAAAACGGTCACGTTCTGGCAATGGTCGGCGGGCGCGATTACGCCGCATCGCAGCTCAATCGCGCGACCGAAGCGCGGCGGCAGCCCGGCTCGACCTTTAAACCGTTTGTTTACGCCACGGCTCTGGAACAGGGAAAATTGCCGACGAATGTTATTTACGACCAGCCGAAAGCTTTTGCCCTCGACCGCAAGCCCTATAAACCGGCAAATTACGGAAATTCTTACGCGATGCACGAGATTACTCTGAAAACCGCGCTGGCAAAATCTTCGAACGTCGCGGCGGTCGAAATCGCTCTCGAAAGCGGTTTGCAGAAAGTCGCCGGAACCGCCGAAAAATTCGGGATGAAAAGACCCGAGGCTTATCCTTCGATGGCGCTCGGAACGGAAGAAGTAACGCCGCTCGAACTCGCCGCCGCTTATGCCGCTTTCGCCAACGACGGAAAACGCGTCAATCCGGTTTTCGTTACGCAAATCGTCTCGGGCGAAGGCAATCCCGTTTATAAAAACCAAACCGGCGACGCGCCGGTTATCAGCCCGCAGACGGCGTATATGATAACCGATATGCTCGGCGCGGTCGTCGAGCGCGGAACGGCGCGGGCGGCAAAAGACTCTTTGGGAAAAGACGTCGCCTTCGTCGGCAAAACCGGCAGCTCGAAAGACGGTTGGTTTGTCGGTTACACGCCGAATCTGGTTTGCGTGGTCTGGATCGGCTTTGACGAAAATAAGGACATAGGCTTGACCGGCGGCGAGGTTGCACTTCCCGTCTGGGTCGATTTTATGAGAAAAACCACACAGGCGCGCCCGGAATTTGGCGGCAGCGCGTTTCCGATGCCGAAAGGACTCGTCGAAGTGACGATTGACCCGGAAACCGGAATGCTCGCCGACGAATATTGCCCGCAGCGCGAAAAAGTCGTCGTGCCGTCAAAATCTTTTTCAAACCTGGAGTGCCTGCGCCACCAGCCGAAACCTGACGTGCTCTATGCTCAATATCAGCTGGATGAAACAATCGCCCCGGAAAATTACGGGACGAATCAGATTGAAACCGGAGCGATGACGCAAGACAGCCGCGTCGTCGAGCAATACAAATCAATCAACGGCGTTCCCGTTTCGCGCGACGAGAAAAACGAAAAAATCAGGGTCGAGAGAAAAGACGAATTAAAGACCAATGAAGAAGATTTCGATTCGCTCGAAGATGACGACGAGTTAAGAAAAACTAAAAAAGCGGCGACCGTCGGCGCCGACAACAGATAAAAAAAGGCGTTTGCTCAAGCTATCGCGGATTGCAAGGGATTTGCCGAAATTTTATCAATCAAGCCGATTTCCAGAGCCTCGTCAGCCAAAACTTTTTTCGCAGTCAAAAGTATCTCGAACGCTTTTTTCTTTCCGACCAGACGCGGCAGAATCTGCGTTCCGCTCCAGCCCGTAATGATGCCCAGACTCGCGCCCGGATGCGCGAAAACCGAGCGCGGCGAAGCAATTCGTATTTTGCACGATAAAGCCAAATCCAGCGCGCCGCCCATACAAAATCCGTCGACGGCGGCGACGGTTAATTTTTCCGCCCGGTAGATTTTCTGCATTAGATTTTGCCCGCGCAAGCCGAATTCCCGCGCCGTTTCGATTGTCAACGCGGCGACCTCGTTCAAATTTGCGCCCGAGGCGAACGTATCGCCCGAACCGGTGAAGATAATTTTTTCGACGGTCGTGTCGGAATTCAATAAGGTAAAAACGCGTTCGAGTCTGACAAGAGTCCCGACGGAAAGCGGATTTTTTATATCCGGTCGATTAAATTTAATAATCGCCGTTTCTCCGCTTTTTTCGATAATGACTGGTTCGCTCATATTTACGATGAAAATTTTAACGCAAACAAGCAAAGAAAATAAAACCGCGGATTTACAGGGTTGAGCACGGATGATTCCGCATAAATTAATGAAGATAAAAAACAAAATGGGAAGTGAATTGCGAACAGCGCGTAACTGTTTGCAATTCACTTCCCATTTTTTATCAAGGCTGTCTAAAGTTCAGCCCTACTGGTCGAGTCCGTAGAATAAGAAAGGTCGGTTTCGATAGTCGCCGGATTCCAGAAAAGCCCGAATGATGTGATTGTAATCATTGCTGCTGTTTAGCTGCGAGAGCCAGAACTGGTAACCTCCGTCATCGGGCGATACGTCTCTGCGCAGAAAGACTATGTAGCACTGGCGGACAAACTCCGCGTTGTTAAAGTCGGGCGACACTCCCTCGGGATTGCGCAGCCCCGGATGCTGGTTTAAAAATTCCTCCGAATAGAAAAACGCTCTTGCCAAATCTACTCTCTTGTTGCCGAGACAGGTCGGGTCCGAACCGCAGGAGGTGATAGTTCCCGTCCAGAAATTCCAACCGAGAATATCCGGCTCACGATTCAGAAAATCGCGATACTGCTGACCGGTGAAATAGCGCTGGTCGTCAATCGGATTCAGGAAAGGCTGCGGGTAGCCGAAGCTGATGCCGTTGACGTCGTCCATACCGAGCGTTGCACCGCGTCCGCCAAATCCGAACGGTCCCATAATCGGGTCGGTTCCCGGCGGCGCCGACGTCAGGAAGCTGTGGTCAAGCCCAAACGTATGTCCTAATTCGTGGGCAAAGACGAAAGCGAGATTTTCGGAAATGCTCAAAAAGCACGGGAAATTATTGTTGACCTGAATGTCTGACTCCAATATTCGGACAAACGTGCGACCGTTGACGGTCGTCGTCTGACTAAAGCTCACCCTTCTTGAAGTACTCGCGCCGATGCCGCTACAGTTTTCATGATCCGCGCCGAAAGCGCCGTTATAAGCTATGACGTTGAACCCGTCGTTGGGCGATTGCTGCGCTTGTCTCGTCGTCGTTCCGGCGAGATTGAGCGTCAGATTGCTGGTGCCGACGCTCGTCCAGGCGCTTAGTGCCTGCTGTAATTCCGTGATGCCGCCGCCGGCGACGGGTGAGTTTGCCGTATTCAAAAAATAGTTAATCGAAGTAGCAAAGAATTTAGCGCCGGAGTTGAAGTAATAGAAACCGGCAATGTCTTTCGATTTGTCGGACATTTCCGGCATATCATTTCGATACTCGGACGGCACTTCGCGAATGCTCGCGCCGCGATAATTCCGCTCGTAACGACGGGCTTCTTTGGCGCCTTCGCGGAGAGTGCTTTGTATCTTCTCGATAAAGGTTGAAAGCTCAGCGCGGTTGGTTATTTGAGCGTCCTGTCCCGGCAAAAGATGAACGTTGTCGCTGTCGATTGTTCTTTGCGCCATCTTGCGTCCGGTTTCAGCGTCGTCGACTATTTCGTATTTGCCCTGAAAAAGATGCGCGACCGCCAGCGAGCCGTCCGGCAGAGTGTTCAAAAAGAGCAGAACTTCCTGCCCGACTTTATATTTCGGCGCGCCGTCTATCCTGATTTCGTCGTCGCCGACAATGCCGCCCGCCTGCTTTAAAACGATAGAATTGTTTCGGATTCGTCCTTTGAACACTTCCGAAACCTGTACTGTAATGTAGGTATAGATATTCTGCCGCTTTTTATCCCATTCAGCCTGCACAGCCTGAACATTACCCTTCAACACTAGACGAGAAGTCAAAATAAGCTGCTCGTCAGAAGCCAGTTTTGCCGTTGTTCCCATTCCCGTCTGGGTCAAAAATACTAATATTGCTAAAAAGCTAAAAGCTTGAAGCGCCGACTTGAAAGTTTTTGTCTTGTTCATTTTTCTTACTCCTTAAAGTTTCTCGTGACTTGTTACATGAGAGAGTTGATTAGGAGAGCCGGACTTCGGGAAGAATCTGCATTTATACCGGCAGAAAACGCTTCCGTCGTCTTTCGCCTCATATCACGAAGTCAACCGCTTCGTAACCATTGGCGCGCTCTGAAACAATTACATTTGAATTCCGATTGCCCGTTGCGATTTAAATTTTTCAAGGAAGACTCAGATACAGAATAATGCTCCTAAACAAATATTATGTCAAGATAAATTTTACAAAATAATGCAGTTATTTATTTATGCAATATTTTTGTATAGTTAAATAATAATGAATGCAACGGTTTATAAAAAAATCAAATTTAGTTTTGCGTATGGGTTTTAAGAAAGAATTTTTTAAGACTCTGAGCGACGTTTTGAGCGCGCGGTTTTGTCGGGTTTTAAAATATAAATCGAATTTGCATTTTCAAAAGGCTATGTCCCAGAATGT
>DASVRL010000162.1:0-10183 GCA_036388635.1 Pyrinomonadaceae bacterium
GCGTTTACCTGGCGATTCCGTCGGACAAATCAATCGAAGACATTCATTTTCCCGATGCGCGGCACGGGCATAACGAAAAGCTTCTGGCTGATTTTTCTTTATTTAACGTCATTGACGCGGGCGACGCGGAATTAAAAAAAAATGAATCGCTGCGAGCCGGTTTTGCCGCCTCTTTGACGGAAGAAAATTTTCAACTAAGCGACGCGGAAAAAGCCGAGCTGCAAAAAATCGACGCCGGCAGGATTCGCCGCTATCATCAGACTTACGCGGCTCTGGCGCCAATCAAAGACGATTATCACCTTGTGTCCAGACATATCCGTCACGCCGATAACCGGCTCGCCGTCGAGACTCTGCAAAATGATTTAAAACGCATCGGCGGCGCGAATATTCGAGTCAGCAAGCATCGTTTTCAGCACGAAGATTTGTTTCTGCATAATGTGATTGCCGAATATCCCGGCAGCACCGAGCCGGAATCCCTGATTTTAGTGACCGCACATTTAGATTCGACGGCGGCTTACGGCGGCGGAACATACGAGCCAGCCGCCGACCCCGCGCCCGGCGCCGACGACGATGCCAGCGGAATGGCGGCGATTCTGGCTATCGCTGAAACCATCGGCGCTTTATACGCCGTCAAAAAACCTAAAAAAACAATCCGATTCGTTCTGTTTAACGCCGAAGAACACGGACTGGTCGGCAGTAAAGCTTACGCCCGCAGCCAGGCGGCAAGCGGCGCGAAAATAGACGCCGTTTTTCAGATGGATATGATCGGCTATCGCGGAAATCAGCCGGCAAATGCGCGAAGATTTGAAGTTCACGCCGGTTTTGAGTCTTCCGGAGCGGTCGAAAAACGCTCGCTCGATTTAGCCAAAATCCTCGATAAAATATACAAAACCCTTTCGCCTAATCTCGCCGCGCAACAGGTTTATCCCGATTTCGAATCCGGCACGGGCGCCGACCCGGCGGCGGGACGCAGCGACCACGCGCCATTTCAGGAGCGCGGTTATGCGGCGATCGTCGTTTCGGAAGATTTTTTTGCCGGTCCGAAATTCGATTCGCCCGGCGCGCAGCCCAATCCGAATTATCATAAGCCCGGCGACCGCCAGATAGATTACGAATACGCCGCAGACATTGCTCGCGTCATTGCCGGCGCCGCCTTGATAGCCGCCGCCGTTTAGAAATAAAAGGAGATATTATGCCGAAAAATAAAGATACGCGCGATTTTGAATTTAATCGAGTAAGCGCCTCCAATCTTAATCCGCAAAAATCTGCCGTCGAAGTTTCGGACGTGTTAGCCGGCGCGCACCGCGTCAGAGTCGAGCGCATCAATAGCTTTACGGGAAGTCCTGCCGATGTGCAGTCAATTAATGCTCCGAGCGCCATTGCGGTCGATTCAGCCGGGGAAGAGCGGCGCAATGACGCGGCTTTGATAACCCAGGCGCTGAATCATCTCGATTCGATATCTCCGGCATTGGGTTTTCTGCCCGGACAAAAAGCGGAATTTGTTCCCGACTCGTTTGTTAAAAAAACCAGCGCCGGCGCGAGCGTTGTCAATTTACAACAGCAATATAAAGGCATTCCGGTATTTTCTATGGAGCGGGCGGTTATTTTCGGCAATGACGGAGAAATTAAAAACACGACCGGAACCAACGTTAGCCTGCCTCTGGATTTAGAGACGTATCCGGTCGTTCCGCTCCAGACGGCGACGAAAGCGGCGGCGGAATATATGAGCACGCCGGGCGACGACGTAGACCCGTGGACGGGCGAGCCTCTGCCCGAAATAGAGATTGACGTCACGGGTTACGAGCCCGAGATTTTAGGACAAATCAATCTGCCTTCGCAGCCGGCGGTGCTCGCTCAAGGTCCGTTCGGCGAAAGCATTCCGGCTCATCTGGTTTTATTTTATCAGGGCGCGACGACGCGGCTCGGCTGGCATTTTGTCATCAGCCAGCCGGATATGATGGAACAATACGTGATTATCGTCGAAGCCGACGCGCAAACGACAAAAAGGGAAAAACCGGAAATTCTATACGCGCAAAAAACTTCGAGCCATATGGCGGCGAAAGGAAAAGTCTGGATTCATAATCCGGGCGTCAGCCCGGAAAGAACGCTGGTGGATTTTCCTTTAGACGTCTCGGTTTATCCGCTCGACGCTTCAGCTTTGAATTTACCGAAAGGATTTCCGCAGGCGTGGGTCGATAACGGCGGCTCGACGGCTGTGGGAAACTACACAATCGCGGTGACGGGAAACACTACGGATTCTATCAGCGGTTCGCACAGCGACGGCGTTTTAATCTTCGACCCCGGCGAAAAGGAAGCTCAGGGCGACGTTCAGAAAGTTATTAACATCTTTTATTTCTGCAATTATATGCACGATTTCTTTTATATGCTCGGATTTGACGAGCGTCACGGCAATTTTCAGAAAATTAATTTTACGGGAACGGGAACCGGCAACGACCCTGTTTTAGCCCGCGCTCATCCCGGTCCGGTGCGCGGAACAGCGAATATGCTGACGCGCGCCGACGGCGTCCGGGCGGAAATGAATATGGGTTTAGTCAGCGGCATCAATCGCCATACGGCTTTCGACTCGGACGTTGTTTTTCACGAATTTACTCACGGCGTGACCAACCGGCTCGTCGGCGGCAAATTCGACGCGCGCGCTCTGCAACAGCCGCAAAGCCGCGGAATGGGCGAAGGCTGGAGCGATTATTTCGCTCTGACCATCCAAAACTGTCTCGCGCTGATTCATAATCCGAATGCCAGGGAAAAAACCGTGACCGGCGACTGGGTCGTCAATCGCCCGCGCGGAATCAGATTGGCTCCTTATGATGAAAAATATCCCGCTACATACGGCGGCGTCGGCACTTCGCCTTATGACGAAGAACACGCGGTCGGCGAAATATGGTGCGCGGCTCTGATGAAAATGAATCGTGATTTCGGCGCCGCCCTTGACGATAAAGTCAGAGGGCATCGCGTCGGCTGGCAGGCGGTGGTTGACGGTCTGAAATTAGCGCCTTCGAATCCCGGTTTTCTGGATGCGAGAGACGCCGTTCTGCACGCCCTGCAAGACCTGAGAAGCGCCGGCTCATTAACCGACGACGAATTCCAACGCCTGAACAAAGCGGCGTGGCTGGCGTTTGCCCGCTTCGGTATGGGACCGGGCGCAAGCTCTATCGGAGCATCGCTGAACGGAATTTACGAAGACACCACTCCGCCGAAAGACATTTAAAACGGCGGCGGTCGCTGAAGAAATCAACGGACAGAAAATATCTTCGAAACGTTTTGAAAATAACAGGTAATAACGGATAGATTTTATCTGTCATCTTCCGTCCGGTTCGGCAGTTGGTTACGAAGAAATATTTCTTATCGTAGTTCGTGAAAAACTACCTGATTTACTAACGTGAAAAACTATCTGATTTATTAAAAGGAGCCTAAGAGAAATGGAAGTGCCTCGTGACGCTGAAAGTCAAGCCTTTGAAGAAGCGAAAAGAAATATACGGCAATTTTTTGCCAGCGAACAAATGCCGCAGATAAGCGGCAACGGAACGCGCGCGCTGGAAGCGTGGTTTTTGGGACCAAAGGCGGAAAATGCCGATATTCTCGAACGATTAATCGTCGAAGCCATTCGCGACCAGGCGTTCTGGCGGCGAAATTATCACCCGGAAGACCCGTTTCACATCACCGAAAAAATACGCCAATCGGACGATTATCTCGCCGCCGTCGATTCCTTAAACGACGGCTATCGCCAGCTTCTGGCGTTTCTCAAAAAATCCGTCCCTTTTTTTAGTATGCGTTACCAGGGGCATATGAACTGGGAACTGACGCTGCCCGGAATTCTGGGCTATTTTGCGGCGATGCTGTATAACCCGAACAACGTGGCTTTTGAAGGCTCGACGGCGACGACTCTTTTGGAAATTCTGGTCGGCGATGATTTATGCCGGATGTTTGAATTTATGGACGATTCCGGCATCGAGCCGAAAATCCGCCCGTGGGGTCATATCACCTGCGACGGAACGGTCGCCAATATCGAGGCAATCTGGTCGGCGAGAAATCTGAAGATGTTTCCGCTCGCCCTGAAAGCCGCGCTGGAGGAAGACGACGCCTTAAAAGCGGCGAAAGACATAGAAATCAATCTTCCCGGCAGCGGAGAGCGCCGACCGCTCGTCGCGCTCGATACCTGGCAACTGCTCAATCTGAAAAGCGACGACGTTTTAGAGATACCGGCGCGCATAACCGCCGAATTCCCTGCCATAAAAAGAGACGCCGTCACCAAAGCGCTGGAAAAATATTCGATTCAGCAGCTCGGATTTCAGAATTTTTCCCGCCGCTTTCTTGCCGAGATAGAACACGCGCCGATTTTTACGGTGCCCGGCACCAAGCATTATTCGTTTCCGAAAGCGGCGGCGCTGGTCGGCATCGGCGCTTCGAATATGATCGACATTCCGGTCGATATCGACGCGCGCCTGAACGTCGATAAGCTCCGCGAAAAATTAAACGAATGTCTCGAGCGGAAAATTCCGGTGATGACGGTCGTCGCCGTTATCGGAACGACCGAGGAAAGCGGCGTCGACCCGATTAAGAAAGTTCTGGAATTAAGAGAAGAGTTTCGCCGAAAGGGACTGGATTTTACCGTTCACGCCGATGCCGCGTGGGGCGGTTATCACGCTTCGGTCGTCCGCGAAGATTTCGATATGGCGCCGCTGCCGAAAGCGTTTGCCGCCGACCTGCCGGTAGCGACCGCTTTAAGCGGATATGTTACCGAGCAGTTCAAATCTCTAAAAGACGCCGATTCGATTACGGTTGACCCGCATAAATCCGGCTATATACCTTATCCAGCCGGCGCGCTTTGTTATCGCAATTCCGCGATGCGCGATTTGGTCACTTTCAGCGCGCCGGTCGTTTTTCACGGCGACGCCGAGCCGACCGTGGGAATTTACGGCGTCGAAGGCTCGAAGCCGGGCGCGGCGGCGGCAGCCGTTTACTTGAGTCACCGCGTTATTCGTCCTTCCAAAAGCGGTTACGGTAAAATTATCAGCCAGGCGCTTTACAGCTGCAAAAGATTGTACGTCCGGCTCGTCTGTATGTCGGCGGCGGCGGAAGACGGATTTGTCGTCGTTCCGGTTCCGAATCTCGAACGCGTCGCGGGCGTTCCCGGCGCTAATCTGCAAGAGAAAATCGCTTTTATCAGCGAAAAAATCGATAAAAAAACGAACGCCGAAATTCTCGCCGACGCGGACGTTTCGTCGCTTCTTCCCGAGCTCGGACCCGACCAGAATATTCTGGCTTACGCCTTTAACTTTAAAACCGAAGGCGTCCTGAATAATGATTTGCAGCGGCTGAACGCTTTAAACAAAGCTCTGTATAACCATCTGAGCATCAAGCCCGGGCAGGACATCAACCAGTACGATCTGATAGTCAGCACGACCGATTTGACCAGAAACACTTACGGCGACGATTTTTTCATTGCTTACGCGCAGAGGCTCGGAATAACCGAGCTTAACGACGACCATATCACCGTTCTGCGCTCGGTCGTGATGGATCCGTGGGTGACGGAAACGACGAAGCTTTCGCCGCGCGGACAACTGGAAACCGTTTCCTTTATCGACATTTTGGAGACGGAATTTCGCAAAGCCTTCGCCGAAGCGCTCAGGCAAATTCAACCGACCAATATACGAGGCTATTAATATGACGCAGCGCAAATTTCTTTTATATTTTTCGTGGAGCCGTCATCTGGAAAGCGCGTCGCGGCTGGAAATACTGGAAAACAGGTATCCGGCTTTATTCGAGTTTCGGCGGGCAATCTACCCGCATTTCGAGGCTTTTGCCGACCCGGAAAAGTACAATCAATTGATGGAAGGCTTTCTGGATCACGTGGTTTTAGCGGATTTTGAAGCTTTCCGCAAAGTCATCGAGCGGGAAACGAATCATCTGCCGGAAGTCGTCCAGCGCGAGCACGGCGCGGGCGAGAATAATTATCTGAATAAAGCGCTGCTGCTGCCGCTCGAAGACGCCGAGACGAATGAAGCCAAAGCGGACACTTTAATCATCGTCAGCCTCGACCATTTCAAAAGCGGGCAGGCGGCGCGCGAAGACGAGATTGAAGCCGTCAGGCAATTTTTGCGGCGCGAAAATTCCTGCCTGTTTGTCTGCCTGCATCACTTTATCGGCGACGACGAGAAAACGCAAATCGTCGAGCACGAGCATCACGGCGACCCTTTGGTTCCGGCGCAGCAGAAAATCGGCGGCTTCGGCAGAAGCTTATTAAAAGAATTGGGAATCGACGTTGAAAATTACTTCGGGCTCAGTCCGGCGGCAAGCGCCGACGGCTCGCCCGCGCCGCTCGTAATTAACTATGAGGCGGACGAGCTCGGCGTTCTCGAAGGCGTCAGGACATTTAACCTGCATCCGCATCTGCCGCATCTGGAAATTCTCGGTCAAAACGCGGACGCCCGCGTTCTCGCCCGCCAGCTGATCAATCCGCAAGCGCCGCCGCACCCGTTTGTGAAAATGGGCAACACGGCTTTTAACGCCTTATTGTGGGTTAAGCCGAGCGGCGAGCGGAAAGGAAATATTTTTATTTGCGACGCGACCATTTGGAGTTCCGCCTTCGGCGGGCTGGAAAGTCTTAAAACATTCTGGAAAAACATCGCCAAATTACCCGCCGGCAAAGCTTGATTAAACGGGCAAAGCCGTTTCGGGTAAGAGAAAAGTATTTTGATTCAGAAAATAAAAATTAAAAACGAGGAATGATATATGGAATCTAATTTTGATAATGAAGCCGCCCTTTTTGATTTGCCGGAATTTCAAGCAGCGATTGCCGAATTCCAAGCGGCTGCCGCCAGACCTTATTACGACGAAGCGGCTGACGAAGCGGCGCGCGACGAATATTACCGGGACATTCAGCCCGACAATTTAAACGAACAGAAATTCTACGCGGCGCTGAACCGGCTGCTGACGAAAACTCATACTGACAAGAAAAGTTACAAGCCCGCGGTTCATCTCTATCCGTGGGTCGATTTGCGCGAAAGCGGCTCGCAGCTGCGGCTGAAAAGCATCTATTCGGAAAAGGAATTCGATGCCGAAGACTTAATCGCCGAAGACTTTCGCATCGAACGGCAGCGCGAGCGGCTGCGCCAGATATTGACGAGCGAAGCCGCCTTTACCGCCATAGAGCCGGAGCGGCAGCTTGATCTGCTGGAGGCGGCGATGCCTTTTAACTGCGAGCACGTCGTGCCGCAATCGTGGTTTCGCAAAAAAGAGCCGATGCGCGGCGATTTGCATCATCTTTTCGCCTGTGAGATTCCCTGCAATTCGATGCGCGGCAACTTCCCCTTTTTCGACTTTCCGGATTTTGGCAATGCGATTAAACAAGACTGCGGCAAAAGCCAGGGAAACGAGTTTGAGCCTGCCGGAGGAAAAGGCGCGGTCGCGCGGGCGACGCTTTATTTTCTGCTGCGCTATCCGGGCGAAATCAATCGCACCTCGAAAGAATACACCGAAGCCGGTATCGAGACGCTTCTGAAATGGCATCGCGGCGGCGACGTCAGCCGCTACGAAAAACATCGCAACGCCGCGATACAGGAAAAACAGGGCAATCGCAACCCGCTGATCGATTTCCCGGAATGGGCTGAGCGCATCGATTTTTCGCAGGGCTTGGGATAATTCCGGATTCGCGCGCGCGCCTGATTTTCTTAAAAAAAAGTCAGGCGCGAAATTTTCTTTCCGGATGCGGCTGAAAACAGCCTTTATATTTTCTTTGCAGCGCGCCTGTTTTCCAATCATCTCCGGTAACATATTTTCGGCAGCTTACAGTCCGGCAAAAACATTCCATTCTAAAATCCGGCTCCGACGTGCCAGGTCGCGTAATCAAAAGCAATCGCTTCTGCCGGTTGAATTTCTCGCTTCTCGCTTTTATAAATTTAAATAAATCTGCGACTTGGAGAAGTTTCCAAAGGCGGCGTCGGAAAATTACAAACCGCGCGATTTTCGGCGAATATGGTCGCCGGAAAAGCCCGCTGACAAAAAAATGTTGACAAGGCTAAAAGACGCTTTTAATCTTGTTCTGTTCTTTCATTTAACCGTCTGCAAACGCCCGGAATTCCGCCCATAATTCTTCGAGGTCTAGAGTATGAAAAATTCGTCGCCGGTCTTTCGTCGTCGTTTTATTATAAATGCCGTTTTAATTTTTATTTGTCTGTCGCTGACGATTTTGTTTCCCGCTTTTCGGACGGAAACAATCAGCCGCGCGCAGGACGAAAGCCGCCCTTCGGCGATTCGACTTTTTGAAAACTTCGACAACGTGTCCGCGCCGGCTCTGCCCGCCGGCTGGACGACTACGCGGACCGGCTCGAATTTGCTTTTCGTGACCGCGCCAGCCAGCCCCGCTACGCCGCCGCACGCGCTTTATACAAACAATCCGGCAAGCGCCGGTTCAGCCGAAATCACCTCGCCCGCCGTGACGCTCGGCAACGCGCGGGCGAGCCTAACTTTCCGCCACAGTTACGCGACCGAATCCAGAATGGGTTTCGACGGCGGCGTGCTGGAAATCAGCATCGCGGGCGGAGCCTTTCAGGACATTCTCGCGGCGGGCGCGACTTTTGCGGGCGGCGGCTATATTCAGGCAATAAGCCCTAATGCAACGGGAAATCCGCTGCTCGGCAGACAAGCCTGGACGGGCGATTCTCACGGTTATACGTCAACCATCGTTCATCTTCCGTTGAGCTTTGCGAATCAGACGGTGCGCTTTCGCTGGCGCTACGCGACGGATAATACTTTCGAAGGCACCGGCTGGCGGATCGATAATGTGAAGGTCGAAGATTTTACGCCGACGCTCGTCACTTTTTCCGAAAACTTTGACGGCGTCGCCGCGCCCGCGCTTCCGGCGGGCTGGACGACCGAACAGACCGAGCCTTTCAGAGCGTTCGCCACGAATACGGAATCCGCTTATACGGCGCCGAATGCTGTTTTTACTCCGGCAATAGCCGCCGCCGGATTTGCCGCAATCATTTCACCAAGCGTCAGAATCAGCAGCAATTCGCCGAAACTGATTTTTCAGCATCATTACGCAGTCGATGACGGTCGAAAGGGCGGCGTTTTGGAAATCAGTATCAACGGCGGCGCGTTTCAGGACATTCTCGCCGCCGGCGGCAGCTTTACCCACGGCGGCTACAACGGCGTTTTAATCGGGACAACGGGCAATCCGCTGCCGAATCGCCAGGCGTGGACGGGAGCTACAAACGGCTTTATCCTGACCGAAGTCAATCTCCCGCCGGGCGCTTATCGCCAAAACGTCCGCTTTAAATGGCTTTTCGCCACCGACAGTATTATTCTTTCCGTCGGCTGGTGGATTGACGCGGTTCAGCTTACGGAAACGATTGCGGGCGAAAATCTGAATGCGATTTCGATTCCCGCCGCCGGAATCGCCGAGCCGTATCCGGCGGAAATTCAGGTTGCCAATCAGGAAGGCTTCATCACGAGCGTTCAGGTCAATCTAACGAATTTCAGTCACAGCGCGCCGGACGACGTCGATTTGATACTGGTCGCGCCGAACGGTCGGAAAGTCGTTTTGATGTCTGACGTCGGCGGCAGCAATCCGGTCAGCAATCTTTCACTTTCGTTTGAAGATGCGGCGAACGCTTCTCTGCCGGACAACGCGCCGCTCGTTTCGGGCAGTTACAAACCGACGAATTTCGAGCCTGTCGATAATTTTCCCGCGCCCGCGCCAATAGGCGCGCCGCTGGGAAACAAGCTCTCCACGCTGAACGGCGGCGCTCCGAACGGTGCCTGGAAATTATTTCTGGTTGACGATAACGGCAACAACGGCGGAAGTATTTCGGGCGGCTGGAATCTCTCTCTGCAAACTTCGCCGGACGTAATCGCAATTCCGGCGAGCGGCACGTCACAGCCTTATCCATCAGAATTTAATGTTTCGGGTATTTCGGGTTCTTTGTCGAAAGTCACCGTCAATATTCCAAATTTCAGTCATACTTCGCCCGACGACGTGGACTTGATGCTGGTAGCGCCGAACGGTCGCCGCATCGTGCTGATGTCGGATGTGGGCGGCAATACGGAAGTCGGCGGGCTGAATTTGACGTTTGACGATACTGCCGCTGCGAATCTGCCGGACAATGCGCCGCTCGTTTCCGGAACTTTCAAACCGACAAATTTTGAAACCGGTGACGATTTT
>DASVRL010000163.1:0-18623 GCA_036388635.1 Pyrinomonadaceae bacterium
GCGTTTACCTGAACGAGCTTTTGACGACCGCGCCGAATAGTTTATTGATTCAGGCGGCGAACGCGCGAATGGCGCGAAGCAATTTCGAAAGCAAAAATTTCGACGCGGCAATCCGGCAGTTTTCAGGCGGCAGCGGCGGTCAAACGCTCGCTTCCGTCACCGATAATAAGTCGAAGACGATAGTGGCGGTCGTTTCGTCCGGCGAGCCGAGCCGCGAAAATCTCGTTCTGATCGGTCAAAGCTATCTGCAAATCGGAAAATCCGCCGAAGCGCGCGAGATTTTCACAAAGCTCATCGCGAATCAGCCGAATCCGGCGCAGCCCGACGATTACGCATTGATTGCCGCCAAAACGCTGGACGAGATGGACAGCGAAAAAGACGCTTTCGGAAAAACCGCGCCGCGTCTTGCCGACGTCGAACATTTTCGGCGCGCGAAAATTTACCATTTCAACCGCGATTTTGCCGACGCGCGCCTGCATTTTACGGCAATCGTCGAGCGCTATCCGCAATCGCCGAATCTGCCGGAAGCTTTGTATCAAATCGGGCGCGGCTACGTTCTCGATAACAATTTTAACGAGGCGATAAAATGGTTCGAGCGCGTCAACGCCGAGTTTCCCGACGACGCTTTCGCGCGCGACGGTCTGAGTCAGGCGGCAAACGCTTACGCGCGCGTCAACAAGCCGAAAGAAGCGCTGACGCGCTACCAGCGTTATATCGAAAAATACGCGGGCGAAGAAAACAGCGAACGCGCGTATTTGAACATCATCGACATTCTGCGCGACACGGGCGAGGACACGGAGGCGGTGAAATGGGCGCAGAAAACACGCCAGACATTTAAAGGCGCGCTGCCGGAAGCGCTCGCCGTTTTCGCGCAGGCGCGCGTTCACCTTGCCAAAAGCGATTGGCAGAGCGCTTTGAACGATTTCAATGAGCTGCAAAACTTTCCCGATCTGGGCGGCACGCGCGCGGCGGGCGCGACGAACAAAACGGAAATTTCTTTTCTGAAAGGCTACGCGCTCGAACAGATGCAGAGATTTCCCGAAGCGATTGAAGTTTATCTTTCGATTCCCGACGGGCGCAACGAGTATTACGGCTGGCGCGCGACCGAAAGGCTGAAGGCTCTGGCAAACGACGAACGCGCCAAACCGCACATCGCCCAAAAGCTGAATCAATTAGCCACCAATATCGAAGGCAGAAACGCCGAAGCGCAGCGAAAATCGGCGCAGGGCATTCTGCGCCTGACCGGTTCGGCGGAGATGCGCGCGCGAATGCTGGAAATCGTTCGCCAAAGCTACCAGACGCTGCCCGAATATCAGAAAATTCCGGGCGCGAAACTGCTCGAATTCGGACGCCGGGAAGTTTTGAAGGAGGCGAGGAAAGCTCAGGCGAATTCTTTTCATCAAACGCTGGCGGACGAATTGCTTTTTCTCGGTCTGTATGACGAAGGCGCGCCGGAACTGGAAACGGCTCTGCGCGAAAAGCTCTCGCCGAACGTTTCGGAAAGGCTCAAATCGCTTGCCGGAATGCAGACGAGCGCCAATAACTTATCCGTCTTTCCGGCGGATACGGCTTACACGCTGGCGGTTTTTTACAAGCGCGGCGAGATGGCAAACCGCGCGATTTCCTACGTCGAGCCGCTCTGGCGCAATGTGCCCGCCGATTATCAAATCGAATTGATTCCGCGCGAGCAAATCGAGATGCTTTATCCGGCGCCCTACGCCGACGCGCTTTTGCAATATGCGCCGGAAAGAAATCTCGACCCGCGCTTTGTGCTTTCGATAATGCGGCAGGAATCGCGTTATCGCGCCGAGGTCAAATCCTACGCGGCGGCGCGCGGGCTGATGCAGTTTATTTCCGACACGGCAAACCGGATTGCCGGCGAGCTGGGCAGAAAAAATTTCCAGCAGGACGAGCTTTACAATCCGCCCGTCGCCGTCCTTTTCGGCTCGCAATATCTGCAAAATCTTTTCCGGATGTTTCCGAACCAGCCGCAGGCGGTGGCGGCAAGCTACAACGGCGGCGAAACGAATATGCAGCGCTGGCTGGCGCGAGCTAAATCCGACCAGCCCGACCGCTATGTTCCGGAAATTCTCTTTTCGCAGTCGAAAGATTACGTCTACCGCGTGATGGCGAATTATCGCGTTTACCAGTTGATTTACGACGAAAGGCTGAAAGCTCGTTAACGGCGAATTCAAACAGGATGGACAGGCTACGCAGGATACCTTGAATTATTAAAACTTCATCCTGTAAGAGGCGCGTCCGTCCTGTTTGAATTTGTCTTTAAATTTAGTTTTGTGCAGAATTAGTTGAAATAATTTCAAGGAAATTTTATGCGTTATTTATTATTCATTTTGTTTTCAACTTTACTTTTCGCGTCGTGTCAGAAATCGCCGCCGCCGCCGTCGCAAAACGCTTCGGCGGAAACGAAGCGCTACAATCTGAAAGGCAAGGTCGTTTCGGTCGATGCGGCGAAAAAGAAAGCGGAAATCGCGCACGACGACGTTCCGGGTTTTATGGACGCGATGACGATGAGCTTTCCCATCCGCGCCGATTGGGTCTGGGAAGATTTGACGCCGGGCGCGGAGATTCGCGCCGAGTTGGTGGTCGACGACGCGAAAGGCGATTACTGGCTGGAAAGCGTCGGCATCATCGCCGCGCCGAATCCGAATCAGTCCGCGCCGCCGGTTGACGAGCGCTTCGCCCAAATCGGCAGGGAAATCCCCGATTTCACGCTGACCAATCAGGACGGCAAGCGTTTTTCGGTAAAAGATTATCGCGGCAAAGCGCTGGCGATCACGTTCATCTACGCCCAGTGCCCGCTGCCCGATTACTGCATCAGGATGTCGACGAATTTCAGCGACCTCGCCAACCAGGTGCGCAACACGGATTATCAAGACAAAATTCGCCTTTTGAGCATCTCGTTCGACCCGGCGCGCGACACGCCCGAAAAACTAAAACAGTATCGCGTCGGCTATCTCGGCAAAGATGCGCCGCCGGATTTCGCCATCTGGCAGCTCGCCGTCGGCGCCGACCAGGAAGTGCGCGCGGTGGCGGACTTTTTCGGTCTGCGCTACGAAGTCGACCAGAACGACAAAACCCAATTCAGCCATTCCCTGCGAACCGCCGTCATCGCGCCCGACGGCAAAGTGACGAAAATCTTCGCCGGAAACGACTGGACGCCGAACGATTTGTTAAGAGAAATGCAGGCGACTTTGAAATAAATGAGAAATGAGAAATGAGAACTAAAAAGAAGGCTTTCTATTCTCTCTCAGCTTCCGGTATTCGGTTCTCACTTAATTTTCACGGCTTCGACCGTTCCTTTAGCTTCAAAGCCGTCGGCAACATTCGTCGGGTTCGGCTCGAATCTCAAGGAAATTTTTGTGTCCGAAATTGTTCCCGAAACATTCACGGGCGGTTTCGGGTTTTCGGAAAAAGTTCCGACGTCGAGACGGGCGAGCTCGATTTTTCCGTCTTTCAAGCTGCCGGAAACGGTCTCGGCGAGCATCATCGTTTTATCGCCTTTCGCGGTGAGATTAAACGTCATTGTGACCAAATCGCCGGAAGTCAAAACTCCGATTGTGCCTTCTACGCCGAACGTTCGCTCGCGGAAGGCAAAGCCGCCGGAATAGATGAAGCTTCCCTTTGAAACGCGGTAGGTCGTCATTTTATTCGTCCACGTCGGCGTCGCGTCGAGCGACAAAGCTTTTTCTTCTTCGACCGGAACGACCGCGATTTTATACGGCGTCGTCAGCATCTGTGCGTGCATCATATCTTTGCGCGGCTCGTTCAAATCAATCAAAATTTTGTCGGAAAGCCGGCGCATCAGAACTTCCCATCCGGCGGTCGGTCTGGTTCCGGCAAAGGCGGCGACGATTGATTCTTTGGTAAAATCTATGGTTGACGCGTCGGGCAGATTTTCGACGATGTTTTGCAGCCGGGCGTAGGTTTTCGCGTCGCGGGCGACGAACAGAAACGGCTCTTCGGATTTCGCGTTCGCGCCTTCGGCAATGATTTTGTAATCTTCCCTGCGCGGCTCGACGACCGGCGGATTGACGACGGGCTTCGTCGTTTTTTTCGGGTTCGTCGTTTTCTTTGAGACGGGCATTGCAGTCTTTTTAAATGCTTTTTTCTTTTTCGCCTGCGCCGGCGCGCCGATTGTAAATAAATTGATTGATAAAAGCGCTAAAATAAAAAATTTGAATATTTTCATAACCTGTTTCCCCTTTTTCGTCCGTCGATTCAGACAATAATCGAACGCGCGTTTTCGTGAGAACTTGCGGAAAAGCGATAAGCGATAAGTGAATAGGCGATAAGTGATAACCAGGAATTGAGAGTGAAAATTGAAATCGAATATTATCCGTCATCATTTGGCGCCCTTCTTATTTTTACCCTTTTACCTTTTTACCTTTTTACCTATCACTGTCACTTAACTAATCATTTTCCGCGCAATTCGCTTCATTTCAAAGCGCAGTTCATCTTCATCGACCGTTTGCGCAGCGCCGTTTCGATAAATTTCCCTGCCGGCAATCATCGTCAGACGAATGTCGCGGGCGGTCGAGGCAAACAAAATCGCCGAGTGTGCGTCGTGAACGGGCTGCTGTGCGACGGCGTTTAATGAGATGACGATTAAATCCGCTTGTTTGCCAGCGTCGAGCGTGCCGATTTCCCGTTCCAGATTGAGCGCTTTTGCGCCGCCGAGCGTTGCCGCTTCGAGAATTTCGGCGGCATTCAGAAGGCGTTTTTTATCTTCGCGCGCGCGCGCCAGAAGCGCCGCAAATCTTGATTCTTCCAGAATGTCGCAGGTGTTGTTGCTCGCCACCGAATCGCTGCCGAGCCCGACCTTTATCCGGCGGTCGAGAAATTTTTCAAACGGCGCGATGCCGTGTCCGAATTTGGCGTTCGATTTCGGGCAATGAGCGATGCGCGTGCCGCTTGCGCCAATCGTTTCGATGTCTTTTTCCGAAACCGTGACGCAGTGCGCCAGCAGCGGTGCGGTCTGCAAAATGCCGATTTGGTTGAAATATTCGATTGAAGAAACGCCAGGCGTTTCCCATTCGTGACCGAATTTACGATAGATTCCGGCGAAAAAGCCCGTTCCGTGCTGCATAAATTCGGTTTCTTCCTTCGATTCGGCGGCGTGAATCGAAAGCTCGACTTCCCGGCGCAAAGCGTAATCGGCGATGATTTCGAAAAGACGGCGGCTGACCGTATACGGCGAGTGCGGCGAGATTCCGGCTTTGACCAGGCTGGTTTCGGTTTCCTTTAAAGCCAGAAACTTTTCTTCAAGACGCGCGAAATCGTCGGCGGCGGTTTCGTTTTTCGGCGAAAAATCGGTTTCCTGAAAGGCGATGCCGCGCAAGCCGGTTTTCTTTAAAGCTTCAAAACCGGCTTTGCCGTAGCGCCCGATGTCGCCGAAACAGGTGACGCCGGCGCGCAAGCCTTCGAGCGCGCCCCAGACGGCGGAAATCTCGATATCCGGCTCGGTCAGTTTTTCGGCGCGAACGGTCGAAAGCTTCAAAAGCCACTTGGAAAAATCGTGCTCGACGTCGTCCAGAAAGCTGCGCATCGCCGAGATTTCCAGGTGCGAGTGAGCGTTGACGAAACCGGGCATTATCACCGCTTCGCCGAAATCTTCCGCCGCGGCGGCGGCTTCGGGAAATTTCGCGACGATTTCCGCCTGCGTTCCGACGGCGACAATCTTTTCGTTTTCGATGACGAGCGCGCCGTTTTCGAGCGGAATCCCGGAAATCGGCAGCACATAATCGGCGGAGATAATTTTCATAGCTTCTCGATAAAAAGAAACGGGACGCTGATTTTTAACATTATTTAAGATCGATTAAGATTTTATTTAAATTTATCCTAATGAATCTTAAATAATCCTATCAAATCAGCGTCCCATATTTTTTTCCGCGCTAATTCGCTTTCTTTTCGCGGTATCTTTCCAGAATCGAAGTCACGTAGGATTTTGTCGAGGCGATATTGATGCGCTCGATAAATTCCTTTTCCGGCAGGCGCGAGATTTCCGCGCTGCGCGTCCATTCTTCGACGCGGCTGGCGCCCGCATTATATGCCGCCAGCATCATCGCTTCGTGGGCGGGGAAATCGCGATATTTTTCGCGCATTTTTTCCAGATACCAGCAGCCGATTTGGATATTGCGCTCCGGGTCGCGCAAAAATTCGACCGTATTTTCCGCCGTCTGCCGTTCAAACTCGCGAAAGCCCGTCTCTTTTGCCCACTCGCGCGCCACAGTCGGCGTCACCTGCATCAACCCGACTTCTTCGTCCGCGCCGATTTGCCAGGCGCGAAAATACGTTTCCTCGTAAATGACGCTCCAGACCAAATCTTTATCCAGGCGATAAATGCCGGATTGCTTCTCGATAATTTCGTCGTAGCGGTGAATCCAGTAACGATTGAAAAAATAAAGCCCCAAGGCGGAAGCGGCGGCAAGAATAATCAGGATAAAGAGAATATAACGGCGCATCGGTTAATTTTTACCGCCGCCGACACCGCAGACACAGAGATTTTTAAATAAAAACAGCTTTTTATTTTCCCTATTTTTCCTCTGTATCACGCGTGCCGGCGGTGGTGAAATCTTAGTTTTGTTTTTTAAAGCGTTTCCAGAAATCGACCGTGCGCATCGAAGCATCGACACCTTCATAAGTCGAGCGCCGCGCCGTTTCGTTTAAAACGTGACCCTGCAGCCAGATGTCCGCCCGCAACATCGCGCCGGCGTACAATTCCGCGCCCGACAAGGTGCGGCGGTTAACCAGAATTTCGAGATTGAAATCGCCCAGATTCAGATAAATCCAGTAAAGGTCGCTGCCCGAAAACGGATTGCGCAGCGCGTTAAAGGAAATAATCTCGCCGCACAAACTCCAATCGTTTTCGTTTTCGACGACGTTCAGCGAAAGCTCGTCGTAAGACCTCCAGAACGGCGCGGCTGGCGTTTTTAAAACTTCGGCGCGATACGCCAGACCGCACAAACCGACCATTAAAGTATTTTGCTGAAAGCTGCTGTTGGTGCCAACTTCCGTCAGATTTTGCAGCGCAAACAAAACTTCCCGTTCGGTGTCTTCGATAAAACCGTGGACGACCGCTTCGCCTTCCTCGTCAAATTCGGTCGCAATCCACGGGCTGATACGCTGGATGTAGCGCGCGCGAAAACCCGGACGGCAATCGGCATAAAAAACTTCGCCCGTCTGGGATTCGTATAAAACCGTCCACACTTCCAGACCGAGACCGAGCTTCCAGCAGCGCCCGTGCAGCACGCCCGTTTTGCGCGTCAGGCGCGACGCTTCGCCGCGCTTGCCGGCGTTTTCCGCTAGATTATTGAAAGCCTTCTCGTTTGGAATTTCCAAACCGATGGCATCAAAAGCGATTTCCATAAATCAATTTTTGGTCTTCGGACTTCGGTTTCCGGTCTTTGAAGCTTTGTTCTTCGCTTTCTATATTTTTGCCTTTTTCCTTTTGCCTTTTGCCTTCTTCATTTCTGACCATTTCGGCAAACAAATCCATATCGTAATCAGCCTCGCGCGACATTTCTTCGCGGATTTCGTGGAGCACTTCTAAAAATTTCGGTCTTCGATACATTCAAAATGAATAGTAAATCTTTAAGCGGCAATGGTCAACAGGTTCGGAAAATGCGGCAGCGCAGCGCGACTGCAATGCCGGTTATTTGACGATAATCGTGATCGGCTCGGATTCCGCCACGACTTCGGTATCGTCTTTGACTTGCGCGCTGATTTTGTAAATTCCCTTTGGCAGAGAGGAAATATATCCGCTTTTATTATAGCCGTCGGGACGCCAGGAAAAATCTCGCTTGTATTTTCCGTCAACGGAAATCGAGACTTCTTCGATTTTTCCGTCCGCATCCTGCGCCTCGATTTCAATCGGAACGTCCTCGCCCACTTTGAAAACCTGCATTTGTTGCAGAGAAGTTATTTTCACGGTCGGCTTTTCGGTTACTTTAAATCCCAGCATTTCGGAATATTCATACGCGCCGCCCTCGCCAAACAGAAGCACTTGAACGCCGTAAGAGCCTTTCGGGATATTTTTCCAGAGATATTGATGCACGTACAAATTTCCGTTTTGAGAAATTTGTTTCATCAAATGTTTCTGGCAGCATAAATCGCTGCCGATTAATTGAAACTCGACCGGCTTTCCGCCTCTGCCGTTCAATTTTGATGAAGTTTCAATCACCAAATCCGTGTTCGGCTTGATAATCGAATCTTTTAAAGGCTTGGTAAATTCAATCGTATTATCGCCTTTCACCGTCAGTCTGACCGATTCGAATCCGACTCTCTTTCCGTTATCGACCGCCTCGACGCCAATCAAATCAAATCCGTGCCGAGGATTTTCCCAGGTAAAAGTATAGGTGTCTTTTCCGATTTTTTTAGCTTCGCCGCCGAAATACTTTCTGAAGGCTTCCAGATTGTTTTGGACTTCTTCGATTGAATATTTTTTGCCGTCGATAACGTATTTGTTTTCCGAGTCAATCGAAACGGAAGAATTCGGCGCCATCACAAAAACTTTTTCTATCGTTCCGTCCGGATCGAAGGCTTTAATCGTAAAAACCACGCGGCAGGGCTTATTCGCCGGACACGTGATTACTTCTTCCATTTTCGGCGAAATTATTTTGACGCGCGGCGGAATGTTTCGGCTCGGCAGCAGCTCGGCGGTAATTTGAGCATGGTTGTTTTCGTCGTTTTCGTCCGGCTCTTCCGGATAAGCATCTACAAATCCGATGATGGCTTTTTTTGAATCAGACGCTTGATAATCGATTATATACCCGGCAGTTTTTTCTGAAGCATCGCCGAAATCATGAAATTTCAAAACGACGTTAGTATTGACGGATTCTCCGGCTTCCAGATTACCTAAACGGCAGCGCAAAAGTGTCTGCAATCGATTGTTGAGCCGTTTATCAGTTTCGCACGTTCCCTTGCCCGCGACATAAGATTCAAAGGTTGTCAATTTCGGCTCGTCCTGAATAAAGATGACATCGGTCGCCCGCGCCGAGCCTTTATTAGTGACCGTAACGATGTAGGAAAATTTCTCGCCGCCTCTGGCGGTTTCGGTCGCGGTTTGGACTTTGATTTCCAAATCGAGCTTATTTTGAGCCAGAGCGTGTGAGTTGAAAATAAGCAGTAAAAATAAAGCGATAAATAATTTTCCGGCGGCATTTAGCAAGCTGTGCATTCGTGTTGTCTCCGATTCGAGCGATAATTAAGATGACTAATAAAGTTAAGATGATTGATATTAATGCAGGCGCGGTCATTCGGAAAGGATTTTTTGCGGTTTTCCGCATTTCGGGCTTGCCCGAAGCGTTTTAGATACTGTGAATTAAAAATTCGGGCGTGACGATCATCGGCACGAAAAATCCCGCCGAGACGTTAAAAACACGAATGCGCGCTTGTTTGCGGACGTTTGCCAGATGCCCGAAATTCCACGTCACCAGATAATCTATTTTATGAAACGAAGCCAGCGCGACGTGCATTGCGTCCGCCAGATATTTGCGATGAAAGATGCCGCGCGAGACGTAGCCTTCAGCCAGAATCGCCGCTTCGTCGGTCAGTTCCAGATGTTTGAGCGGTTCGATGAGCTTTAAATAACCGGTGCGGTGCGGTTCGGGAACGCGTTCGAGCTCGCGGCGGACGAGCGGCGAGACGTACGGCTGATACTCGCCGAGTTCGTGCTCCCACCAGCGAATAGTCAAATCCCTTCGAAACGGCTCGCCGTTGTCGAGATAGGCGCCGACGACCGATGTTTCCAGATACAAACTCTGCTTCATTCGGGTTTCAAAGTATTGCCGACGCCGGGCGTGACCGGCTCGAAAGTCACGCGCGAATTTTTAAAATCGAACGTCAGGCGATAATTCTTCAGAAAATTTCCGCCTAAGATTCCCGCCTGCTCGAAGCCGGAAGTCTCGTTGATAATGTCCAAATCCAGCGCGATGGCTTTGATTTTTTCGCGGCTGTGATTGCCGAACGTGACGCGCGGCAGCAGAAACGAAGAAACGCCTTCGGTGACGCCCGCCGCGCCGACGACGCGCATCTTCTCGTCCGAAATATATTTATTAACCTCGGTCAAAGCCGCCAGCTCGTCGGAGATGACCGACACGCTCGCGCCCGTATCGACGATAAAATTCAGCGGCGCTTCGATGCCTTCGAGCTGCACTTCGCCGCTCAGATAACCGCTCGACGTCAGCCTGAGCGAAAGCGACGGCAGATTGTTGTTTTCCGTCGTTTCGATCGCGCTGCGCCGGACGAGCGAAAAGGTCAGCGCGCCGTAATCGAGCGTCGTCAAAAATTTCGAGATAAGACCGAGCCCGATGTAGCCGTCGATTCTTTCGTCGTTTTCGTGAAATTTTCTGATATAGACCGGCACGTTCTGGATTTTCACCTCGCCGATGTTGATTTGGCGCAGAAAGCCGTAAACGATTTGAAATTTCCCGTCGCCGCCGATGGCGCGCGCCAAGCCGCCTTTAGTAATCGGTTTGATGTCCAGACGGCGCGAAACGTCTTCGCTGATAACGGAAATTCCCGAACCCGTATCCAGCACAAACCGGAGCGGCTCTTTGTGTTTTCCGATTTTCACCTCGATGACCGGGCGGTCGCGAAACAATTTGACCGGAATGGTCGTTTTTTCTTCCCCGGCGGCGACATACAAAACCTGTTTGCTGCCGAGAAAACGCAGAAAAGTAATCAAGCCTTTAATGCGATTGCGGCGTTCCTCGTCGGTGTCCGGCGCAATCTGCAGAAAACGATCGTAGGCGTCGGCGGATTCCTTGTATTTTTCGGCGCGGGCGGAAACCTGGGCGACGGCGAAAATGTAATCCGGTTCCTGCGGGTCGCGATAGACGGCGGCTTTTAAATACTCCAGACCGCTCTCGATGCGGTTTTCGTAATAATGGAGCAGTCCGAGTCCAGCCCAGGCGAGCGCCTCGCCTTTGTCCAGCTTCAGCGCGTTGACAAAACAAACGGAGGCTTGCTTGAAATTTCCGGCGTTGAGCAAAGTCGCGCCCAGAACGGCGAACGCGTAGGCGTTCTGCGGCTCGTCTTTCGCCACTTCGAGCGAATAATCGTAAGCTTCGAGCAGGCGTTTGCGCTTCATCAAAACGTAGGCGAGCTTGATTTTGGCTTTGGAGTCTTTCGGATTTTGCACGACGATGCGGCGCAGGATTTTTTCGGCTTCGATTAAATTCCCCTTGCGCGTGAGCTTTTCCGCCTGCCGGACGGCTTGCCGGGAATTTTCCGGCTCCGCCGTCTGGTGAACGTCGCCCGCTGCCCAAACCGGCGCGCAGAAAAACATTAAAAACACTCCGGCGCAAACGATTTTTGTCCGGCAGGACGGCAGCGGAAAATTCAACTTTCGCAGAACTTCAAATCTCATCACGAAAACTCCTTATTCCCCGAATTAAATTTTACTTGAGGATTTCGCCCGTTTTCAGCGACCACAAAACCAAATCCATCTCGTCGAAATCGATTTCCAACCGGCAGGCAAACGTTTTTAACCGTTGTTCAACCGTTAGATACTTCGAACGCGTATTTGGTGGCTTCGGGTCGTCGATAATTTTCAGCTCCGCCAGGCTGCGCAAGATGTGCTTGTCCAGAATGGCGTAGCCTTTCAGCCCGATGTTGCGCAAAAAGTGGCTCGCTTCCTTGTAGCCCAAGCCCTTGATGCGTTTTTCCCTGACCAGCCAGTCGCGGCGCTCGAAATCATCCGTAAAGCTTGCCAGCTTATGACGCAGCTTTAAATCGCAATGCTCGCGCAGAAAATCGCGCGAGGCGACGATGTAGCCCGCGCGCGCAAACGGGTAACGATGAACGCCGGAAAGCGCGCCGGAAAGCTCCTCGTAGCTGCCGCTTTGCAAAAACGGGCGCACCGCTTCGACTGAGCGAAGTCCCATTCGCGCCGAACAGCCGCCGGTAAAAAAACAGAAAACCATCTCTTCCCACAGGCGCTCGTCCGTGCCGGCTTGCCAGACGGCTTCAAACTCAGCCAGACGCTGGCGGATTTCTTCGCGACGGGCGGCGTGAGTCTGTTTGATTTTTTCAATGGTGACGGGTTCTTTTTCTTTTTTCACAAAAATCTTTTCGTAGTTTATGAACCGGCGCGAGAGATTGTCAATGTTTTTTGCAAAATTCTGTTGGGGCGCGAAATTTCTCCGAAAAATCTTTTCTTTTCGTCGTTTTTAAGATATAAGTAAACCGAATCGCTATCATAAGCGATTTTGAAAAGTTTTGCATCCGAATCGGGCAAATTGACATCAAATCGAGCGTTCTGCAAAAAAGCCGGGAAAGGTTTCGGATTTTTTTGCTTGATAAGGAATATAGGTGCTGTGGTATAATCCAAACCAGCCTTCCTTTTCGCGTAAGGGAAAGCCTGCCACGACACAAAAAACACACGGAGTAAAATATAGATGTTCGGTTCCTTAAAGACTAAAGCCTTTTGGTTGTTTATCGCTATGATTGCGCTCGTCGGCTCGACGGCATTGACCGCTTCGGCGCAAACCACGACGCAGCCTTATCTGCAACCGATTATCGTGCAGCCGTCTTCGACGCCGCTGGTGAAAAAAACCGGCGGCTCGACGCCTGTGACGGCGAACCCGGACATTTCGAATCCGCTGGACACCGACATCAACATTCCGGGCTATACGGGCATTCTGGTCGAAGACGAGAAAGGCAAAATCGTTAAGGAAAGCTACTCGGATTACACGTTTAATCCGGCATCAAACGTCAAGGTCGCCACTTCTTACGCGGTTTTGAAAACCTTCGGACCGGATTATCGTTTCCCGACCAATGTTTATTACGACGGCGTGATTGACAAAACGACCGCGACGCTGAACGGCAATCTGTATATTTCGGGACGCGACCCGATGTTTAATCACGAACACGGCGTAGCGATTGCCGACGCGCTGAACCGGCTCGGCGTGCGCAGCGTGACGGGCGATCTGGTGGTCACCGATAAATTTATTATGGGCTTTACCGAATCGACGCAGCGTTCGGGTCAATCCCTGCTGGCTTCGCTCGATGCGGGCAAACGCGGCGCCGCAGCGACGCGCGCGTGGCTCGATTTTCTGGTTTCGTCCGGTAAAGGCAATCAAACCGCCTACGTTCCGACCGTCAGCGTCGGCGGCACGCTCTACGTTGACATCATTCCGAACACGGCAAAGCTTCTGTTTTCGCACGAATCCGCGCCGCTGCGCGAAATCGTCAAAGTTACCAACTGCTATTCGAACAACTTTTTAGCCGAACGCCTCGGCGATATGCTCGGCGGCTCTTACGCCGTCGCGCGCGTCGTGCAATTAAACGCTAACGTCGCGCCGCAGGAATTTTCGCTGGCGACTTCGAGCGGGCTGGGCATCAACCGCGTCACGCCGAAAGCGATGATGAAGCTTCTGAAAGCCTTAAGAGTCGAATTGGCGCGCTATAAAATGACGTTTGCCGACATTATGCCGATTGCCGGCGTCGACCCCGGAACTTTGCAGAATCGTTTCAAAAACGGATTTTCGCTCGGCAGCGTCGTCGGCAAAACCGGAACTTTAGGCAATACGGACGGCGGCGTCAGCGCGCTCTGCGGCGAGATGCAGACCAGAAACGGCGGCAAAATGCTGTTCGTGATTTTCAACCAGCGCGGCACGCCCGGACGTTTTCGTCCTTTTCAGGATTCATACGTCACGATGATTCAAAACGAATTCGGCGGCGCGATGCCTCTGGGCTACACTTCGTCGGCGCTGGCTCTGCGAATGGCGAGAACGCGCGTCACTTACGCGACCTCCGGCAACGCGGTCAATTAAGATTTTTTCACAATCAACTTTTTCAAAGGAAGCGAGTCGAAAACGCTTCCTTTTGTTTTTTGTCGAAAAAATAAGATAATGAAATTTTTCACGAATCAATGAGCGAAATCGAGAAGACGAAAGATGAATCGGCAGAAACTCCCGAACAACTGACCGAACCCGCGCCGAGCGACGCGGTCGAAGCCGAAAAGCCCGTTACCAAACAAACCAGCGTTGCCAAATCAGCCGGAATCGTTTCGATTGCCGTGATGGGTTCGCGCGTTCTGGGCTTGGTGCGCGAGATGATTTTCGCGGCGGTTTTCGGCGCGGGCTTTCTGGCGGACGCTTTTCAAGCCGCTTTTAAAATCTCGAACACCTTGCGCGACCTTTTCGCCGAAGGCGCTCTGTCAGCCGCTTTCGTCAAGACTTTCACCGATTATCAGGTCAAAAAAACCGAAGAAGAAGCCTGGAAGCTGGCGAGCATGGTGATGAACGCGCTGGCGGTCGTTTTGAGCGTCGTGACGATAATTGGGATTTTCGTCTCGCCCTACCTGATTCAGCTTCTCGCCAAAGGATTTTCGCCCGAAAAAGCCGCGCTCGCCACCGTCTTGACGCAGATAATGTTTCCGTTTATCCTGCTGGTCGCACTGGCGGCGGTGGCGATGGGCGTTCTGAACACGAAAGGACATTTCGGCATTCCGGCGTCGGCTTCGACGGCGTTCAATATTTTCTCGATCATCTTCGGGCTCGGTTTCGCTTACTGGCTGAGCGGCGGGCAAATGGCTGGAAACACAAAAGATGTCAACGCCGTGCCTGAGCTTTACGCGCAATGGGCGATTACCGGCATGGCAATCGGCGTTCTCATCGGCGGCGCGGCGCAGTTTTTAATTCAGGTTCCGCTGATGCTGAAAATCGGCTTTCGCTTTTACCCGGTTATAAGCTTTACCGACCCCGGCGTTTTGCAGGTCGCGCGCCTGATGGCTCCGGCGATTTTGGGCGTTTCGTCCGTTCAAATCAAGGTTTTTATCGACGTTTTTCTGCTGTCGGGAATCGAAGGCGGAAACTCGTGGCTGCCGTACGCTTTTCGCCTGATGCAGTTTCCCATCGGCGTTTTCGGCGTCGCCATCGGCACGGCGGCGATTCCGACGCTTTCGCGTCTCGCGGCGGAAGAAAATTTCGGCAAATTCCGCACGACGCTTTCCGACGCCATTCGTTTGGTTTTCTTTTTAACGCTGCCTTCGGCGTGCGGCTTGATTGTTTTGGGCGAGCCGATTATTCGTCTGATTTACGAGCGCGGATTGTTTACCGCCGCTTCGACCCAGATGACGGCTTTTGCGCTTGCCGGTTATTCAATCGGCTTGACCGGCTACGCCGCGATAAAAGTTCTCTCGCCGTCGTTCTACGCGCTGGACGACGTGAAAACGCCGATGACCGTCAGCCTCGTCTCGGTCGTCATTTATCCTTTCGCCGGATATTTTTTAATGCAGTATTTCTCGCAGTTTTACGTCACGCCCGAAACGCCGAAAGGCTTGGCGCACGTCGGCTTGACGGTCGCGACTTCGTTAATCGCGCTGACCAACTTTTCGCTTCTGACCTTTATGATGCGCAGGCGAATCAAACGCCTCAACGGCAAAGAAGTTCTGACGGCGCTGATAAAAATCGCCGTCGCCTCAGCCGTTCTTTCGGCTGTCGCCTACGCCGGTTACTACGGCTTGGCGCGGCTGCTCGGCACAGTTGGCTTGATCGCGCGCCTGATTGAAGTTTTTGTTCCGATTGCTCTGGGCGGAATCGCTTTTCTCATCACGGCAAAACTCCTGAACATCGAAGAAATGAATCGCGCCTACGACGCTTTCGCGCGAAAGCTCGGACGGAAGAAATAAGTTTTGCAATTTCGGGCTGAACAGTCTAATTTATTCTTTAAAATCATTAAAAACAGTAATATTTGAGCTATGATTCCAAACACGAGCCGGCGCGTATAGATTCGTGTTCCGCAAAAACTCCGGAAAAGGCAATTTCCTAAATTAATGATATGAAAAAAATCCTTCGATACATTTTTACGGCACAGATAATTTTTATATTGGTTTTCGATTCTTTCGCGCAGCAGCAGCAGCAGCAGCAGCCGAATCAAGCCGTCACGCTGATTCGCGCCGGACGCGTGTTCGATTCGGAAAACGGCGCGTTTCTGCCCGCGCGCGACATTATCGTCAAAGGCAATCTGATTGAAAGCATCGGCGAAAATCTGCCCGTGCCGAAAGGCGCTTCGGTCATTGATCTGCGCAAATATACCGTTCTGCCCGGCTTGATTGACGCGCACACGCACCTGCTTTACCTGGAAAATCCGAAGGGCAATTTATCGACCGAAGGAATCAAAGCCGTCACGATGGAAGGCGCGCCGCTTCGCGCGCTTCACGGCGCGGCGCGCGGAAAAACTTTTTTGCTGTCCGGTTTTACGACCATACGCGATTTAGGAAATTCGGGTCGCTTCGTCGACGCTGCGCTTCGCGTCGCGGTTTTGGACGGCAGCGCGGACGGACCGCGAATGTACGTTTCCGGTCCCGGTTTATCCAGCGAAGGCGGGCAGTTTCCCGGCTTGCAGTTCGGTTATCGCAGCATCGCCGAAGAGGAATACCGAATCATTCGCGGAGTTGACGACGCCCGCAACGCCGTTCGGGAAAATGTGACTTACGGCGCCAACGTGATAAAAATTTACGCCAACAACACGCCGAACCCGACGTTTCTCTCGATGGACGAGATGAAAGCGATTGTCGAAGAAGCGCATTTGCTGCGCGTTAAAGTCGCCGCACACGCCACCAGCGACGTTGCCGTCCGCCGCGCGGTCGAAGCCGGCGTCGATTCAATCGAGCACGGTTATCAAATCAGCGACGAAACCCTGAAGCTGATGGCGGAAAAAAAGGTCGCGCTCGTCCCGACCGATTCCGACGTCGAATCGTTCAAATATTTTATGAAATCATCCGGCAGACCGCAGACTTTAACCGACGAGCAGATTGCCTCGCAGTTAAAACCGCAGCGCGAACGCCTGATGCGCGCCGTCGCCGCCGGAGTGACCATCGTCGCCGGTTCGGATATGTACATCGATATGCAGCGACCGCAGGGCGACGCCGCCAAAAGGGTTTTGTTTGCGTATCTGGAATCGGGAATGAAGCCCGTCCAGATTCTGCAAAGCGCGACCATCAATGCGGCGCGTCTTTTCAACAACCCGCGTCTCGGCGTGATAAAAAACGGAGCGTTTGCCGACATTATCGCCGTCGAAGGAAATCCGGCGGACGATTTCGGCTCGATTGAAAAAGTTCGTTTCGTAATGAAAAACGGCAAAGTTTATCTGGAAGCCAGGTAATTTTATTTTTCCGAACGCTAAAATCAGCTTCGTTTCAGAGCGGCTGCGGAATCGGTTTCGGATAATTGTTTTCGGGCAGCCGGATAAATTCGGTTTCGCCCGGAATCATCGCAAAACGCCTTTCGCGCCAATCTTCTTTCGCCGCTTCGATTCTGTCGGGCGAGGACGAAACGAAATTCCACCACATATGACGCGGTTTTTCGAGCCGCGCGCCGCCGATTATCATCAAACGCGCTTCGGCGTCGGCTTTGATAAGCGCTTCTTTTCCGGCTTGAAAAGCAATCATCGTGCCCGTTTCGAATCTTTGACCGTCAATCAAAAGCGCGCCCGCCAAAATGTAAACGCTGCGTTCTTCAATCCCGGCGGGAATCGAAAGCGCGGCTTTATTTTGCAGCCGGCATTCGGCGTAAACCGGATTCGATAAAGTTTCGACGGGCGATTTCGCGCCGAAAAGCTCGCCCAAAATTATTTTGGCGTGAACGCCTTCGGCTTCGACGACGGGCAATTCTTCCGCCGTGTGATGCGCGAAAGACGGCGCGGTTTCTTCGTGCTCTTCCGGCAGAGCGACCCACGTTTGGACGCCCAGAAGCTTTTCGCCCGCGCTTTGCGGCAAGTCCGAAACTCTTTCCGAATGAACGATGCCGCTGCCCGCCATCATCCAGTTGACCTCGCCCGGCTCAATCACCTGCACCGTGCCGAGACTGTCGCGGTGGGTCATTTTTCCGCCGAATAAAAACGTGACGGTCGCCAGACCGATGTGCGGGTGCGGCAAAACGTCGAGCGATTTTCCGTCGACGATTTCCACCGGACCGAAATCATCGACAAAAACGAACGGTCCGACGGCGCGGCGTTTCGGAAACGGCAAAACGCGGCGCACGCTCATCGAGCCGATGCTTCGATTGCGATACGGAATGACAATCTCAATCATAAATTTATCGTTTCCTTATTTTTCGCAAAACGTTTTCCGGAACGCGCGGGCGGGCTTATAAATCGGCGCTTTGTGGTTTGCGGCTTAATCGTGCCCGACCAACACTTTAAAGTCATCTTCGTTTAAAACTTTGACGCCCAGAGATTCGGCTTTCGTCAGCTTTGAACCGGCGTCTTCGCCCGCGACGACGTAATCGGTCTTTTTGCTGACGGAAGACGCGACGCGACCGCCGCGTTCTTCGATCAGTTTCGCCGCTTCGTCGCGCGTCAATTGTTCGAGCTTGCCGGTCAAAACAAAAGTTTTTCCGGCAAAGTTTTCGTCAAAGCCGGCGCTCGAATCGCCGTCGATTTCGGTTTTGACGCCGGCGAGCTTTAATCTTTCAATCACTTTTTGATTGTCCGGATTGCGGAAAAAATTAAAAACGCTGACGGCGACCGTCAAGCCGATTTCGTGAATGGCGTCGAGTTCTTCGATTGAAGCGTGGGCGAGTTTGTCGATGTTCCGGTAGTGATTCGCCAGAATTTTCGCGTAGCGCTCGCCGACGTGCCGGATGTCGATGCCGTAT
>DASVRL010000164.1:0-5266 GCA_036388635.1 Pyrinomonadaceae bacterium
GGTGTCCGGTGCCGACGATCGCATAACGGCGTTTTTGATTCGTTTGCGCAGAAATCGGGAGAGCATTTGCCAGTAAAACCGACGCGGCGGCAACACTTGCCGATTTGACGAAATCACGACGATTGATTGAATTTTGTTCGGTCATACAAATTTCTCAGGCGGTCTTTTTCATCGCCGCATTTTCCAGACTGTCGACGACTTTTCCGTTAATTTTCACGTTTTCGAGCCTCACGCCGCGCACGTTTTTGACGACGCTCGATTTTTCAATCGCTTCAAACGTGCAGTTTTTCATCACGATGTCGTAAATCGGCGCGTTATCAAGCCCTTGCAAATCGACCGCGCGATTGCCTTTTCCGCACGTCAGATTTTCGACGACGTAATTGCGGACGACCGGAACGAATTTGCCTTTCGCGCCTTCTTCGTAATTGAAATCAATCTCGACGACGGCGCGTGAAACCTGCCCGACCGTGATGTTGCGGAAATAAAAATTCTCCAGTTTTCCGCCGCGCGAAGCGTTGTTTTTGACGCGCAGAGCCGTCCACAAATCGGGCGAGTCGAGCGTGTTGTTCTCCGCGAAAAGATTGCGGACTCCGCCGGAAATCTCGCTGCCGACAGTAATTCCGCCGTGCCCGTCGCGCATCGTACAGCCGCGCACGACGACGTTTTCGGTCGGCACATTTATTCGGCGACCGTCTTCGTTTCTGCCCGCTTTAATGGCGATGCAGTCGTCGCCGGTGTCGAAAAAGCAGTCTTCAATCAAAACGTCTTTGCACGATTCCGGGTCGCAGCCGTCGTTGTTCGGACCGTGCGACGAAATATGCAGCCGGCGAATCGTCACGTTTTCGCACAAAACCGGATGAACTTCCCACATCGGCGAATCGATGATTTTCACGCCTTCAATCAAAACGTTTTTGCATTTGTAAGGCTGTATGAACTGCGGGCGCAGATAAGTGCCCGCGCCGAAAATTCTCTGCTCGACGGGCGTGCCGTCCTGCATCATTTTGTAAAGCCGGTCGCGGTCGGGTCTCTGGCTGATGACCTTCGGGTCGCCGCCGTAGCGCGGGTTGCCGTGCCATTTCCAGAACATCGCTTTGCCCTGCCCGTCGAGCGTTCCTTCGCCCGTGATGCCGATATTCGTCTGCTCGTAAGCGTAGATGAGCGGCGAATAGTGCATCAGCTCCATTCCTTCCCAGCGCGTGTGAACGATGGGCAAATAATCTTTCGCGTCGGTCGAAAATTTGATGACGGCATCTTTCGAAACGTGCAGATTGACGTTTGATTTCAGATGAATCGCGCCGGTCAAAAACACGCCCGCCGGAACGACGACGCGCCCGCCGCCTTTCCGGCTGCATTCGTCGATCGCTTTTCGGAAAGCTTCGGTCGAAAGCGTTTTGCCGTCCGCCGCCGCGCCGTATTTTGTTATAAGATAATCTTTTTTCCGAAACTTCGGCGGCTTGATGCGGGCTAAAATTTTCGGATATTCGGTCGCCCAGACGTCGGCGGCGGAAGTTTTTGTCGCCTGCCCGAAAGAAATCTGCGGCAGAACTAACCCGGCGGCGCCGGCGCCCGTTAAAAGAATCTGTAAAAATTCACGACGATTTTGCATTTGTATTTTTCCCTCAAAATCAATTATCGGCTGTAAATAAGATGCCGCTGACGTCCTCGTTGACATTGACCGCCTGCACGGGATTGGTAAACGTATGACGCTTGCTGCTGACCGAAATAATATAAGTTTCGCCCGCTGTGATTCCTTCGAAAACGAAATGACCGAAAGCGTTGGTGACAGCCCTTGCAATCGGGCTTCCGGTCGAATCAATCACGACGACCTGCGCTTTACTGATGCCGCGCCCGCCCGCATCCAGAACCTGCCCGGCAACCGTCACCGATGCCGCCGTCGGAATCAGCGAGCCGCCGTTCAGATAAGTTTCCAGATTCGTATAGCCGCTGGCGTTAACCAGCGCGGCGTCGTTCGGATTGTTCGGGTTCAAGCCGTTCATCGTTTCCCAATCGTCCGGGATGCCGTCGCCGTCCGTGTCAATCGGCGCGGGCGCGGAATTCAAAACCGGATAACCGCCGACTTCGGTTTGCGAATTGATTAACGCGCCGGTTTCGTTCTGCACGTCGGAAACGACGCGAACGTCGACCGAATCGCGCCTGACCGAGCTTCCCGCCAATTGCAGTACGCGGTTGTAAGCCGTTTCGGCGTCTTCGGCGATAATGTCAACCAGCGAACTTTCCGGCGCGTTTCCGCTTAAATCCAGAGGCGCATTCTGCTGCGTGTAGCTGCCGACGAACATCGCCCAGCCGGTATTCGTGCCGTCGCGGACGCCGTTCACGTTGCCGTCCTGCAAATTGCCGGATTGATAAATCCACGTGTTGACGCTGCCGCCGTTAAAAGCTCTGGTGCGCCGGTTAGCGGGCGTATTCGGTCCGGCGACCAGATAATTTCCAATATAATTTATTTTCGTGATGCCTTCGCTCGCCGCGCCGCTGTAGCTGGCGTCGTTGCCCCAATCGTAAACCACGTTGTTCACGAAATCGAATGTGATGTTGTCGCCGACGCGCGGGTTGCGGCTGAAATGATGCGCGTAGAGATTGTGATGAAAACTGACTCTGCCGTTGCCGTATCGAACCAGCGAGCCGTAGCCATGTCTGCCTTCCGGATGACACGAGACGTTCAGGCTTTCGGTGATAAACGACCATTGCACCGAGACGCGGTCGGATTCGGTGACGGACAAACTTTCGTCGATGCTCCACGAAGCGGAAACGTGGTCGATTATCACGTCGCGCGACTTATCGACCCACAAGGAATCGCCTTCCATTCCCGACGAGCAGCGAATATCGCCCGAACGGAAACGCAGGTAGCGAATAATAACGTGCTGCGCGCTATCGACCGTCGTCGTCCAGCCCGCAATCGTGATGCCGTCGCCCGGCGCCGTCTGTCCGGCGATGGTCAGAAACGATTTGTTAATCGTGAGCCGCGAGTTCAGATAAATCGTGCCCGAAACGTCGAAAACAATCGTCCGCGGTCCGGTCGCCGTCTGGATCCCGTTGCGCAAGCTTCCCGCGCCCGAATCGTTCAGATTCGTCACGCGATAAATATCGCCGCCGCGCCCGCCGATTGAATACGCGCCCGCGCCTTCAGCAGTCGGAAACGCTTTAACGGTCGATTTTATCGTAAAAATCCCGCTCGCGCTGCCCGTGTAATTCGGGTCAGTCACGGTCGCCACCAGATTGTAATTTCCGATGGCGCTCGGCGGCGCGCTTGAGCCGTTGTAAGTCACGCTGACGCTCAAACCCGCCGGGTTTGTCGTCACGCTCGCCGCTTTCGGCGCGCCGTCGTAATTCTGAATCAGATTGCCGAGGGAAACAGCCGCCGCCGCTTTCGCAATCGTCAGAGTCGCCGTCGCCGAGCCTTGATAATTCGCGTCGTTGATTGTCGCCGCGACCGTGTAAGTTCCGGCGTTAACCGGCGCGGTCGAGCTGCCGTTATAAGTTATATCGACCGCCAAACCGTTCGGGTCGGTCACGACGGTCGGAGTTTTCGCCGAGCCGTCGTAAACGTGATTTAAATTTGAAAGCGTGACGGCTGCCGTCAGTTTTTCCTGCGGCGTCCAGCCGCCGAGAACGTTTGCCGGAACGCGCCAGAAATCGGCTTCCGTCGTCGTCAACTGTCGCGAAATCGGGTGACGCTGGCTCACGTCAACCGGGTTTCCGCTCAAATCCGTGCTGTTGTATTCCCAGAATTTGATGTTCGGATAATTCGCCGGAGTTTCCGGCAGGCTCGCGCCGTTGAAAAGCCAGCCGACGGGCGCGATGTGTGTGTCCATCTGCGTATCGATAAAAACGACCTGACTGTACGGAAAATCGTCCGGGTCGATGCGCGAAAGATAATTTCCGCTTGTCACGCCGGCGCCGCGCGTCAGGCGGCAGCCCACGTAAACGTTGCCGGGCGTATTCTGATTATTGCGAATCTGCGTGTAATAACCGCCGTTGCGCAAAGATTTGATTTCCGTGTTTTTGAAATACGTCGCGCCGTTGCCCCACATAAAATCGACGTCGCCTTCGATGTAGCTGTTGTTGACGAACGCCGATTTCTGCGTCAGGAGCGTGTCCTGAAAACTTTTCAGAGTGACTTGATTTATCGTCGCCCGAATGCCGTTCGTGCGCAGGGCTTCGGCTTGCGAGCCGCCCTGCGGCGTCGTGTTGTACAAGGTGATGTTTTCGAGCGTAAAATCCGCCGCATCGACGCCGAAAGACGTGCGGAAATTGCCGGAAATCGCGCCATTTAAATTGTTGTTGTTGGCGTATTGCACGACGGTTCCCGCCTGGCTTTCGCCTCTGACGGTGATATTCGGCTTGTTCGAGTTGATGTAGACGATTTCCGTATAAGTTCCGTTTTTGACGCTGATGACGACTCTCTGCGCGTTGTTCGCCGGAACGAAATCGACCGCGCCCTGCACCGTGCAGAAATTTCCGCTGCCGTCAGCCGCCACCGACAAAAGATTCGTTCCCGCAGCGGGCGCGGCTAGCTTAGTCGTAAATCGCCACGCGTTAGCGTCGGAAAATCCGATAAACGGCGCATCCAGCGCGTCCGTTAAAACGCCCGGCTCAATCGTCACGTAATAAGTCTGGTTGTAGGCGAGCTGTTGATGCAGATAAACGGAAGCCGTGTTTCCCGTAATGATGATCGGAAAATACCGGAAAGCCGCCGAAGCGCCGCCGATGTTTTTCGTCTGGGCGGCGAGCGACATATCAATCGTGTCGATTAGCGTTCCGTCGCCGCGATAAACGCGCAGTTTTCCGGTTGTGCCGAGCTTCGGCGCTTGATTAAACGTCAGGCGCAAGGGCGCGTCGGTGCAGATGTTCGAACTGTTGTTCGCCGGCTCAAAACTCGTCACGCTCATCGCCGAAACGACCGTTAAGCGCGCCGGATTGCTCGTCGCGCTGCCGAACGAATTCGTCACCGTCACCGTGTAATTTGCCGTGTCGCTCGTTTGCGCCGAAGCGAAACTAAGCGTCGAATTCGTCGCGCCGTCGATGATATTTCCGTTTTTAAACCACTGGTAAAATAAATCGTTTCCCGTCGCCGTCACCGAAAGCGTCGCCGGTTGCCCGACCGTTACAATCGTGTCCTGCGGCTGCGCCGTAATCATCGGCGGCGGGTCGACCGGACCGCCCGTGACGGTCAGACTTACCGGATTGCTCGTCACGTTTCCGCCCGAATTGCTGACGCGAACCGTATAAGCGCCCGTGTCGCCGGTCT
>DASVRL010000165.1:0-5474 GCA_036388635.1 Pyrinomonadaceae bacterium
ATTTTCTGACGGAAAAAGATTTCACGGAGCTGCAGAAAAAACAACTTGCCATCTTAAAAAACGCATCAAAGACTTTGAAAAGAGGCGGGCGCGTCATTTATTCCACCTGTTCGCTCGAAATGGCTGAAAACGAAGCGGTTATCGAAAACTTTCTGGCAGGAAATTCCGAGTTTGAAAAAACCGAATTGAATTTAAAAGATAAATTTCTGACGGCTGAAGGCTTTGCCCGCACGTTTCCGCAGCGAGATGAAACGGACGGATTTTTTATCGCCGCTCTCGGAAAGAAATAACCGGAAGGCTTTTATAACTCGCCCGCTTTTTCAAAAAATGATAGACTTCGTTGATTGATTTTCTTTGTTCGAGAGGTTTAAGAAAACAAAATGGGATTCGTGAAAACAGGCGCGTCGGCGTTGGGAAAATTATTGATGGTGGCGCTGCTAGCCGCCGCCTTCATTATCGGAATGGTCGGCGTCGTCTGGATGTCGCTGCGCGGCGAAGAGATACAGGTTCCCGAAATCGTCGGCAAAGATTTCAGCGAAAGCGAAAAAGAACTTGCCGCGCTCGGCTTAAAAATTAAGCGGCGCTCGTATCGATACAGCGAGGAAAAACCGAACACCGTCATCGAGCAAGCGCCGAAAGCGGGCGACACCGTCAAAACCGGACACCAGATTTTAGTCGTCGTCGCGCAGCAGGACCCGGAAGGAACCGAAGCGCCCGCGACGCTCAAAAAAGACGACAAAGACGATGTCGAGAGTTTGGACAACAGCGCGAACAAGCCGAAAACGACGAATAAAAACGCGAATGTCAAAAAACCGGAAAAAACGCGCGACGTGATTTCCAATAAAGCGAATAAAAACGCCAACACCGGAAACTCGAACGGTAATTCGGCAAACGGCAATTCAAAGAGCAATTCGAACGGCGCGGATAATAAAAACAATTCGACTCCGGCGACGAATAAATCGCCGAATCCGGCGAAAACGCCCGCCGCCAAACCGAACGACAAACCGCCGGCAGCCGGCGACACGCGCAACCGCCGGACGCCGTAAAGGTTTTTGTAAAAAGCAACCGATAATAAATTTTGAGCAACAAATAAATGATTGAAATAGCTCCATCAATTCTTTCGGCTGATTTTTCGCGGCTCGGAGAGGAAATCGAGGCAATCGAGGCGGGCGGCGCGAGCGTTTTACATTTTGACGTGATGGACGGTCGGTTCGTTCCGAATATTACGATTGGCTTGCCCGTTTTAAAATCGGTCAGAAAAATTACCAAATTGAAAATCGACGCGCATCTGATGATTGTCGAGCCGAGCCGTTACGCGGTCGAATTCGTTAAGGCGGGCGCCAATATGGTTTCGGTTCACGTCGAGGCGGACGTTCATCTGCAAAGAACTCTGACGGCGATTCGCGAAGCGGGCGCCGAAGCCGGGATTGCCATTAATCCGGCGACGCCGCTGGTCGCCTTAGAAGAAGCGCTGCCGTTTGCCGATTTCGTTTTGCTGATGTCGGTGAATCCGGGTTTCGGCGGGCAAAAATTTATTCACACCTCGCTGGATAAACTGCGACGCCTCAGAATGATGATTGAAGCGCGCGGTTTGAAAACCCGCATCGAGATTGACGGCGGCATCGACGCCGATAATATCGGCAAAATCGCGGAAGCGGGCGCAGAGATTGTCGTCGCCGGCTCAGCCGTTTTCGGCGGCGGCAAACCGACCGAAGCCGTTAAGGAATTGATTGATAAATCGACCGTTTGGGTTTAGTTATTTTTGATTTTGATAATAGGTTTTCGGTTTTCGGTCTTTGCTCGACGCCGAGCAATAAAAAAATCGAAGACCGGAGACCGAAGACCAAAGACCGTTTCTGGAGAAGAATTATGTTTTCCCGTAAATATTTATTATCTATTTTAAGTTTGTTTTTAATTCTGAGCTTTGTCTCGGCAAATTTTGCGCAGCGAACCGATGTCGGAACGCCTTTTCAGCGTCTTGAAGTGCTGAGTCAGAAACTCAACACGATGCGCCGCTCGGTGAGCGGTGCGCTTTCGACTTTAAAAGAAGAAAGCAAAGACGATAAAACGAAAAAAGACGACAAAACCTCGCTCGAAACGCCGACCGCGCGTTTAAAAGCGCTCGAAAAAGAAATTTCCAGCGCGACGTCCGAAGTCAACAACCTGCGCGGCAAAGTCGACCGCTCCGAAAAATACGAGATAAGCGAAATCGAGCAGGTGGAAACGACGGTTGCCGCCTTGCAGTCGCGCGTTGACAACACGCTTCTGGAAACGGCGAAAGAGCGCGCCAACCCGACTTCGCCGGTCGGCTCAAAGCGCGAAATCAAAGAGAAAACGAAAAAAATCCTGTGGCTGATTCCCTACGGCAAAGAGCGCGACGAATACGAAGAATTAATCGGCAGCGTCGTGCCGGGACGCGACCGCGAGCTTTTTATCGTCGCGACGCGCGAGGTTCGCAAAAACAATAACGAAGTCGGGCGGCTTCTTTTTCAGACGATTATCACCACTTATCCCGATTCGCCTTATCTGCCGATGGCAAAACTGGCGATTGCCGATTCGTTTTATCTGGAAGGCTCGACCAGCGCTCTGATTCAGGCGGCGGCGGCTTATCAGGACTGGCTGACGTTTTTCCCGACGCATCCGCTTGCCTGCCGCGTGATGCTGAAAATCGCCGAATCGGAAATGCGTCAAATCGGTTTGCCCGACCGCGAAATCACGCGCGCCAAACGCGCCGAACAGCGCCTGCGGGCGTTTCTCCAGCAGCGCCAGTGCTCCGAATCGGCTCTGCGCGGCGAGGTCGACCAGCGCCTAACGGAAGTGCAGGACAATCTCGGACTGCACAATTTAAACATCGCCAACTATTACTACACGCTTTCGGTCAACCAGAAAAAAGGCGGCTTGAAAGGCGCGCAGTCGCGCTATCGCGAAATTATGGATAAATATCCGCAATTCAGCTATATGGACGAAGCGCTGTATAAAATCGCCGTGACTTACCAGATTGAAGAGGAAACCGACGAAGCGGCAAAATATTTTCAACGCCTGATACGCGATTATCCGAACAGCGAATTTCTCGAAAAGGCGAAAGAACAGCTGCAATTGATGGGCGCGACCATTCCCGAGCCGAATCCGGCGCGCAAGAATGTGATGCCGCCGAAGAAAGAAGGCTTTTTTGATAATTTCAAAAATCAATTTTTGGGAATTTACCCGCTGACGATTGATAGAAACGGCGTTTTGATGACAAACGATTTTGATAAATCGAAATTCGAGATGATCGACCAGATCATCGAAAATCAAGGCGATATTGCCGCGTCGCAGATTCCGAAAGCTCTGACCACAGTGATTAAAACCACGCAGACGCTGCCGCAGTCGCAGACGCAGCCACAGCCGCAATCGCAAAAATAATCGAAAATTTCCGGCAGCGAGTGTTATTATAAAAAATGCTCGCTGTCTTTTTTTGTCGAAAATGAACGAAACTTCGCCGTCAACCGCCAACGCTCAACTGCTCGAAAAGCGTTTTCGAACCTCAGTGATAGCCGTCTCCGTTCAAATCCTGTTAATGCTCGCTTTGACGGTGGTCGCCTGGTTTGTCATAAGTTATTCAAACAACGATATTTCCGAGCAGGCGAATATGGCTTTGTGGGCAACGATTCTGCTGATTGCCGCCGGCTCGTTCGTTTTGCGGCGGATGCTGTTTTCGTGGGACAGGCTGAAATCAATCGCCCTGCTGAAAGGAATTCCCGGACTTCTCGACAGCTTGCAGGCGAATACGATTCTGCTCGGCGCGCTCGGCGAAGTCGTGGCGATTATGGGCTTTCTGGTGGCGACCTTAAGCGGCAACAAATTTGAGATGCTGCGCGCCGGTGCGATTTCGCTGATAGTTTTTCTGATGAATTTTCCGCGCAAATCGGTCTGGCAAAAAATTCTCGCCGGTGCGGAAAAAGTTTTAAATTAAGGGGTTTTTAATGAAAAAAACGACGCTCGTAATAATTTTGGCGGCGGCTTTCGGATTATTCGACGCAGCAAACGCGGCGGCACAGACCATAACGGAAACGCTGCCCAAGCCCAAGCCGACGGCAGAGCCGACGCCCAGACTTTCGACGGCGCTGGCGCAAAATCTCGAACAGATGAAGTCAATCGATATTCCGCGCGAGCGTCGTGAACAGGCTTACGCCAAACTGCTCGAAGGTCAGCGTTATCTCTGGATGATGAGCCGCCAGCGCTCGCAGTCGGCGGCGAATGCCGGCGCCAATCTCGCCAAGCAATCGCTGCAAAAAGCGGTCGAGCTCAACCCGAATCTAGCCGAAGGTTACACGGCTTTGTCCGAGCTGGTGCTGACGATGCCGCCGAACGATATCGAGGAAGCGATTCTGCTGGCGAATCTGGCGGCGAAAGTAAACGCCGACAGTTACGGCGCGCGCCGGATTCTGGCGCGGCTCTACACGATTAAAAGTCGTCTGAACGGCGGAGTTCTGGATGTCGAGTGGACGCAGAAAGCCATTAATGAATGGAAGGAAATCGCCCGTCTCGACCCGCGCAGCGCCGAAGCGTGGGCGTTTTTAAGCGAATTTTACAATCGAACCGATAAAAACAACGAGCGCATCGACGCGCTGGAAAGATGGCTGGCGTCGGCGACGCCGCTCGAAACCAGGTTTTACCGCACGGTGATGGGAATGCAGCAAGACCTCTCGCCGGAAAGCGCTTCGCTCAGGCTCGGCGCGGCGCTGATTAAAGCCGAGCGCTCGCGCGAGGCGGTGGAAATCTTAAGCCGCGCCGTGGCTGACGACCCGGAAAACACCGAAGCGATTGATCTGCTGCGCGAAGCCATCGAAAACGCCGACGGCGCATCGTCCGCCAAATCCATCGAAGCCTTGCAGCAGGCGGTTTACGCCAATCCGGCAAATTTGACTCTGGTCGAGCTTTTAGCCGACATCCAGGCGCGTTTGGGAAAAACCGGCGACGCGGTCAAGACTCTGCAAAACGCCATCGAAAAATTGAGACAGTCCGATAAAAATTCCGCCGCCAATCTGCAAATCTCGCTCGGCAATATTTACGCCGAAGCCGACCGCAGCGACGAAGCGATTGCCGCTTTTGAAGAAGCGCTGAAAATGCGCGGGATTGATAAAACGGCGCTGGCGACCGATGACGAAACCGAATTTGCCAATCAGGCTTTCGGCAAAATTATCTCGACCTACAAAAATGCCAATCGTTACGCCGAAGCGCGCGCGGCGATTGACCGCGCGCGTCTGGTTTTTGATAAAGAAGATTTATTTGCCGACCGCCAGTTGGTTTCATTACATCTGAAAACCGGAAAACGACCCGAAGCTCTACAGGTTATTCGCGGCATGCGCCTGCGTTATCCGAGCGACGAAAGCCTCGTC
Source organism: Pyrinomonadaceae bacterium (assembly GCA_036388635.1). GTDB lineage: Bacteria > Acidobacteriota > Blastocatellia > Pyrinomonadales > Pyrinomonadaceae > JALZHR01. The sequence goes on from DASVRL010000165.1 coordinate 5,379, forward strand.
CGGCAGGAAGCGACGGTTTTGACCGATTTGGGAAAAGTCGACGAAGGCGTGACGCTGATCAGAACTCTGTTGAAAGGCAAAACTTCGAGCGCGCCG
>DASVRL010000166.1:0-36018 GCA_036388635.1 Pyrinomonadaceae bacterium
ACATTGAATAAATCGGGATGAGCTTTTTCGACTTCATCGAAAAGCACGATTGAATACGGCGAGCGGCGCAGCTTTTCCGTCAATTGCCCGCCTTCTTCGTGCCCGACGTATCCCGGAGGGCTTCCGATAAATTTCGCGACCGTGTGCCGCTCCATAAATTCCGACATATCAAATCGGACGAGCGCGCGTTCCGAACTGAAAAGAAATTCCGCCAAACTGCGGGCGACCTCCGTTTTGCCGACGCCGGTCGCGCCTAAAAATAAAAACGAGCCGACCGGCTTGTTCGGATTTTTAAAGCCCGCCCGCGAGCGCCGAATCGCGCGCGCCAGGGCGGAAATCGCCGGGCGCTGCGAAATGACGCGCCGGTGAAGCTCGGCTTCGATTTTTAAAAGTTTCTGCGCTTCTTCCTGCTTGATTGATTGGACGGGAATGCCCGTCCATCGCGCGATAACTTCTTCGACGTCTTCTTTCGAGACTTCGACGGCGATAAAAGAATCTTCCAGATTTTGCAGTTCGAGCGCAATCAGCTTGTCTTCGTTGGCGGTGGCGCGCTTCCAGTTGGCGACGGTTTCCTTCCAGGAAGGCTCGCCGATTTCGTGCTGAAATTTCAGTTTGGCGCGCGCGCCCGCCTCGTCCAGAACGTCAATCGCCTTGTCGGGCAAAAAGCGGTCCGTGATGTACCGGTTCGATTGGTAAACCGCCGTTTCCAGCGCTTCCTTCGAGTAGCGAATCTGGTGAAACGTTTCATACCGTTCTGCCAGTCCCTGAACGATTTTCAAAGCTTCCGCTTCGTTTGGCGGAAGAACTTTAACGGCTTGAAAGCGGCGTTCGAGCGCGCGGTCTTTGCCGATTGATTTGCGAAATTCGCCCGGCGTCGTCGCGCCGATGGATTGTATCTCGCCGCGCGAGAGCGCCGGTTTCAGAATATTCGCCGCGTCCAGAGAGCCTTCCGCCGAGCCGGCGCCGACGAGCGTGTGCAGCTCGTCAATAAAAATAATGTATTGGTCGTTTTCCTTGAGTTCCTTGAGAATCGTCTTGAGCCGTTCTTCAAACTGCCCGCGATATTTCGTGCCAGCGACGACCAGGGACAAATCAAGCGATAAAATCTGTTTGTTTTGCAGAAAGCTCGGAACTTCGCGGTCGATAATCTTTTGCGCCAAGCCTTCGATAATCGCGGTTTTGCCGACGCCGGCTTCGCCGATTAAAACCGGATTGTTTTTCGTCCGGCGACACAAAATTTCGATGATTCTTTCGACTTCCTGTTCGCGCCCGATAAGCGGGTCGAGCTTGCCTTCGGCGGCATCGGCGGTCAAATCCCGCGTAAATTCCTGAAGATGCGAATTTTCCTTTTTCCCGTCCTGATTAAAAAATTGCGGGTAGCCGCTCATGCGCGCCACTTCTTCGCGCACGGCTGGCAACCGGACGCCCTGCTCGAAAAGAATCTCGGACGCGATTGAGCGTTCCTCGCGCAAAATCCCGAGCAGCAGATGCTCGGTGCCGATATTGCGCATTTTCAATCGCTCGCTTTCCTCGTTGGCAAAGGCGAGAATTCGTTTGGTTTCGGGCGAAAGCTGCAATTCGACCGATTGCGGAATGCGCTCGCGCAAAACGATGCGCATCTCGACTTCGCGGCGAATCGTATCGACCGAAGCGTTTGACCGATACGGAAAAAAACGCGCCGCCAGCGTCTTGTCCTCGCGCATCAGTCCCAGAAGGACGTGCTCGGGGGCAATTGTATGGGAACCGTATTGAAGTGCTTCGTAGCGTGCAAAAAAGATAACCCGACGTGCTTTTTCCGTGTAACGTTCAAACATAAAAATTCAGCTTCAGACCCTTTTCTTGTGTAAAACGATTATAGATGAAGTCTGCCGATAAATGCCAAGTTTTTTTCAGAATTGGAAAGTTTTCCGCGCTTGACATAGTAAATATATAAAATAAGCGAAAATCCAGAAGAAACGAAAAAGAAATGACGAATGCGGAAGGCGGAACGATGAATTGCGCCTTTTGCGTTCGTCGTTTCTCGTTTCTCGTTTTCCTTACCTGTTGTCTTAGTAGTGAAAATTTCTTTATTGGTTGCGTAGATTTTCCAGAGGTTTGATTCGCGCCGCGCGGAAAGCCGGATAAACGGTCGCCGCAAGGCTCAGCGCGAAAGCCGTCGCGGCAATCAGCAGCACGTCCGAAATCCGGGGCGCTAGCGGAATGTGGCTGAGCGAATACACGTCGGACGGCAGACTGATAAGCCGGAAACGATTTCCGGCAAAGCAAAGCAGCAAACCTATCAGCGAACCGAGAACGATTCCGGCGATGCCCAGAAACGAGCCTTCGAGCAGAAAAATCGTGATTAAGCTCCGCGCCCGCGCGCCGCACGTTCGCAAAACGGCGATGTCCGGGCGGCGTTCGTTAACCAGTAAAGCCAGCGTCGTCGTAATGTTTAAAACGGCGATGAAAATAATCAGCGAGATAATCGCCAGCGAGACTTTTCTTTCCAGACTCAAAGCGGCGAAAAGCGGTCGGTTCGCTTGCTGCCAGTCAATAGCTTTGAAATCTTCGCCGAAACTGCGGCGAATTTCTTCAGAAGTTTTGTCCGCCGCGTAAATGTCACCGACCGAAACGCTCAAAACCGTCGGCGCAAAATTTGATTTGCCGGAAAGTTTGGCGAAATCTTCAAAGGCGACGCGAATCCACGTCGAATCGTAATCGTAAAGCCCGGTGCGAAAAATTTCCCTGATTGAAACGCGCGAGGTTTGCGGCGCAAAATCGCCGTCGGGAAAAATAATCTCGGCTTTGTCGCCAATCACGAGACCCGTTTTTTCGGCAAGCTCCGCGCCGATTGAAATGTTGATTGAGTCGGGAGTCGAGAGCTGCCGGGAACCGGGAACCGGCTCGCTTTTTTTCTCGATTCTCGACTCCGGATTTTCGACCGCTCTGAGAATGCAGTAGCCGGTCGATTTTTGACCGGTAATCAACGCGCTTTCGTAAGTCGTTGCCTGGACGGCTTTTACGTTTTCGATTTTTTCCAGATTCGCCTTCCGGTTTTCCCAATCCGAAATTCCCGCGCCGTCTATGCGAAAAACCGTGATGTGTGCCGTGTTGGCGAGAATTTTGTCGCGCATTTCGTCGGCGAATCCGCGCGCCAGCGCCTGCGCGACAATCAGCGCCGCAACGCCCGAAGCGATGCCGGCAACGGCGACGATTGCCGTCAAACGCGCCAGCGATTTACGCCGCGCGCGAAAATATTTCCACGCCAGTTTGAGCTCGAAATCCACCGCCGTCAATCGTAATTCGGAAATCGACAAAATAAAAGTTCGCCAAATGCTTTCTTTTTGGTAAACTTCTGGTTTAAGCGAATCGATTTGCCTAAATAAACGGCAAATCCGAAATCTAAAATCGAAAATCTATCGATGCCACTTGCGACTATTGAAGAAGCCGCCGCCGATATTGCGGCTGGCAAAATGATAATTATCGTGGACGATGAAGACCGCGAAAACGAGGGCGATTTGGTCTGCGCCGCCGAAAAAGTGACGCCGGCAATCATCAATTTTATGGTGACGCACGCACGCGGGCTGATTTGTCTGCCGCTGACGGAAGAGCGCTGCGACGAGCTGCTTTTGCCGATGCAGACGGCGGAAAACACTTCCGGCTTCGGCACGGCTTTCACCGTTTCCATCGAAGCGCGCGAAGGCGTCACGACCGGCATCTCGGCGGCTGATAGAGCGCATACGATTTTGACCGCCGTCAATCCCGACTCGAAACCTTCGGATTTGGCGCGTCCCGGACATATTTTTCCGCTCCGGGCGAAAAACGGCGGCGTTTTGGTGCGCGTCGGGCAGACGGAAGCGAGCGTCGATATCGCCAGAATCGCGGGCTGTTATCCGGCTGGGGTGGTCTGCGAGATTATGAACGACGACGGCTCGATGGCGCGGATGCCGGAGCTGGAAAAATTTGCCGAAAAGCATGCCTTGAAAATTATCTCGGTCGCCGAGCTGGTTCGTTACCGCGTTCACAAGGAAACGCTCGTGCGCCGCATCGTCGAAACGGATTTGCCGACGAAATACGGAAAATTTCGCGCCGTCGTCTTTGAAAATATCGTCAACGGCGAAACGCACATCGCGATGGTTCTCGGCGATGTTTCGCAGACAACCGAACCGGTGCCGGTGCGCGTCCAAACGGAGAATATCACCTTCGCTATGTTCGGCTGCGAACTGGGCGAGGCTTCGATGGCGATAAACTCTTCCCTTCAGAAAATCGCCGAAGCGGGAACGGGCGTAATTCTTTACTTGCGCCAGCGCGAACACAATCTGGATTTGATTCATCAATTGCAGACTTACGCCGTGATGCAGGAAAAAGGCGTGGACTTTCAAGCCGCACGCCGCGCGACCGGCTACGGCGGAAACCGCGATTACGGCATCGGAGCGCAGATTCTGAAAGATTTGGGCTTGACGAAAATTCGCCTTTTGACCAATCATCCGCCGCGCGTCTCGGCGCTCGACGCGTTTGATTTGGAAATTACCGAAAGCGTGCCGCTTTGATTTTGGGAAAGGAAAACGAAACATTGATTGTTTGGGATTTATTATGATTAATTAAGATAAAATCCTGACAAATCTCAAACAATCCGATTAAATCAGCGTCTGATTTTGCATTGAAGTTTTATGCCGGAAGAAGAAATAAACCAGGAAGAAATCGAAGAAACGCCCGAATCGACGGAAGAGGAAAACGGTTCGCCAGCCGCCGCGCGGCGCAGATTTCTGACGCGCCGGAATTTTTTTATTTCGATGGCGCTCGTCGCGGGCGCGATTCTCGTTCTCGTGCTGGCTGGATTTTTCGTCTATCGTTACGGCTATTTCGACAATTACGTCAAAAACCAGTTCATCACCAAGATGGACCAGATCGGCATCAACTTTACCGCCGATACTTTCCGCACGACCATTTCGCCGATGTCTCTGGAGCTGGGAAACGCGACTTTCGTCGATAAAATCACGGGCGAAAAACTTTTTTATATTAACAAGGCAAAATTAGGATTGACCGTTACAGACCTTTACGCGTGGCAGCTGAGCCGCGATTTTCGCGTCGATTCGACCGAAGTGGACGGCGCCGAAGTCTGGGTCAGATTCGACGAAAACGGAAACTCGAATTTCTCAAATCTGCAATTTGCGCAGGAAGAACGCGGCTACGTCAATTTTAATTACACTTCCGTCAGATTTAATTTGCAAAACGGTTTGATTCATTTCGGCGACGTCGAGCGCAAAATTTCCGCCGACGCGAAAAACGTTTTGCTCGCGCTCGAACCGGAAAACCCGGAAGCGCCCGACGAGCAGAAACGCTATAAATTCGATTTTACTTCGACTCAATCGAATGTCGTTTACGACGAAAAATTGATTGAGCCGGTCGATGTCCGCGCGCGCGGCATCACCGACCGCAACGGCGCGGAAATCACCGAATTGAAATTAACCTCGCCGCTTGCCGACACGACCTTGACGGGCAACATCGAAGGCTGGGAGCAATTTCGCTACAACTTCAGAATTGATTCGACGATTGATTTGACGCAGACCGGAACGATTTTCGCGTCGGGCACGGCGCTGCGCGGCATCGGCAATTTCAGCGGCACGGTCGCGGGCGAAGGCGAACGATACACCATTGACGGCGAGGTGACGAGCGACGCGCTCGCCGCTTCAAACGTGCGGCTGAAAGCATTGCAGGCGACGGCGAAAGTCAACGTCGAGGACGGAATTTACGAAGCGAACGGCAAGGCAATCGCCGAAATGCTGACGGTCGAGGATTTTCGCATCGACTTTCCGCAACTGATCGGCAACGTGCGCGGCAACGGGACGGATTTTAAATGGTTCGGCGAGCTGCAGGCGGCGGCGGCGAAAACGCCTTACGGCACGATTGCCAGTTTGTATATCGCCGACGCGATTGCCGAGTATAAAGACGAGCAACTGAACGCGACTTTCGGCAACGTCACGGCGCGTCGGTTTTTTTCCGAAGAAGCCGAAATCGAATTTCTGCGGGCGCGAAACGCGCGCCTTAATTACGTCAACGGCAGAGCCGACGTGAGCCTGCCGAACGTCAGCGCCAACAACCTCAAGGTCGAAGGCGCGGAGCTGCGCGGCGTGCAAGCCGGCAACGTCAAAGTCCGCAACCAAAACGGCAGAACCGATATTCAGGCGGGCAATTTGCAGGCGCAGAATCTGCAAACCAAAGACGCGAATCTCCGAAACCTTTCGGCAAACGGCGTCAACGTGACAAGTAACGGCACGACCAAAGCGACGGTCAATCAATTGCGCGCCGACGAGCTGAACGCGCAGGGCGCGAAAATCGGAAATCTGAACGCGTCGAACGTTGACATCGAGCAAAGCGGAAATGAAACGCGCGTTAATTCCGACCGCTTGCAGGTCGGCAGCCTGACGACCGACCAGGCGGTTATCGGCAGCTTAAACATCGCGGGCGTTCGTCTTTCGATTCGCGAAGGCAGAGTCGAAGGAACTTCCGGCGACATCAACGCGGGAAACGTTAATTTAAGAAATCAGGGAAATCTGGAAAACGTCCGGCTCGTCAAACCGGTTTTTGTGCTGGAGCCTTCCGGTCGTTATCGCGCGAGCCTCGATATGAGCCTGGGCGGCGGCGTTCTGGGCAGCGTTCGTCTGGGCGCGGCGCGCGCGAATGTCGTGGCGACCAATGACGAAATCGCGCTGAACAACCTGACGGCGAGCGTGATGGACGGCAATGTGAACGGCACCGCCGTGATTGCTTTGAACAATCGCAATCGCTCGCGCGTCGACGCCGAATTTACCGCGCTCGACCTTTCCAAACTGCTCGCTTTGCAGGGCGGGCGCGTGATTCCGATTGCCGGGCAAACTACCGGCAGAGCGAATCTGACGTTTCCGGGAACGAATTTTAAAGCGGCGAGCGGCAGCTTAACGGCGGATTTCGTCGCCAGCGCGGGAACGGCGGAGCGCGGGCTGATGCCGGTCAACGGCAGGCTCGAACTGAGCGCGACCAACGGGCTTTTCGATATTCAGCAGGCGAATCTGAACACGGAAAAAAGCTCTCTGAGTGCGACCGGACGCTTTGATTTGGAAGGCTCCAATTCCAATTTGAATCTCGCTTTAAATTCGTCGGACGCCAGCGAAATTCAGCGTTTGATTAACGTTTTAAATCTTTCGCCCGAACTCGAACAACAGCTTACCTCCAATGAAATTCAACTTGCCGGAAACGCGACTTTCAACGGAACGCTGACCGGAAATCTGACGAATCCGACCATTGAAGGACGCGCCGCGCTCGATTCGGTTTTAATCCGCGGGCGAACCTTGGGCTCACTCGCCGCCAATCTTTTTCTTAATCCGGAAGCAATTGAATTCCGCGACGGAAAACTGCAGCAGCCCGATGGCGGAAATGTCACTTTCACCGCCAGCATCCCGCAGACCGGAACGAACAACTCTTCGGTGCAGGCAACCTTGACGCGCGTCAATACGGGAAATCTGCTCGCGGCTCTGCCGGTTAATTTGCCCGAAGCTTTCCGCGATCTTCAGGGCGAGACTTCCGGCACGATCAACTTGAACGGTTTGCCTAACGCGGCAAGCGGCGATTTGAATATCGTTTCAAACAACGCCGTCGTCGCCGGACAAGCCTTCGATACTTTCGAGGCTAATCTGACTTTTCAAAATTCCATTGTCAACATCAACAAATTTGAAGGTCGTTCCGCCGACGGATTCCTGCGCGCGGGCGGCACTTACGATACAAACTCGACCGCTTTTAATCTCGACGTCGAAGGCAGAGGCTTGCAATTAGCGCGTCTGCGTACGCTGTTTACGAAAAGCGCCGATTTTCCGGCGCTCGGCGGAACGATTGATTTGAAGGCGACGGCGACGGGCAGAACCGCCGATTCGACTTCTTACAACATCAATTTCACCGGCACCGGGCAAAACGTGACGATTAACGAAAACGCCGTCGGAAGCGTTTCGTTTACGGGAAATACGGCAAATCAGCAATTGAACGCGAACCTGACGGCGACGTTCGGCAATCAGCCGCAAGTCCTCGCGGCGAGCGTCAATTTCGGCGACCCGAATTTGCCGATTCGCGCCGAAACGACTTTCAACAACACGGATCTGGCGCCCTATATCGCGCTGTTTCGCCCGCCCGACAGCGTGACGATTGCCGGAACCGCGACCGGACGGGTTTTTCTCGAGGGCAATCTTTACGCGATTAATGCGAAGGGCGAAAAAGTTTTCTCGACCGAAAATTTGCGCGGCTCGGCGGAATTCAGCCAGTTCGGCTTGCATCTGAACGAAACGCCGTTTATGGCGACCAGCCCGCTCGTCATTCGCTTTAACGGCAGCGAAGTCACGGTCGACAACGCGCGGTTTGCGGGCGCCGGCTCGAATCTCGTCGTCAACGGAACGAAATCGCTGAACGCCAGCGGCACGAATAATTTAACGGTTGACGGAGCGATTAACCTGCGCGTGCTGGACGTGCTTTCCAAAAATACGTTTTTCGCCGGAATCGCCAATCTTTCCGTGCGCGTGGTCGGCTCGCACGCCGACGCGCGGCTGACCGGAACGGCGCAGGTCGAAAACGCTTCGGTTTCGACTTTTGTCGGCAGCGAGCGCTTAAACTTCAATCGCATCAACGGTCGGATTTTGTTCACTTCAAATCAGGCGCAGATTGAACAGGTCGTCGGCTATCTGGGCGGCGGGCAAGTGGTCGCTTCGGGCGGCGCGCTGCTGGAAGGCTTGCAATTGCAGCGTTTCCGGCTCGATTTACGCGGCACTAACGTCACGGCGCCGCTGCCGAAGGATTTCGTCACGACGGGCGACGCGGAAATAACTATCAGCGGCGAGCGCCGCGGCGACGCTTACGAATCTTTGATTGCGGGCAGAGTTCGTATGCGCCGCGCCGTGTATTCCAGAGATATAGACCTCGCCGACGTCATCGGTTCGCGGCGCGAAGCCTCGATTTCCGAAGGCACAGGCACGCCGTTTCTCGGCATTCCGCGCCTGGCGCTGACGATTCAGGGCGAAAACGCGCTAACCGTGCGCAACAATCTGGCGAATCTGACGGCTTCGGCTGATTTGGTCGTCACGGGCGACGCGGATTTTCCGGTGATTACCGGCAGAATCACGGCAAACAGCGGGACGATTTTCTTCCGCAACGACCGTTACGAAGTCCAGCGCGGAACCTTGGAATTTCCCGCGCAATCCGACCGCGCGCCGTTTATCAATTTGCAGGCGGAAACCGAGATTCAAGGCTATCAAATTTTTGTCAACCTGCTCGGCGAGCTTTCCGATTTTGAATCTTTAAATGCGACCGTGCGCTCGAATCCGGCGCTGCCGCAGGCTGATGTCGTATCCTTAATTACGTCGGGCAATCTCGCCAACACCGGCGACGGCATTCCGACGCTCGCCTCGACCGGCATCAACACGGCGGCGGAAATTCTGGCTGACGCGCTGATAAACAATCCGGCGCGCAAAGCGACCGACAAGCTTTTCGGCTTGAATCGTTTCGAGATTGACCCGATTTTGTCGGGCAGACGCCTTAATCCGACGGCGCGCCTGACGGTCGGCAGACAGATTAACCGGAATTTATTGATAACGTATTCGACCAATTTATCGGAAGACCAGAATCAGGTTCTGGCTTTGGAATATCGAGTTTCAAACCGCCTGTCGTTCGTCGCGCAGTATGAACAAGGCTCGACGACGAACGTCACGAACAGCCGCGATAATTTCAGCTTTGAGATTCGTTTGAGAAAGAGATTTTAGGGGAAGAATTTGAAGCACAGAGGCGCTGAGAGGCAGAGAAAAATTCAAGCAGGGACGAACGGAATGAAGATAAGGCAAAAGGCAAAAAGCAAAAGGCAAAAATGTGAGCCGATTTTTTCCTTTTTTCTTGCGCCTTCTATCTCAAGCGTCCGTGCGTCCGTGCGTCTGTGCGGTTTGGTTTTGCTTTTGTCCTTCTGCGTTTTGGCGCAGAACAATTTCGAGAATCGCACGATTTCCGATATTCAAATCAGTTTTGCCGGCGCCGACCGCGACGTTTCCGCCGCCGAGCAGTTCAAATTAATCGCGCAAAGCATCCTGATCGGAGATTATTCGGCGGTTAAAGTCCGCGAAACGCTGCAAGCGCTTTACAACACCGAAAAAATCGTTTCGGCGCAGGTCGAAGCCGCTGCGGTCGGCGAAAATCAAGTCAGCCTGCGCTTTATCATCAAGCGCAAAACGCAAGCCGAAAGAGTCACCGTCCGCATCGGAAATATCGTCGGCGATACGGAAATAACCGAAGACCAGCTTTTGCTGCGCGTCAACATCTTAAATCAAGGCGGCAACATCACCGAACAGACGCTTCGCAGCAACGCCGACTCGCTTCAAACCTATCTGCGCGACCGCGGTTTTTACAACGCCGAGATAAGCTACACGCAGACGCCGCTCGAAAACGCGAACCGCGTCGCCGTCACGTTTCAGGTCAATCCGAACACGCAGGCGCGCGTCGAAAATTTCGCGATTGATATTAAAGGCTTTACCGACTCCAAACTGCGCGAAGATTTGAATCTGAAAGCCGGAGAATTTTTTTCGCGCCGCCGCCTTGAAGAAGATGTGACGAAAATCCGCCAGGCGATTCTCAAACAAGGCTATCTGGCGCCGCGGCTCGGCGAGCCGCGCGTCACGTTCGACCCGGAAAAAAATTCAATCAATATCGAGCTGACGGGCGAAATCGGTCCGAAGGTAAACGTTAAGGTCGAAGCCGGCGCCGAAGAAGTCGGCGAGGGAACGCAGACGCGGCTTTTGCCGATTCGCCGCGAGGGAACTTTGGATTATTCGGCGATTATCGAAGGCGGTCGGCGCCTCAGAAATCATTTTCAGGAAAGAGGTTATTTCTTTGTCGAAGTCAATGCGGTTTGCTCGGTGACGCCGCCGTTTCCGGAAAACCAGGCAAATCCGTCGCAAAACAATACGGAAGCTTTGTGCGGAAGTCTGGCGAGCGAAGATTTGGACGCGCGCGTCGTTGACGTAACTTATCAGGTTAACCTCAATCGCCGTTTGCGGCTCGAAGACATCCGCATCGAAGGCACCGACAAAATCACGGTCGAAGAGATTGCGACCGTTCTGGATACGCAGCGCGCCTCGATACTCGGTTTGATTCCGCGGCTCGGTTACGGGCGCGGCTACACGAGCAACGAGATTCTCGACGACGACCGCAAGCAAATACAGGCAATTATGCGCGAGCTCGGTTATCGGCGCGCCAATGTCAGGGTTCGGCAGGGCGTCTCGCCGACGGGCGACGATTTGATTATCACTTTCGTCGTCGATGAAGGTCCGGTGACGCGAATCAGCGACATCGATATCGAAAGCAACAAAGCGTTTGACGACGACCGTCTGAAACAGGAATTGCCGCCGGTAATCGGCAAAGAGTATTCGCGGGCGCGGGCGCGCAACGGCGTTCAGAAACTGACGGAATTTTATGCGAATCAGGGTTATTTCGACGCGCGCGTCACGTTTTCGATTGTCGAATTGCAGCAGTCGGGACAGCTTAACGCCGCCGGCGAAGAAGAAGTCAAAATCGTCTATAACATCGAAAACGAAGGCAAAAAAGTTTTCATCAACCGCATTCTGATTAACGGCAACGACATCACCAAGCGCGCGGCGATTTTAAAAGCCATCACGCTCAAGGAAGGCGAAATTTTAAAAGCCGTCGATATTGCGCAAAGCGAGCAGTATCTTTACGCGACGGATGCGTTCGTGCGCGTGGAAATCAAAGCCGAGGAAGCGGGCGAAACGCGCGGCGGCGACAAGCAGCGCGACGTTATCATCAACGTCGAGGAGCAAAAGCCGCGAATTTTAAATTACGGCGGCGGTTTTTCGACCGACGGCGGACCGTTCGGCTCGTTTGATATTCGTCACACAAATCTTTTCGGCAAGCTTCAGCAGGGCGGCGCGCTGGCGCGGATGAGCCGTCGCCGGCAGCTGGTTCAATTAAATTATCTCGACCCGCGTTTTTACGGCGACGGCAAAAATCGTTTCGCGCCTTTGAATATTACCGCGCAGTATCAGCGCGATTCGACCGTCACGCGCTTTTTCCGCTCGGTTTTCGACCAGGGAACGATGGGCATCGTCCAGCGCGTCGACGAAGACGGCAATCCGATTGATATTTTCGGCAACGAAACCGGCGAACCGACGATTAACCGCCTGACCGTGACGGCGGAAACGCAGCGCACCATCAATCTGAAAACGCGCAGCATTTTGTTTGTGCGCTACCGGTTTGAAGACGTGCGTTTGTTTAATACCGAAAGTCTCTTGATTGGCGAATTGCTCGCGCCCGACGCGCGGATTCGCACGTCGGGCTTCGGCACGACTTTCGTCCGCGACACGCGGCAAAACTGCAATCGCCGCAACTCGCTGCTGGAATTGATTTCCAAAGGCGACCTCGGCGACCCGTGCCGCTACAGCCCGACCGACCCGACCAAAGGCAGCTATCTGACGGCGGAATACAACGTCTCCGTTCCGTTTTTGGGCGCGAATATCGGTTTTCATAAGTTTCAGGGCAGCTTTCAAACTTATTACACGTTTCCGAGATTGAAAAACGCGACTCTGGCGGGACGCGCTATCGTAGGCTTGGCAAGCGTCTTTGCGGACGAGCCGCGCTTTCCCGCCGGTTTCGAGGCTCTGAACGGCAGCCTGCCGATCAGCGAAAGATTTTTCTCGGGCGGCTCGACCAGCCTCAGAGGCTTCGATGCCGAATCGGCTGGACCGCGCATCGTTATCATTCCGCAGGGAACGTTTCGCAACAGCGAGGGCGAGCAGGTTGTTCTTCGACCGTTCACCGTCCCGTTCGGCGGAAATGCGCTGGCAATCGTCAATCTCGAAGCGCGGCTGCCGGTTACCGAGGGCATTCAAGCCGTGCCGTTTTACGATGGCGGCAACGTTTTCCGGCGCGTCGGCGATATTTTTAATCCGCCGGACGTTGACCCGAATGATGTTCTGCGCAGTAATCTAAGAGCCGTCTGGACGCACACGGTCGGACTCGGTTTAAGAATCAAAACGCCGATTGGCGGCGCGGTGGCGATTGATTTCGGCTATCTGACCAATCCGCCGCGTTTTCTGATTCCGCAGATAAACGGCACGAACGCGATTTTTCAAGTCCGGCAAACGCAGCTTCATTTTCGCTTTACGCAGACGTTTTAATCGCTTCTTATCTATCGCTCTGCGGCGGGAAATCAGACCTATCTCGAACGAGTCGAATCCGCTTTGAAAAAAGGTAAACCGCCGACGGACGCGGCTTTTTCAGTCGCAAAATTTCGCGGCTCTGGCTTTGATAAAGCTAATTTCACAAAACTTTAAAACGGGAGATTTTTTATGTCTAAAGAAAAGTCAGAAGATGTCAAAGGCACATGCTTTGTGGTGATGGGGTTTGGCAAAAAGACGGATTTCGAGACGGGGCGCACCCTCGACCTCGATAAATCTTACAGAAGTATGATTAAACCGGCAGTCGAAGCAGCCGGTTTGAAATGTGTCCGGGCTGACGAGATAGTGCATTCCGGTCTTATTGACGTGCCGATGTATGAGCAGCTCTTAAACGCCGATGTCGTTATCGCCGATCTTTCGACCTCCAATAAAAATGCTTTCTACGAACTGGGCATACGCCACGCGCTGCGACCGTACACGACGGTTGTGATTGCAGAAGACGGAATAAAAACTTTTCCCTTTGATATAAATCACGTGGTCGTCCGCCAGTATCATCATCTGGGCGATGCTATCGACTACGATGAAGCGATGAGATTTCAAAGACAGCTGACGGAAGCCGTCGTCGAGGTCTTCAATAAAGACCCGAGACAAAAAGATAGCCCGGTCTACACATTTCTAAATAATCTTAATCCTCCGGCAATCGCCGCGGCTGTGCAGGATGCCATACAAAATGCCTTCGGAGCAGCAGATAGCGCCGATGAAACGGAGCATTCGGATAATGCCGTGAGCGTTAAACGAAGCAAAGCATCGGGCGGGCAAGAGGACGAAGGCATTAATCACAGTATCCTGATGCAGCAGGTAGAAGACGCGCAGCTGGAAGGCAATTTCGTTAAGGCTAAAAGCCTGCTCGAAGTAATCCGCCAGATGATGAAAATACAATCTCCTCTGAAAGCGGAAGACCCTTATATAATTCAGCGTTTGGCTTTGGCGACCTATAAGAGCAAGTTTCCGTCTGAAAAAGATGCTTTGCTGGAGGCGCGCGATTTGCTTGCCGTCCTGGAGCCGGAAACGTCGAACGACACCGAAACGCTCGGGCTCTGGGGCGCGATACATAAACGGCTCTGGAATTTAACGAAGGAAGCAGCGTATCTCGATAAGTCCGTCCGCGCTTACGAAAGGGGCTTTTACCTGCGAAATGATTATTATAACGGGATCAACTTCGCCTATCTTCTCAATGAAAGAGCCGCCGGCAGCAGCACGCAGGAGGAGGGCGCAGCGGAAGCCATCGCCGACTTTATACAAGCGCGGCGAGTTAGCAAAGAGGTGCTTTCAATCTGCGAAAACTGGCTGAAAGATAATCCCGCTCCTGATGCTCAAAAAGCTGACGCGCAAACTATTATGCGCTATCGAGAAAGCAGGTATTGGGTCTTAGCGACGATGGCTGAAGCCTGGCTGGGGCTGGGTGACGAAGCAAAATCGAACCGGGTAGTCGAAGACGCCGATGCCGATGCACCTGCCGAATGGATGAAAGATTCGGCGCGCGAGCAAATTGAAAAACTGAAATCGCTGCTTCTAAACTCTCCTTTGGTAAATATTAAAACCGATAAGCCTTCCGGCTAAAGTAAGGGCGGAATTGATAGGTTTTATCAAAGCATTTAAAGGATTCGAGAAAAGTGAAGCGCGATTTGAAAGTTTCGTCTTTCGATGAAACGCGATGGTCAGCGAACAGCCTCGCGACGTTACCGGTGATTGATTTAAGATTAAAATTGATTATCTTTTCTCGATCCGCATCTTCATTCCGTATTTCGAGCGAAGCGTCATCAGCGGCTGCAAAACGATTTTTTGTTCGGGTTGCAGCCGCAGTTTCCATTTTCTGCCGAGAGCCGCCAGAAGCAGAACGCCTTCCATCCACGCGAACTGCTCGCCGATGCAGCGCCGGACGCCGCCGCCGAAAGGAAAATAAACGAATTTCTGTCCGGCTTCCTTGACGGCGTTTTCTTTCAGCCAGCGCTCGGGCTGAAATTTTTCCGCCGTTTCCCAGAATCTTTCGTCGCGCTGCGTGACGAACATACTGGCGATAATCAAAGAGCCTTTCGGAATCTTAAACCCACTGATTTCGTGTTCCTCGATCGCCAGTCTGCCGGTCGCCCAGGCGGGCGGAAAAAGCCGCATCGCTTCGGCTAAAACGGCTTCCGTGTATTTCAAACGCGGGTAATCTTCCGGCTTCGGCATTTCGCCATTTGGATAAAGCGCGTTGAGTTCGGCGTGAAATTTCGTTTCGGCTTCCGGGTTTTGCGAGAGCAGATACCACGTGAAAGTCATCGCATTGGCGGTCGTTTCGTGTCCGGCGAGAAAAAGCGTCAGGGCTTCGTCGCGGATTTGCTCGTCGGTCATCCCGGAGCCGTCGCCTTCCTCGTCGCGCGCGGCGAGCAGCATCGAAAGCAAATCGCCTTTGTCCGATGCGCCCAGGTTTCGGCGCTCTTCGATGATTCCGTAAATGATTTTGTCGAGCGTCTGCTTTGCCTTATCAAACCTGCGCATCTGCGGAAACGGAAGCTTTTCCAGAATTTCCGAAAACGGCAAAAGCAGATAATCGAAAAGCTCGACGAGCGTCGTCATCGCCGCGCCGACTTCGTCGGCTTCGTCCTCGACCTGCGCGTTGAAAAGCGTCTTGCCGACGATTTGCAGAGTCAGGTGCATCATTTCTTTCGACAAATCGCGCACCTCGCCGTCGCGCCACGAATTCGCCGTTTTTTCGGCGTATTCGATCATCGTTTCGGCATAAGCGTTGATGCGCTGGCGATGAAAGGCGGGCTGCATCATCCGGCGCTGGCGCAGATGAGCTTCGCCCTCGTTGGTCAACAAGCCCTCGCCGAGCAGTTTTTTCGCGCGTTTCAGAGCGCGACCTTTATGAAATTTGGAATGATTCGTGACCAGCACGTCGCGGATAAAATCCGGATGATTGATAAAAAACGCCTGCTGTTTGCCCATCCGAAAAGACGTGATGTCACCGAGCGCAGCAAGATTTTGCAGAAATCCGGTCGGCTGGCGGCGAAACTGCAGAAAATGACCGCCGAAAAGCGAAGGCTTGACCGAAGGCGGCAGATTGTTTTCCAAAACTGCTTTCATCGGCTTGATTCTAACAGAAAAATTCCGTGAGCCACAGATGGAACGAAAGTGTTGTTGGTCGGGTCGGAAGCCTTGTCTCTGAGATTTGAGGCGTTGTCTCTGAGATTTAAGGGCTTGTCTCTAAGGTTTAAGGGTTTGTCTCTGAGGGTTGAGGCATTGTCTCTAAGATTTGAGAGCTTGTCTCTGAGGGTTGAGCCTGTGTTTCTGAGGGTTAAGGACGCGCCTCTGAGGGTTGAGGTCTCATTCCTGACGGTTAAGGACTTGTCTCTGAGAGTTAAAGCCTTGTCTCTGAGGGTTAAGCCCTTAACCCTCGATTTTTCGTATCAAAATAATGCGTTTCCGCCGTTTTTTGAGGAAATTATAAAAAAACAGATGAAAGATTTTCAGTTTCGCGTTTAGAATTTTCCGCGCGAAACTGATATTTTTATAACTTATGACAGAAGCAAAAGTGAAAAAAGTGAAACCCGATATTCGCGCAATTACGCGCCTGGTGCCGCCGAGCGGCAATCTCGTGCAGGGACAATCCGAACTCCCGATTGACCCGCAGCTTGCCCGCGAAGCCGCCGAAATCATCGCCGCCAGCCAGAATCATTACGGCGCCAGCGAAGGCGACGCGGAATTGCGCCGAGCCGTCGCCGAAAAGATTAAAAAATATAACGGCATCGAGATTGACCTCGACGCCAAGCCGCTCCAGCTGATGATTACCAACGGCGGAACGGGCGCGCTGATCGGCGTCGCGCAAAGCTATCTGAGAAACAAATCCGCGCTCGTTTTTGAGCCGTATTACCCATATCACCGGCGCATTCTCGAAGAGTTCGGCGGCAAAACCGAGACTTTCGAACTCGACGCGCAATTGGGTTTTGAAAAAGACGCGCTGCTGGCGCGCTGTCTGGAATTGAAAAATCGAAGCGAGTTTCCGCTCCGCGCGATTATCGTCTGCTCGCCCGCCAATCCGAGCGGCAAAGTGATGACGCAAACCGAACTCGAAGCGATTGCCGAAACGGCGCAGGAACTCGATTTGCTCGTTATTTCCGACGAGGTTTACGAGCATTACGTAACGGGCGAAACGCCGCACGTGCCCATCGCGACTTTGCCCGGAATGTGGGAGCGCACGATAACGGTCAATTCATTCTCGAAATCCTGGAACATCTCCGGCTGGCGACTCGGCTACGCTTACGGCAAAGGCGAGCTTATCGCGCCGATAAACAACGCGGCAAACGTCGTTTACGTCTGCCCGGCGACGCCTTTGCAGGCGGCTTTAGCGAGAGTTTTGATGGCGCGCGAAAATTATTACGACCAGCTGCGGCAGAAATTCGACGAAAAACGGCTGTTCGTTTCCGACAATCTGCGCGCGCTCGGCTTCGACATTTACAATTCCGGCTCGGCTTTTTACCTCTGGACGCGAATTCCCGAAGAGTTTAGCGATGCTTTAACCTTCAACGAAATGCTGATGGAAAAAGCGGGCGTCGCGGGCGTGCCCGGCAGCGCCTTTGCCGATTCCGACGATTGGGACAGCTATATGCGCATCTGCATCGCCCGCGAAGATTCGATTCTGGAAGGCGCGCTGGAAAAACTCAGAACGGCTTTGAGTTGAGAAAAGCTTTTAGAGTTGAATTTATAACTTGAAATTCTTCGCCCGCTTTTGCCGGAACGAGAAAAAGCGGGCTAATGGGTTTCAACCGTCTATTTTGCCTAAAGTAATTCGTTTGACAGAAATGTTTTAGGCAGAATCGACTGGCTAGATCGCGTAAACTTAGGTTTAATTGAACAAATTTGCAAAGCCTTTCTTTATCAATTATTAACTCGCGTTTCAGGTGAACTAAACCAAATCATGATATCGGATTGTGTTCCGCTTCCTTTAACCACACCGATAGTAATATTTCTTTTTCCTTCACCTTCGGTTGCAACAAAATTTAATTCATTTGCAACCTGTTGAATTATCCAGCCGGATGGAACTAAACTTCTAACCTGAGTTATTAGCTGATTGAATCTACTATCAACGTCACTGTTAGCAATTGTTAGTTTACAACCATAGGTAGGTGAAGGATTGCCGAAAGTCTTTTCATACGTCCGGCAGTTTTCAAATCCTTGCATAATAAACAGTCCGACATACTTTTTCTGTAATTCGGATTGATTATCATTGACCAGTTGTCCTCTTAGAGAAACAAAGTTAGTTTGTGCAGATTCTAGAAGAAGATTTATTGCACGGGCAAACTCTAATGTTGCCGCAGTTTGCGGAATCGTGGTATCAACAGACGACATTTCATCTGCAAGGCTTTTGACTTGAGGAGTTGTTGTCGAAATGACTGCTGTTGTCGTCGGAGCAAATCCCGCACCGGGAGTTTGTAAATTAGCGCAATTGTAAATCCTTTGTGCTCGCTCAAATCCCGTCCCGTAACGGGGATGGTATTGTGTTCCGCGATCATAAAAATGTTTTATCGCAACATTCAGAGTCTGTCTGCCGTTTGGACTATTCGCAAGCTGTTGAGCCGCCCAACAGTCTGTCGCTCGTTCATCGGCAGAATTCAAGGCATGATGACCAAATTCATGGACGAAATAAAAGTGTCCAGCTCCTGGATAAAAGCTGTTAAGTTGATTGACAACCCCTTGGCAAAAAAATATTGCGCTTCGTGGGCTAAAAGGCGGAAATGTAGCTATGGCAATGTCCCCACCTGTCATTCCGCAATTTTCTATGACGGGAATCGCAGCTAAATTACCTGTTGGAACCCACTGACTATAGGTTGTTGAAGTCAAAACACAAATAAAAGAAAATGTAATGATAAATTTGGTTAATTTCATAAAGCAGTCTCCTTAATTATTTCCTCGGGAAATTAACTTCTTTTCATTAGTGAGAAAAATGATAAAGTTCAGTTAAAATCCAGTATAGAAATAAGTGATATGTAAATCTTGAAAATCTAATTTTCAATGACGGTGGTTTGGTTCGTGGCTTAGCTTGAATAATATGAGTTTTTATCTAAAAGTCAATAGTAAAGTTTTAATTCAGCTTGTGATTCCACAATAATGCAAAAAAATGCTGACCAATCAAACAGAGCATTTATATTCGTGTTAGATAACCATCTGTAATATAGGAACTTCTTTTACTTATCTGGATGTTTAAAAATATATGGTATAAAGTTGATTACAAACTATTCTCAGAAAATTTTTCGACTCAATTTCTTAATAACAGTAGTGATTACTAATTCTCTGAGAATAAAGCATCATTTTTATGCACTATCATTTAATCGGAATCTGCGGGACGGCGATGGCTTCGCTCGCCGGAATGCTGCAAGCACGCGGGCATAAAGTTACCGGCTCAGACCAGAATGTTTACCCGCCGATGTCTACGCAATTAGAATCGCTCGGCATCGAAATTATCAATGGCTACAAGGCGGAAAACGCCGCTGTCGGCGCGGACTGCACGATCGTCGGCAACACGATTTCGCGCGGCAATGCCGAGCTTGAAGAAGTTTTAAATAGAAAGCTTTTATATCGCTCGCAGGCGGAAATCGTCAAGGAAGAATTCGTTCGCGGGCGCCGAAGTCTGGTCGTGGCGGGAACGCACGGGAAAACGACGACGACGAGCATCGCCGCGTGGGTGGCGGAAGTCGGCGGTTTGAATCCGTCTTTTCTGGTCGGCGGAATCGTGCAGAATTTCGGCGCGAGCTTTCGCGTTTGCGAAAGCGATTTTTTTGTCATCGAAGGCGACGAATACGACACGGCTTATTTCGATAAAAAGCCGAAATTCATGCATTATCTGCCCGAAATCGCGATCGTCAACAACGTCGAGTTCGACCACGCCGACATTTACCGCGACATCACGGAAATCAAGTTTGCCTTTTCGCGCCTGATGAATCTGGTGCCGGGCAACGGGCGCTTGATTGTCGGCGTCGATTCGCCGATTGTGCGCGAAGTTCTGGACGAGATGCGCGGGCGACTTTTCACGCAAATCGAAACTTTCGGCACTTCCGACCAGGCGAAATGGCAGGCGCGGGACATCGATTTTTCGGGCGACGTGACGCGTTTCGCGGTTTTCAAAGAAGGAAACGCCTGGGGCGAATTTGAAACGCATCTCATCGGCGAATTCAACGTGCGAAACTGCCTGGCGGTGATCATCGCGGCGGACGCCTGGGGAATTTCCGGAGAGAAAATAAACGAAGCGTTTCGCACTTTTAAATCGGTCAAACGGCGCGTCGAGGTGCGCGGAATTGAAAGAGGCGTCACCGTGATTGATGATTTCGCGCATCACCCGACGGCGGTCGAAGAAACTCTGAAAGCCTTAAGAACAAAATACGAAGGCAAGCGCTTGATTGCCGTCTTCGAACCGCGCTCGTGGTCTTCGCGGCTCGCGGTTTTTCAGGAGCCTTACACGAAAGCCTTTAATTACGCGGATTACGTGATAATTGCGGGCGTTTATAATACGTCGAAAGCCAGCGAGCTGGGTAAGGTTTTGAATGTAAACGAACTGGTCAGGGACATCGAGCTGCAAAACAAACCCGCGATGAGTTTCCCCGACGCCGACGCGATTGTCGCGCATCTCGCGCCCGAACTAAAAGAAGGCGACGTCGTGGCGATTATGTCAAACGGCGGCTTCGGCGGCATTCACGACAAGATTTTGGATGTTCTGAAAAGCGAAAAAAGTTAAGAGCGAAAAAGGTTAAAAGCGAAAAGGCAAAAAAGCAATTTGAATGCCCTCGACAAAACTTTTTCACGCTTTCATTTTTTCGCTTTTTCACATTATTTTTTCTCTTGCCTAAAATGTCAAAAAAAGGCATACTGGCTGAAGTTTTTGCTCTCAGGTATCTGCGTAGATAGCGTCCGTACACGATAAGATTAGCGACGTTTCGGGTCGGTTGGAGAGTTGGTTAAGTGGTTTTGAAGCAGTCGGAGTTTTATCGTGACAAGGCGGGCGCGTCGCCCTATTGGAAAGAAAATATTTTGAGAATTTTTCGTGCCATTCGCCCTTCCTTTTGCTTCTTTGGTTAAATAAATAATAGAGAGAAAAAATGAGTACAAAACTATACGTTGGAAACCTGTCGTTTCGCGTAACGAGCGACGATTTACATGAACATTTTTCGCAAGCCGGATCGGTCGAATCGGCAAACATCGTGCAGGATCGCGAGACCGGACGTTCGCGCGGTTTCGGATTTGTCGAAATGAGCACGGAAGAAGATGCGAATAACGCGATTGCCCAATTTAACGGACAGGAATATGACGGTCGTAATATGGTCGTCAACGAAGCTCGCCCGCGCGAAGAAGGCGGCGGTGGCGGACGCGGCGGCAGTCGCGGAGGCGGAGGCGGCGGTCGTGGCGGTTATGGCGGCGGCGGTGGTTACGGCGGCGGCGGCGGCGACCGCTGGTAAGCGAAACGAAAAATAAAAAAGACCAGAGTTTTTACGGCTCTGGTCTTTTTTATTGCCTGTTCGGAAAAATCAAAAGCGCTGATTCTAAATTGTAAATTCTGCCGGAATTATAAACTCTAAAGTATCCGGGAAACATTATGCGGGTTAATTTATAATTCACAATCCGGAATTCGGAATCCATCCGATTTCCTTTCAGCGTTTTTCTCCCTTTTGAGTTTCGGCTTTTTTAATGCTGGAAATTCTTTCCGCGCCGCCTTTGTCTTCCAGAACGAAATCCACACGGTCGCCGATTTTTAAATCTTTTAACTGTGATTTATCGGCGACGTAAAACTCCATAATCATTTTCGGCATTAAATCTTTGATTTCTTCGTGGTCAAGCTCGACCGAGCCGATTTCCATATTGATTTTGGTCACTTTGCCCGTTCCGTTGTAGTATCTGGCTTTTACTTCCGGCGCCGAATTGCTGCTGACGGAAACCGTCGGCGAAGAAGCGGGCAAAGCCGGTTTGCCCGCCCCGTTCAGCGCGGTTGACGGAGAATTTTGTTGACAAGACGTCAAAGCAAGCAAAAATAAGATTGAACCGGGCAGAATTTTTGTATACATTGCTGGTGTGTCCTCACAGATTTGAATTGACGGATGTATCCGAAAACAAAAATACATCTTACTATATTTTTATGGCACCTTTGATTGTTTTGCTGGTCGGTTTCGGAGTTTTATTTATCGTCAACCGATTTCTGCTGAAAGACAAGTGGTCGCTTTCGCTGGTCGGCAGAATCGCGCTGGCGCTGATGCTGATCGTGACGGCGACGGCGCATTTTACCGAGACCGATTTGATGGTCGAAATGATGCCGGACTTTATGCCGCTCAAAAAAGAAACGGTTTATTTAACGGGCGTGATTGAATTTCTGGCGGTCGCCGGATTAATAATCAGCAAAACGTCCAGATTGGCGGCAATTCTGCTGATTATTTTCTTTCTTGCCGTTTTGCCCGCCAATATCGTCGGCAGTCTGAAACAGGTCAATCTGGGCGGAATGGAAAACGGCGCCGCGTATCTGTTTTTCCGCGTGCCGCTCCAAATTTTCTTTATTTTGTGGGCGTATTATTTCGGCGTCAGAATCAATAAATAAAGCCTGGTCTTGCGCCCCTTATTTGCGCGCCGCTGGTTTTACTTTCAAAGTCACCCGTTCGGTTCCGCGCACGACTTCGATTTCGTATTCCGTATCGGCTTTCAGCTCGCCGAGAACGGACGTATAATCCGAAATGTTGCGGATTTCCTTGCCCGCAAATTTGACGATTTTATCGCCCGCTTTGATTCCGGCAGCGGCTGCCGGCGAACCGTCGCGCACGCCGTCGAGCAATAAACCGCCGGTCGATTCGGCATAGCTCGGCACGACGCCGATCGTTACGTTAAAGCCTGTTCTGCCGCCCGTTCCCGAAGATTTGGCGACAGCGTAAGTCGGGCGTTTCGGATTCTGGTCAATCGTTTCTACGATTTCCGAAACGTAATGCGTGATTTTCAATAAACCTTCGTAATTGATTTTTTCCGCCGTGTCCGTCGGTTTGTGATAATCGGCGTGCGCTCCGGTGAAAAAGAAAAGAACGGGAATTTGTTTCGAGTAAAAAGACGAATGGTCTGACGGTCCGAAACCGTCTTCGCTCAGTTGGAGATTAAAGGGAACGGTTGCCGCGATTCTGGCGTAATCCGCGATTCCGGAAGCGTCTTCCCTCAGATAATTAATGGTACTTTTTTTGCCGATTTGCAGCGCCGTCGATTCGACTTCCGGCATTTTTCCCTGAGCCACGACGCCGCGCAGAGTTGTTTCGTCGTCTTTAACTTCGATTATTACGCCGATATGACCTTTTTCCTTTAAAGCTTTATCAATTTCGCTTTTGATTTTTTGATTTTCCGCGCCGATTGTCTTGGGAAAGAAGGCAATGCTGTTATGTAAATTGGTATTCTCGACCAAACCTTTCCACTCGCTCGCCGTGCCGATGCCGCCGACGGTTAATTTGTTTTCGTTTAAACGCCCGACCATATCCAGATTTATCATCGCCACGGTTTTATCGAGCGGGAATGACGGGTTGTTGATGTAGAATTTCGAGCCTAACAAGCCTTCTTCCTCGCCGCCGAAAGCCGCGAAAACAATCGTCCGCTTGTTTTTCTTTTCCCCGGCGAATTGTCGCGCCAGTTCGAGCAGCGTCGCCACGCCCGAAGCGTTGTCGTCGGCGCCGCGATGAATCTCGGTCGAATTGGCGGCGAGACTTCCCGCGCCGCCTTTTCCGAGATGGTCGTAATGCGCGCCGACGACGATGATTTCATTTTTCAAAACCGCGTCCGTGCCTTCCACAAAGCCGACGATGTTGTAAGCTTCGACGGATTTGGCGTCCGCCAGGATTTCGCCCTTCGCGTTTCGCGGCGAGTAGGGAAACGGCTGGAGAAAATTCATCTTGCCGTTGGCGGCGCGAAAACCGGCTTTGAGCTTATACTGCGCGAACATATTCGCCACATAACCGGCGGCAAAAGTCGCGCCCTGCTCGCCCGTGCGGCGACCTTCGAGCTTGTCGGCGGCGAGATACGCCACGTGCTTGCGCAGATTCTGCTCGGTTAAATCGGGCTTGGCGACTTTCGCCTTCTGCGCGGAAACGCTTAGAACAAATGATAATAAAATTAAAAAACTAAATAGTCGCTTTTTCATAGACAACAATCCGTGCAAAATCCAACCGCTTTCCCTTTTCGATAACGCATTTTCTTCAGCGTCGGCGTCGGTTTCGGCGCCGCTGCGCCGCTCGGCACAGTCCAGATTTCAACCGACGCATTTTCACGAAACCCGGCTTTCACAAACGAAAATCTTTTGCCGGGAAATCGCCTGAACCTCAGGTAATTTTTCATCGAAGTAATTTTCGCTTTCGCCGAGCCGAAAGGCGGCAAAACAATCTCCGTTTCGTTTTTACGGTCATTAAACCTCGCCTCCTTACCTTCATAAATCAGCACGTAAATCATTAATGTCGGGTCATTATGCGCGTGAGTAAATGCGTTGTCCATTCTTAAAAGATATTCTTCGCAATTTATGTTTTCAAATTCATCAAACTTCTGCGCCTCTTGCGAAAAAGCCGAAACGGCGAACAGAAAACAGAAAAGCAAGGCTGAGAATATCGTTCTCATAATTTTTTAATCGACCCAATCGGCGATAAAAACATTCGTGTCGCCTGCCCGCGCGGCGTTTCGGTTCGAGGCGAAAACGAGCTTTTTGCCGTCGGGCGAAAACATCGGAAAACCGTCGAAAACTTCGCTGTAAGTGACGCGTTCCAAGCCCGTGCCGTCCGCGTTTATCAAAGCCAAATCGAAATTGCGCTTGCGCGCGTCGGTCGCAAAATAATTCGTGCAGAAAATTATGCGTTTGCCGTCGGGCGTAAAAAACGGCGCGAAAGAAGCCGCGCCGAGTTTGGTGATCTGGCGCTTGTTCGTGCCGTCGGCGTTCATCACCCAGACTTCGAAATTGTTCGGCTCGATTAAATCTTCGCTCAGACGCTGTTTGTAGCGCGCAATCTCGGCTTCCGATTTCGGATGATACGAGCGATAGACGATTTGCCTGCCGTCGGGCGAGAAAAACGCGCCGCCGTCATAGCCTAATTCCGTCGTCAGGCGCCGCACGTTTTTGCCGCCGGCGTCCATCGAGTATAAATCCAAATCGCCGTCGCGCGTCGAGGTAAAAATGATTTTTTTGCCGTCGGGCGAGACGGTCGCTTCCGCGTCGTAGCCTTTAGTTTTGGTCAAAGGCTTGATATTCGTGCCGTCCGGTTTTGAAGTGTAGATATCGTAATCGGGATAAATCGCCCAGACGTAGCCTTTCGAATAATCGGGATTCGGCGGGCATTCCTTTTTTCCTTGAAACGTCGAAGCGTACAAAACCTTTTTGTCGCCTTTCATAAAATACGAGCAGGTCGTGCGACCTTCGCCGTTGGAAACCATCCGCACGTTTGAGCCGTCCGCGTTCATCGAATAAATCTGGTCGCAGGCGCGACCGTCGCGTTTCGACTGAAAAATCAACTGCCTGCCGTCAAACGAAAAATACGCCTCGGCGTTTTCGCCGCCGAAAGTCAATTGCCGGACGTTTTGCAGATGCTTTTCGCCCGCGACGGTCAGGGAATTATTTTGAGCAAAAGCGTCGGCGGAAAAAACGAGCGTGATAAAAATAAAAACGAATAAAGCTGATTTTCTCATACTAAGAATATACATTTCTTTTTCGCTTTTGTTGAATCCTGAAAGACGGCATTGGCGAATAAAAAAATAATTAAAACTGCCCGTTAAATTAATTCTTTTGCGCAAACTCGCGCATAAACTCGACCAGTTTTTCCGCGCCTTCCTTTGGGAAAGCGTTGTAAATCGAAGCGCGAATGCCGCCGACGCTGCGATGTCCTTTCAAACCGTCCAAGCCTTGCTTTGAGGCTTCCGCGCAGAATTTTTCGGTCAATTCGTCCGAAGGCAGTCGAAACGTGACGTTCATCAGCGAGCGCGCTTTCCGGTCGGCGTGACCGCGATAAAAACCGTCGCTCGAGTCAATCGCGTCGTAAAGAATTTTCGCTTTTTCCTCGTTTAATTTCTGCATTCCCGCGACGCCGCCTTTTTCTTTAAGCCATTGGCAGACCAGCGCGACGATGTAAATTCCCCAGGTGTTCGGCGTGTTCAGCATCGAATCGTTTTCCGCCAGAGCGCGATAATCGAGCATCGAATGCTGATTTTCGGGAACTTTCGCCAGCAAATCATCGCGGATAATGACCAGCGTGACGCCGCTCGGACCGATATTTTTCTGCGCCCCGGCGTAAATCAGAGCGTAACGGGAGACGTCGAACGGTTTCGACAGGATATTCGACGAAGCGTCGCAGACGACCGGCGCGCCTTTGCCGTCCAATTCGTATTTGAACTCGACGCCTTCAATCGTTTCGTTCGAAGTGTAATGAACGTAATCGGCGTCGGGCGAAAAATTCAGCTCGTCCTCTGGCGGAACCGATTTAAAGCCGGTTTCTTCGCCGGAAAAAATAACATTCACATTGCCGCACTTTTTCGCTTCCCTGACGGCTTTGACGCCCCACGCGCCGGTGACGATGTAATCGGCGGAATTTTTGAGAAAATTCATCGGAATCATCGAAAATTGAAGCGACGCGCCGCCTTGCAGAAACAAAATCCGGTAGTTGCCGGGAACGCCCAAAAGCTCACGGATGCCCTCGCGCGCGCTTTCCAGAATCGGCTCGAAATGCTTCGAGCGATGACTGATTTCCATCACGCTCATTCCGATACCGTCGAGCGAAAGCAATTCGCTCTGCGCTTTTTCCAAAACTTCCGCCGGCAAAACGGCGGGACCGGCGCTGAAATTAAAAATTCTTTCCGCTTTCATTAATAAAATTATTTAACGCCGGGCGGCAAACTAGCAAGGGCGCAAAGGGAAATTCGAACGGGATTTGCAGGATAAAATGATTTTTCGTTCGAATTATTTCGTGTTTGTCCGCGGCTTATTTTCTTTCCCTGCCTGTTTGCCTCTTTGACTCTTTGCCGGTCGGCGTTTATTTTTTCTCCGAATTCTTTTTGACCTGCGGGCGCAGAACGCCGCTGATGGCGCGCGTGACGACCGCGTTCGGCACAAACGTTCCGAGCACCGAGCCGATGTAATTCGTCCAGCCGGAAACGACGCTTGCGCGCCCGCGCCGCGCCGCGTTTAAAGCCGTTTCGACGACTTCTTCCGGCGACTGCATTCCTTTCATCTGGAGCGGTTTGGCATTGGCGACGGCGAAAAAATTCGTCTCCGTCGGTCCCGGACAAAGTGCCGTGACCGTGATGCCGAACGGGCGATTTTCTTCGGCGAGCGCTTCGGAAAAAGACGTGACGAAGGCTTTGGTCGCCGCGTAAGTCGCCATAAACGGCACGGGCTGGAAACCCGCCGACGAGGAAACGTTGATAATCGTTCCGCTGCGGCGCTCACGCATTTTTTGCAGATAGCGATGCGTCAGGGCGACGAGCGCCGTTACGTTCAGGCTAATCATCTGCAATTCGTTTTCGAGTTCCAGATTCGCAAAATCGCCCATCGCGCCGAAACCGGCGTTGTTGACGAGCCAGTCAATCTCGAAATTGTGCCGCTCGGTTTCTTCAAAAAGCCGCCGGTCGGCTTCAAATCCGGTCAAATCGATGGCGACGTAATGCGCCGTGATTTCGTGCCGGAGCATCAGTTCGTCGCACAGCTCGTGAAGCTTTTTTTCGGAGCGCGCCGCGAGCACCAGATTATGTTTTTCCCGCGCCAGCCGCCGCGCAAACGCTTCGCCGATGCCGCCCGACGCGCCCGTTATCAAAGTCGCTTTCATAAATCCGTATCCGTTAAAATTTCTTCGCCTTTAACAGCATACAAAAACGAGCCGATAATTGCCGCAAAAATTATCAGCGTGCCCGTAAAACGAATTATTTTTGCGATCACCGGCGTCGACCCGAGCAAGCCGGTTTCCGTCAACAAATAATTCCAATCGTGAAAACCGCCTTCCGCGCCGGTCAAACCGCTTAGCAAAGGAAGCTGCATCACGACCGCGTCATTCGCGTAAACGTAAACGTCGGTGATGCTCTGCCCGACCCAGAACAAAACAATCGCCGCCGAAAAAGGTTTGCGGTGATAAACGAAATAACCGAAAAAGACAATCGGCACGATAACCTGAAACAGCGAGCCGCCCGCAATGCCCATAAACTCGCCGAAAATACGAAATAAAACGTGCCCGGCTTCGTGAATCGGCGTGTGAACCAGATGCAGAAAAACGGCTTTCGACGGGTCGTAAGCACACCAGAGAAAATAAATTGCGAAAGCAGCGGCGATGATTGTTTTGGATTTGTCTCTTTGCATTCGGCAGGAACAGGAAGCTGATTTTTAGGATTGAAGAAGATTAATTAAGATTAAATCCTAAATAATCCTTTTCTATCTTAAACAATCAGCGTCCTATTTTTAAAGTAAATTATTTTTCGCGACGAAAAATCGAATTGATTGGTTGAAAACCTGCGGGCGCTCCATCATCAGAAAATGGCTGACGCCCTGCCACATCCGAAAATCCAGATTCGGCGCAATCGAGCGATAAAAATCCGGCGTGTCCGGCTTCCAATAAGGCGAGTGAGCCAAAATCGCCAGCACGGGAACATTGATTTTATCGCTGCCCCAGATTTTTTCGTCCGTCATTCCCGCCATCGCGCTGATGGCGACGTGTTCCGGCGTGGCGAGCATTGCGGTGCGGATTTCCCGTTTGAGCTTTTCGTCACTAATCGGCTGCAGCATTGCGTCAACCATTTTCGGCGCGTTCGTCTTGTAATCGGCGCGCAGAAAAGCCATATATTGCTCTTCCTGCTGCTTCGTTCCCATCGGGCGCAGCGCACCGTCGACAATGACCAAGCCGAGAGTTTTTTCGGGATAAAGACGATAGAATTGCCGCGCGACCGGCGTTCCCATACTGTGACCGACGATGACGGCTTTTTTGATTCCGGCGTCTGTCAAAACGGCTTCGACGGATTTGGCGAAATATTCCATCGAGTAATCGGTTTGCGGCTTGTCGCTCGCGCCGTGTCCGGGCAAATCGACGGCGATGACGCGGTAATTCGAAAATTCATTGACGCTCTGCCGCCAGAAATCCGCGTTGCACGTCCAGCCGTGAACGAAAACGAGCGCGTTTTTGCCTTTGCCGACGTCGTTGTAATGAACTTTCACGCCGCCGAAATCGGCGAATTTGCTTTTCAAGGCTTGCTGTTCCGTTTGCGCCGGAGCGGTAGTAGCGGCGAAACACAAAATCAGCAAAAGCCAAACGAAATTTAATCTTTTCATTTTGGAGTGCTCCTTAAAAATTCGTCTCTGGAAATGACGTAAAAAACGCACGCCTCGCCGTAATGCTCGGCGGTTTTCTCGTAATGCATTCCGCATTTTTCCATAATTCGCCGCGAGCCGGTGTTTTCAGGAATGGCGATGGCAACGATTCTGTCCAGATTGGCTTTTTCAAAACCGTATCGCAGCCAAGCCATCGCGCATTCGTAGCCGATGCCTTTGCCCCAGAATTCTTTTTTCATTCCGTAGCCGATTTCCGTCTCGCCTGCGTCTTCGAGCGGCATCAGACCGCTCCAGCCAATCATTTCGCCCGTTTCCTTCCAAATCATCGCGCACGCGCCGTAACCGTATTTGTCGTGCGAACTAATATAAACCTGCATTCGCTTTTCGACGGCTTCCGGGTTTTGCAGACGCGTCCCGCCGAGATATTTATTGACTTCCGGGTCAGAGCGCATTTCGATGAGCGCGCCCAAATCTTCCGGCGTAAATTTGCGAAAAATCAATCTTTCCGTTTCCAGCATAAATAATTAACAGGATGAGCAGGATTGAAAATGCGGAATTCAAGTTGAATAATTTGTTCTATCCCGTCTATCCTGTCCGTCCTGTTTGAATTTTTCTTTCGTAATCGAATAGTGAACCAAATCGCGCCCGTAAAATTCGCCGGTGTAATCAAACTTCATTCCGAGCTTTTCCATCACGCGGCGCGAAGCGGCGTTTTCCGGCGCGGCGACGGCAACGATTTTATCAAGTTTCAGCGTTTCAAATCCATAGCTGAGAAACGCCGCGGCGGCTTCGCTCGCCAAACCTTTGCCCTGAAATTCTCCGGCAATCGCGTAGCCGATTTCCGTTTCGCCCGTTTCCTTCAAGCGCCACAGACCGCACCAGCCTATCAGCGCGCCCGACGTTTTTTCGACGACGCCGCAAAAGCCGATTTTATCGGTTTCCCAGAGGCTCGAAACCAGCTGCAGCCAGTTGACGCTTTCCTGGCGCTTTTGCGGCGCGCGGATAAAACGCATCATTTCTGCATCGCTGCGCAGCGCGAAAACCGCGTCCGTATCGTTTTCGTCGAAGCGACGCAGGATGAGTCTGTCGGTTTCAAGCATAGGAAAGAAAATACACTGCAAATCATAAGGCAATTTGCGGCGGCTCACAAATTTTAAAAAATAAATGGAAGAAAAATTTGCCGCGCTTCGTCTAATGTTCGATAAAGCGATTTAAAAGGAGCAGAAAATGAATCGAGTCGAACAAATTGAAAGCCGCCGCCGTTTTTTGAAACAGGCATCGCTCGCCGCCCTTGCCTTCCCGCTTTTGATTAATTGCAAAAGCGATGCGCTGGCGCAAAAAAGCGAAAATGAATTGTTGAGCCGGATAAAGATAAACGCGCTGCCCGCCAGTGCCGAAGGAATGGGCGCGATAGACGTGCCCGACAATGTTTCGTGGAAAACCGTTCTGGCAAAAAAATCCGAACGCGACGAGCCGATGATTATTTCCGGCACGGTTTATCAAGCGGACGGCAAAACGCCTGCGCCCGGCGTTCTGATTTATTTTTATCACACCGACAGCGAAGGCATTTACGGCAGAGGAAACGGCGAGCATAAACACGGGCATTTTCGCGGCTGGATGCTGACGGATACTAAAGGCAGATACGAAATCAGCTCGATAAAGCCCACATCTTATCCGAACAGGACGTTTGCGGCGCACATTCATATGACTTTGACCGGAAAAAACTTCAAGGAAGATTGGATCGATTCGATTTTGTTTGAAGGCGACAGATTTATTTCCGCGCAGGAACGAAATCAGGCGGGCAGAAAAGGCGGTTTTAATCCGATTCTGAAGCTCGAAAAAGGCGCGGACGGCAGCTTGCGCGGCACAAGAGATATTCAGCTGCTCTGGAAAGTTTGATTTGGAGAAAATATGCGTAAAATCGTCGGTTTTTTATTTATATTCGTTTGTTTCTGCGCGTCGGCTGCGGGTTGTTATTCCAGTAAATCCGAATATGTCTGGAGCGAAATAACCGCCAAAGCCGCTTATCCGCCGGGCTATGGTTATCCGGTTTTTGTAATGAACGGCGAGATGCGCGCGCTTTTCGGCGACGGCTGGGTTTCAAAAGACGGAAAAAACTGGTCGAAAACCGGCTTGCCGAACGTCGGCTTGAATCCGGCTTATCAAAAATACGTCCTATTCAAGAACGCGATTTACGCGCTCGGCACGATGCAGGGAAATTACACGAATATGAAACTGACTTCAAAAATTTCCCGCACGCGCGATTTTAAAACCTGGGAAACGCTCGCCGAAAAATCCGGTCTGCCGGAGAGAGTTTTTTACGGCGCGGTCGTTTTCAAGGATAAAATCTGGCTCGTCGGCGGCTGGGACGGCAAAAATTATCACAACGACGTCTGGAATTCCGACGACGGCGTAAACTGGCAACGAGCGGCGGAAAAAACAGCCTGGACGCCGCGCACCGCGCGCGTGATCGTCTTCAAAGACCGAATCTGGCTCATCGGCGGCGGCGTCATCGACGGCGATAAGACGGATAATCCGAACGCCGGACGAGAAGTCTGGTCGTCGACGGACGGCATAAACTGGACGCCGGAGAAAATAAATTCGCCCGGGCAAATCGGCGGAACTCCGATCGTTTTCGACGATAAATTGTGGCTCATCGGCGCAAATCGCAATGACGGCAATTTTGACCGCGCGCTTTACGTTTCCGCCGACGGCGTCAACTGGCAGCGCGAGTCTGCGCCGTGGTCGCCGCGCGGCGCGGTCGCGGCTTGGGTTTCGGGCGACAAGCTTTATATGACGGGCGGAAAGTTTTCGTATACCGAGCCTGTCAGCGGCGAAATAAAATTTGTTTACAGCAACGATGTTTGGGCGATGACGAGAAAAACGGAGTAGAATCTTTGAAAATCGAAATGGAGCGATTCGCCTTGATGACCGAAAACCGAACCGAACAGGAATTGCTCGCGGCTTGCCGAAGCGGCGACCAAAGGGCTTTCGAGTCGCTCTACGTCCAAAATCAAAAACGCGTTTTTTCGGTCGCTTTAAACTTTTTCGGCGGCGACGAGGAATTGGCGAAAGATATCACGCAGCAGGTTTTTTTGAAAATTTTCGGGCGCGTCAGAGAGTTTCGAGGGCAGTCGGAATTTACGACCTGGCTTTATCGCATCACGGTCAACGCTTGCCTGGACGAAGCGCGAAAATCGCGCCCGCTGCTTTCGCTGACGGATTTTCTCGGAGTATTCGGCGTGAAGCGAACACAGGACGAAAAAGTTTACCGAAAGGAAATCTGCGACGAAGTGCAGAATGCGGTCGCGAAATTGAAGCCGAAATTTCGCCTGCCGATTCTGCTGAAATACGTCGAAGGTCTTTCTTATGAAGAAATCGCCAAAGTTCTGGATTGCTCGGCGGGCACGGTCGCCTCGCGCCTGAATCGCGGGCACAAGATGCTGGCTGGCAAATTAGGGCATTTGAAGGGCGAAATTTAACGGCAGAGATTTTTAAGAATATGAAATCACGGATTTTCGCAGATAAACGCCGGTTATTTTTTGATTTTTCCCGGCGTCCCGGCGTCTCTGCGATGAGTATTTAGTAGTAAAAATGCAAAAACACATACAGGAAAAACTTTCCGCATACCTCAATCACGAGCTGCCAAAAGAAGAGCGACAGGCGATTGCCGAGCATCTTTTGCAGTGCGAAAAATGCCGCGACGAACACGACCGGATAAAGCTCGGCGTGGCGCTGGCGACTCATTTAAAACGAAGCGATGCGCCCGAAAATCTGTGGAGCGAAATCGAAAACGCTCTGGACGCAAAGCGGCAGCCGCGGGTTTCTCCGATTCCGGCTTTTTCGTTTTTCAGCTCGCGCGGTTTGCCGGCAGCGGCGGCAGCGGCTTTGTTGATTGGATTGGCTTTGGCGGCAGCCGCCGTCGTCTATTTCGGTTTGTCGAAAAACGAATCGCCGCAAATCGTGAAAAATGAACCGGCGTCTAATCGAGCCGCTAATGTTGAAATGCCGCAAATCGTTTCAATTCCGACGGAAGATTTATCAAATCAAAATACGGGCGCGCAAAATTCGTCGAATCCGAACTCGAATATTATTTCTGCGGACACAAATTCGAACGTTCAAATTCAGCCCAAAAATACAAATTCAAACGTCCGGGTTTTCCCTGAAATCGTTTCTAATCAATCGATTGTAAATCCGGGAGAAACGATTATCGCCCGAAATAATTTGCCCGCGTGGAACGTCGAGACGCTTGCCGGAACGCCGACGGCGGGAAATGAAGCGATTGGCGAAAAGGGCAAGCTCGTGGTCGGCGAGTTTCTGGAAACCGACGCGAATTCGCGGGCGCGCGTTCAGGTTTCAAATATCGGACAGGTCGAAATCGCGCCGAATTCGCGCGTGCAGCTTGTCAAAACTCAGGCGACCGAGCATCGACTTTCGCTGACGCGCGGATTGATGAAGGCGAAAATTCTCGCGCCGCCGCGACTTTTTATCGTCGATACGCCGTCGGCGGTCGCGGTCGATTTGGGCTGCGAATACACGCTCGAAGTCGACCGCGACGGCGGCAGCAAACTGCACGTGACCT
Source organism: Pyrinomonadaceae bacterium (assembly GCA_036388635.1). Lineage (GTDB taxonomy): Bacteria > Acidobacteriota > Blastocatellia > Pyrinomonadales > Pyrinomonadaceae > JALZHR01. The sequence goes on from DASVRL010000166.1 coordinate 34,082, forward strand.
CCGGTTTTGTCGCGCTGGAACGCGGCGGGCGCGAATCGATCGTGCCGGCGGGCGCGATTTGTTTTACGCGGCGCGGTCGCGGTTTGGGAACGCCTTTTTCCGACGACGCGTCGCTTGAATTTCAGCGCGCGATTCAGCGATTCGATTTTGAAAACGGCGGCGCCGCGTCCGTGCAGACGATTATTAAAGAAGCCGGTCTTTATGATTCGCTGACGCTCTGGCACCTGCTTTCGCGCGTGCCGAAAAACGAGCGCGAAAAGGTTTTCGCCGCGCTCGCCAATTACGTGAAACCGCCCGCGAATGTCACGCGCGAAGGCGTTTTGCGATTGGATAAAAAAATGCTCGACAACTGGTGGAAGGAAATTGAAAACGTCTGGTTTGAGTGATTTGAAGCTGGCGGCAAGCGCTAAGCGGTAAGCGGTTTTCTGACCGATGATAGAGGAGAAAAATATGAAACGCAGTCTATTTGTTTTAACCGTCGCCAGTTATCTGGCTTTAGCTTTGACTCTGCTCGATTTTGGCGTGCCGAAGAAAGCCGAAGCCACGCCTTCGCCGAATGATTTGGTCGTTCACGAATGGGGAACCTTCACTTCGATTGCCGGAAAAAACGGCGTGGCGCTTGACTGGCGACCTTTAAACGGCGCGTCGGACTTGCCGAACTTCGTTTACACCGGCGCGAGCGAAAACGGCTACCGGCAAACTTACGGCTCAAAGTTCGAGTCCGGTCAAAAAGGTCACGTCGTCGCCAAAGTGCGGATGGAAACGCCGGTCATTTATTTTTATACGGAAAGGGAAATGGAAGTTTCCGTCAACGTCGATTTCCCGAAAGGACAAATCACCGAATGGTATCCGCAGGCGAGCGTCGTCAACGGTTATTTTGCGAAAGGACAGACGGGCAGAAATGCGCGCAGCGGCATTAACTGGGGAACAATCAAGCTTCTGCCCAACGAAAAACCGGATTATCTGCGCGAGGTTTCCTACAGTCATTATTACCCGGCGCGCGAAACCGACGCCGTTCCGGTTCAGGTCTGCAACGCCGACAAAACCAAAATCGAAAAGGAAAAGTTTTTGTTTTATCGCGGCGTCGGCGATTTCGGGCTGCCTTTGAGCGTGAGATTAAGCGACGGGAAAATCACTCTGGTCAACAACGGCGCGGACGAGATGAAAAATCTCGTCGTCTTTGAAAATCGCGGCGGAAAAATCGGTTTCCGGTTTGTCGAATCAATCGGCAGACAAACAATCGTCGAGCGCCCCGAAACCTCGCAAACGCTGGATAAAGTTTTAATCGAACTCGAAAAAATTCTGGTTGCCGAAGGTCTCTACGCGAAGGAAGCCAAAGCGATGATAAAAACCTGGCAGGACAGCTGGTTTGAAGAAGGCTTGCGCGTTTTCTACATTTTGCCGACCAAAGCGACGGGCGAGATTTTGCCTTTGCGCATCGAGCCGAAACCGAAAGAAATCGTCAGGGTTTTAGTCGGGCGCGCCGAAATCATCACGCCGGAAATGGAACAGGACGTGCGGAAACAAGTCGGGCTTTTGAAATCCGATTCAGCTGAAATTCGCGAACAAGCGCAAAAGAATCTGCAAAAACACGGCAGATTTTACGAGCCGATTCTGAAAAGCCTTTTGGAAAGTGAAAAAGACGCCGAAATTCGAGCGCAGATTCAGAAACTTATTTCGCTAAGCTGAAATTCAAACAGGACAAACAGGACAAAAAAACGCGGAACGCGGAACGCGGAAATTGCAATTCATCATTCCGCGTTCCGCGTTTTGCTTTTTTGAATTTTCCCTAAATCAAATGAATCAAAAGTCCGTCTCTTAATTTCGGCTCGAACCAGGTCGATTTCGGCGGCATAATTTCATCCCTGTCCGAAACCTGAAACAAATCCTCGACGGTCGTCGGAAACAGCGAAAAAGCGATTTTAAACTCGCCCGTA
>DASVRL010000167.1:0-3296 GCA_036388635.1 Pyrinomonadaceae bacterium
ATCTGTTCGGCGAGCGGCGTTCCTTCGTGAATCTCCAAAAGATAAAGCGACAGATGCTCCGGTTTTAAATTTAACGCCTCGTCCAGATTTCTTTCCCAATCGGCGAGCGTCTGGCGCGGCAAGCCGGCGATTAAATCAAAGCTGACGTTTTCAAAATTCGCCCGCCGCAAAAGTTCGATGGTTTCCCGAACGTCCGCAGCCGTGTGACGCCTGCCCAATCTTTTCAGTTCCGCGTCGTCGAAAGTCTGCGCGCCGAAACTGGCGCGATTGACGCCTAATTTGCGGTATTCTTTCAATGTTTCGAGCGAGACGGTCGCTGGATTCATCTCCATCGTCAGCTCGATATTTTTTTCAATGGAGAACCTTTTATAAATCGAATCGAGAATTTTTTCAAGCTGCGGCGGCGATAAAAGCGAAGGCGTCCCGCCGCCGAAATAAATCGTGTCGACCGATGGAGCGCCGGGCGCCGAGAGCGGAGAGAAATTTTCGATCTCCTTGACCAGCGCGTTAACATAACGCTCGACGGTTTCCGCGTTTTTAAAAACGTCGGTCGCAAAATCGCAGTAAGAGCAGCGCGAGCGGCAAAAAGGAATGTGAAGATAAACGCCTGCTTTCATATTAAAGGACTTATCCGCCGCTAAACTTCCAGTTGATTTTCGAGCGAAGTTTTCCAAGCCTTCTGAAGCTCTGCAACGGAAGCGGAAACGACTTCTTCGCCGTTGAATTTTATTTTCAAATCTGCGCCCGAAACTTTTCCGATGATTTGCAGCGGGCAATCGTTGGCTTTCGCCGCCGCTTCGATTTCGTCCAGCTTTTCCGGCGGAAAAGCGACAATGATTCTCGACGGCGACTCGCTGAAAAGCTGCACGGTCGCGTTTGAGTTTTCGTCTTTCAATGCGATTTCCGCGCCGGTTGCCGCTCGATTCAACGACGAAAAACAGCTTTCGGCAAGCGCCACCGCCAAGCCGCCGTCCGCGCAGTCGTGCGCCGAATTTATCAAAAATTTATCGGCGAGCTTCAGACAGGTTTCCTGAACGCGCCGCTCCAAATCCAAATCGAGCGCCGGAACTTCGCCGTTTTCTATAAGCTCGTCGGTCGTTAAACCCAGGATTGTTTGCTCGTATTCGCTCGCCGCCAGATCGTTTTTCGTTTCGCCCAAAAGCGCGATCAGGTCGCCCTGCGTTTTAAAACCCTGCGTGATGATTTTCCGCGCGTCTTCGATGAGTCCGACCATTCCGATAGTCGGCGTCGGCAAAATTCCGCGTCCTTCGGTTTCGTTGTAAAAAGAGACGTTGCCGGAGACAATCGGCGTTTCAAACGCTTCGCAGGCTTCCTTCATTCCGTCCACGACTTCCGAAAACGACCACATCACTTCCGGGCGTTCGGGCGAGGCGAAATTCAGACAATTCGTCACGGCAATCGGTTTAGCGCCGACGCAGACGTTGTTGCGCGCCGCTTCGGCGACGATTAATCTCGCGCCTTCGCGCGGATTTATAGCGGCAAATTTTCCGTTTCCGTCCAGACACATTGAAATCGCGCGCCGCGTTTCCTTCACGCGGACGACCGCCGCGTCAGCGCCCGGCAAAATCGCCGTATTCGTCCGAACCATATGGTCATATTGCTCGTAAACCCAATGTTTTGAACAGATATTCGGCGCAGCGAGAAGCATTTTTAACGCTTCGGTCCGGTCTTCGGTCTTTGGCTGCCGGTCTTCGATTTTTGCCTTTTGCCTTTTGCCTTTTGCCTTCGGGCTCATCGGTCGATTGTATTTCGGCGCTTCGTCAGTGACGGCGTCGACCGGCAAATCGGCTTCGAGATTTCCGTTATGAAAAACTTTCAGGCGATTTCCCTCGACGACGCGCCCGACGACGACGGCGTCCAAATCCCATTTATTGAAAATCTCGACAATCTGTTTTTCGCGCCCGCGATGCGCGACGATAAGCATTCGTTCCTGCGATTCGGACAGCAGCATTTCATACGCCGTCATTCCCGTTTCGCGCTGGGGCACGAGCGTTAAATCCAGCTCCAAGCCGGTTCCGGCACGCGCCGCCATTTCGACCGACGAACTCGTTAAGCCCGCCGCGCCCATATCCTGAATTCCGGCAATCGCTCCGCTGCGCATCGCTTCCAGACACGCTTCGAGCAGAAGCTTTTCCAGAAACGGGTCGCCGACCTGCACGGTCGGGCGTTTTTCCAGCGCTTCGTCGTCAAATTCGGCGCTCGCCATCGTCGCGCCGTGAATGCCGTCGCGCCCGGTTTTCGCGCCGACATACAAAACCGGATTGCCGACGCCCGAAGCCTTGCCGAAAAAGATTTGGTCTTTGCGAACGATGCCGAGAGCGAAAGCGTTAACCAAAGGATTCAGACTATAAGCTTCGTCGAAAACGACTTCGCCGCCAACCGTCGGAACGCCGAAACAATTCCCGTAGTGTGCGATGCCGTCGACGCAGCCTTTCAAAATCGATTTGTTGCGCCTGCCGTTTTTTTCATCGTTCAAATGCCCGAAGCGCAGAGAATTCATCGCCGCAATCGGGCGCGCGCCCATCGTGAAAACGTCGCGCAAAATTCCGCCGACGCCGGTCGCCGCGCCTTGAAACGGCTCGATAAAGCTCGGATGATTGTGCGATTCGACCTTGAAAGCCACGCACCAATCGTCGCCGATATCGACCACGCCGGCATTTTCGCCCGGCGGCACGATGACTCTCTCGCCGGTTACCGGAAGGCGTTTCAGATGCACGCGCGAGGATTTGTAGCTGCAATGCTCAGACCACATCACGGAAAAAATTCCGAGCTCGGTCAGCGAAGGCTCGCGTCCCATTATCTTCAGAATTTTCTCGTATTCTTCGGCAGTTAAGTTATGCTCGGCAACGATTTCGGGCGTGATTTTTGTTTCGGTCATCTGTTTATTTCCGGTGTAGAAAAGGAAACAGACATTTTAACTTTTTATATTTTGCGTGTCGAATCAAGAGCAAAAAAGAAAGGCGCGGAACACGAAATCCAAACGCCTTTTCTTCCAAATTTTTCGGTAAATTTAAGCCAGCGCCGGCATTCCCAGCGCCTGCCATTCCTCTTTTGCCGGACCGTAGATTCCCGAAACCGGCAAGCCCGCCTGACGCATCAGAACGGTTATCTGCCCGCGATGATGCGTCTGGTGAACCAGCAAATATCCGAGCGTTTCGCCGCGCGTCCACGTCTCGCCGTAGAGATTATCTTCTTGCAGCAGAGTCTCGTCCGTCCAATTTTTCCCGACTTCCTCGCTGACGGATTTCGCGCCTTTTTCAAAGGCGGAGACGATT
>DASVRL010000168.1:0-25842 GCA_036388635.1 Pyrinomonadaceae bacterium
CGGCGGACGGCAAAGACGGCTATAACGCCGTGCAGCTCGGATTGGTCGAAGACAATCCGATAAAGCCGAAAAACGTGACGAAGCCGATGCGCGGACACTTTGAGAAAACCGGAAGCGGCATGCCGCCGACGCGTATCCTGAAAGAAATTCGCGTGGATAACGATGCGGACGTCAACGTCGGCGACCAGGTGAAAGCCGATTTATTTGCCGACGGCGACAAAATCGACGTTATCGGCAAATCGAAAGGTCGCGGTTTCGCGGGCACGATTAAGCGTCACAAATTTCATCGCGGTCCGGAATCGCACGGCTCGATGTCGGTGCGCGCGCCCGGCTCAATCGGTCAATCGGCGTATCCTTCGCGCGTTATCAAGGGCACGCGTTCGTCCGGTCATATGGGCGACGCCCGCGTGACGGTGAAAGGCTTGACCGTAGCCAGAGTCGATATTGAAAACAACCTGATTATGATTCGCGGCGCTGTGCCGGGACCGAACGGTGGTCTGGTTGTCGTTAGGAAAACTACTAAGACATAAGTCCAGAGAGTCCAGAGAGTCTGGAGAGTCCGGAGAGTCAAAAACGACTCACGACTTCCAACAAAACTCTCCAGACTCTCCAGACTCGAACGGAGTGAGATTATGCCTACCGTAAAGGTTCGCAATTTAAGTAATAAAGAAGTCGGCGACATTGAATTGTCCGATGCCGTGTTTAATGCCGATTTGAATGAATCGCTGATTCACGAAGCGGTCAGAAACTATCTGGCAAACCGCCGGCAGGGAACTTCGGCGACGAAAACCCGCGGCAATGTTTCGGGTTCCGGTCGTAAGCTGTGGAAACAGAAGGGAACGGGTCGCGCCCGTATCGCCAGCTTACGCTCGCCCTTGTGGAAAGGCGGCGGCAACGTTCACGGACCGCAGCCGCGCGACTGGTCTTATCAACTGCCGAAGAAAATGCGTCGCGGCGCTCTGCGCTCGGCTCTTTCGGAACGGCTGCGCGAAGGCAATCTGATTATCATCGACGATTTCGCGTCGGTTGGCGCCAAGACCCGAGAATTTATCGGCGTTCTGGAAACGCTCGGCTTGGTCGATAAAAAGAAAGCGACCAAAACGCTGATTGTCGATTCGCTCGATAACGCCAATTTGATTCGCTCGTCGCGCAACGTGCAGAAAACGAAAGTCACCAACAGCTACGGCTTAAATATTTACGATTTGCTGTATCACGAAAGACTTCTGGTTTCCAAAACGGCAATCGAAGAGTTAAGCCGGATGCTCGACCCGACACGCGAAAAAAGCGATGCCGGTTCGAACGGAGCGAAAGCCGACGAAACGTCTGCGACGGAAACCGCGAGCGAAAATACAGGGGAGGCGGCTGAATAATTATGGCGGCACTTAGTGTTTGGGATATTTTAAAGACGCCGGTTATCACGGAAAAGTCGGTTCTTTTGAAAGAAGCGACCAGCGAAGAAGGCGAAGGACAGGTTTTGAGCTTCAAAGTTGACCGCAAAGCGTCGAAAGACGACATTCGCCGAGCGGTCGAAGAAATCTTCAGCGTGAAGGTTTCCAAGATTCGCACCGTCAATTACGAAGGCAAAATTAAGAAACGCGGACGTCACGAAGGTCGCCGCGCGTCGTGGAAAAAGGCTTATGTGACCTTGCAGAAAGGCGAGCCGATTGTTGATTACGCAGAGGCAATCTAAAGATTTTAGATTTTAGATTTTGGATTTTAGATTGGTCGTTAAACCAAAAGTCTAATCCAAAATCGCAAATCCAAAATCCAAAATAAAAAGATGGGCATTAAGAAATTAAAACCGACATCACCGGCGCGTCGCTATCAGACGTATCTGACGCGCGATGAACTGACTCCGAACGCAAAGCCGGAAAAATCTTTGCTGGAGCCGAAAAAGAGAATTTCCGGTCGCAACAATGACGGTCGCATCACGGTTCGTCGTCGCGGCGGCGGTCACAAGCGTTTTTATCGCATCGTCGATTTCAAGCGCAACAAAACCGGCATTCCCGGTCGCGTGACGCAAATCGAATACGACCCGAATCGTTCGGCGCACATCGCTCTGATTACATATCTGGACGGCGAAAAACGCTATATTCTCGCGCCGGTCGGCATCACCGTCGGCTCGACCGTGATGAGCGGCGCGGAGGCGGACATTCTGCCCGGCAACGCTCTGCCGATTCAGAATATTCCGCTCGGCACGCAGATTCACAACATCGAACTGCGTCCCGGCAAAGGCGGGCAGATGGCGCGCTCAGCCGGAAGCTTCGCGCAGCTGGTCGCTAAAGAAGGCGATTTCGCGCAGCTCAGAATGCCTTCGGGCGAAGTTCGCCGCGTGCCGGTCGTTTGTATGGCAACCGTCGGACAGGTCGGCAACACGGAAAACGAAAACGTTTCATTGGGTAAAGCGGGACGCTCGCGCTGGAAAGGTCTCAGACCGAAAGTTCGCGGCGTCGCGATGAACCCGGTCGACCACCCGCACGGCGGCGGCGAAGGCAAAACTTCGGGCGGTCGCCATCCGGTAACCCCTTGGGGACAGCCGACGCGCGGTTATAAAACTCGTAATAACAAACGCACACAGAAATTTATCGTGCGCGACAGAAGAAGCAAGTAATTTGGGATTTGGGATTTGGGATTGCGGATTTTGTTTTCGCCAGTCGCCATTGAACAGTTCCAACGGTTGATAAATTGAAGCGGAAAAGGAAAGTCGGATTTTGATAAGACAAAATCCCAAATCCCAAATCCGCAATCCGAAATCGAATTATGCCACGTTCAGTTAAAAAAGGACCTTTTATTGATTTAAGCGTCCAGAGAATTTTGAGAAAAATCAGCGAAGGCGCCTCGAAACCGCAGGCGATTAAAACCTGGTCGCGCCGTTCGACAATTACGCCGGAAATGGTCGGGATGACCTTCGGCGTGCATAACGGCAAACGCCACGTTCCGGTTTATGTGACGGAAAATATGGTCGGACACAAACTCGGAGAATTTTCGCCGACCAGAACTTTTAAGGGACATCCGGGAACCAAGGCGGAAAAAGCAGCAAAACGCAAGTGATAACTAATGACTGATAGTTGGTAATTAAAAACAAAAACTATCAGTTATCAACTACCGGTTATCAACTATCAGTTAAAGATTATGGAAGCGATAGCAAAAACAAAACATTTGAAAGGTTCGCCGCGGAAAGCGCGGCTCGTGATTGATATGATTCGCGGCGTCAACGTTTCGCGCGCCTTAGCGATTCTGAAATTCACGGACAAGCGCGCGGCTGACCCGATTGCCAAAACGCTGCTCTCGGCGATTGCCAACGCGACGTTTAAGGCGGAAAAACAAAACATCGCCATCGACCCTGACGATTTGTTCATCAAATCGTGCTTTGTCGATATGGGAGCGCACAAAAATCGTCGTCGTATGCGTCCCGCGCCGCAAGGTCGCGCTTATCGCGAACAGCGTCACTATTGCCACATCACGATTGAGGTTTCCAGCGACAAGCCCGAAGAAGGCAAAGTCAGAAACGCGAAAATCACCGGCGAAGAGGAAACGAAAAAATCCGCTTCAAAACGAGCGGCGATTAAGAAAACCGACGCGGGCGAAAGAACCGCGAAAGCCTCAGTCCAAAAAGCCGACGAAGTGAAGCAAAGCCAGGCGGTTGCTGAAGAAGCCAAGGTCGAAGAAGTAGAAACGACGGCGACGACCGGACAAACTGCCGAAGAAACAGTGGCGGCGACGACGGAAACAACCGCGCCCACCGCTGAAGAAACTTCGCCGAAAGCGACTGAAAGCTCGAAAGCCGTCACCGAAGAAGAAACCGAAGGCGACGCCGACGCTTCGGACGCCAAAGACACGGCGACGCAGCTTCCCGCAGAATTAAACGAAACCAAACGCGCCGACGATAAGCAACAGGACGTTAACGAACAACTGGAAAGACAGTAATTAAGAGATTTTAATATGGGACAAAAAGTTCATCCATACGGCTTCCGGGTCGGATACAACAAAGACTGGCATTCACACTGGTTTGCCAAAAAAGAATACGCCGAATTCCTGGCGGAAGATATGAAATTGAAGCGCGAGTTGAAAAAGCGTTTCATGGGCGCGGGCGTTTCGCACATTGACGTCGAGCGCGCCGCCAATCGTTTGAAAATTATTATCTACACGTCGCGTCCCGGCATTATCATCGGGCGCAAGGGCACGGAAATCGAAAAGCTCAAAGAAGATTTGTCGAAGAAAACCGGGCGCGAAGTGATTATCTCGATTCAGGAAGTCCAGAAACCGGAACTGAACGCGCAGCTGCAGGCGGAAAAAATCGCGCAGCAGCTGGAAAAACGCATCGCGTTTCGCCGCGCGATGAGAAAGATTCTGGAAGAATCGCAGCGCTTCGGAGCGGAAGGCGTCAAAGTTATGTGCGCCGGACGCTTGAACGGAGCGGAAATCGCCCGCACCGAATGGAGTTTGGAAGGCAGACTTCCGCTGCACACGCTTCGCGCGGACATCGATTACGGATTTGCCGAAGCTTTGACGACTTTCGGAATCATCGGAATCAAGGTTTGGATTTATCGCGGCGAGATTCTCGACCCGAACGCTTCGATGGCGCGCGGCACGACGACCGACCCGATGAAAGAAGTAAAAGTAAAAGACCAGGGTCGCGGGCGCGGGCGTGACCGCGGAGACCGTCCGCCGCGTCGTGACCGTAACGATAGATAGGATTTTAGATTTTAGATTTTGGATTTTTAATTGGAACTTGATTTTCCTGGTCCATAATCGCAAAGATTGAGAGGTTAACTCATTATGTTGATGCCGAAAAAGGTCAAGCACCGCAGGGTGATGAAAGGTCGCAATCGCGGCGTAGCATCGCGCGGCGACAAATTAAACTTCGGTGACTTTGCATTGAAAGCGCTGGAGGCGGGCTGGATTACCGACCGCCAGATTGAAGCGGCTCGTATCTCGATGACGCGTCATATCAAACGCGGCGGAAAAGTCTGGATTCGAATGTTTCCCGACAAGCCGATTACGAAAAAACCGGCTGAAACGCGTATGGGAAGCGGCAAGGGCGCGCCCGACCATTGGGTCGCGGTCGTCAAGCCGGGACGCGTTTTGTATGAAATTCAGGGCGTTACCGAAGAACTCGCGCGCGAGGCGATGAATCTGGCGGCGCAGAAACTTCCGATTAAAGTGAAGTTTGTCACGCGCGCCGAAATGGAAGGAGGCATAGTCTAATGAAACGCAAGGAAGAATTAGAACAGCTTCACGGAATGTCGGTTGAAGAATTAAAAGAACAGGCTGACAGCCTTAAAGAATCGCTCTTTCGCTTGAAGTTCAGAAAAACTCTCGGCGTCGGCGAAGCGGTCAGCAATATAAAACGCGAAAAGAAAACTCTGGCGCGGGTCAATACGTTGATTCGCCAACTGGAAACGAAAAGTAATTCGTAAATCGTTAATAGTAAATCGTTTTCTATTTGCGATTCACGATTAACCGGAAAAAGAAATGCCAAGAAAGAAAGACGAAGAAACAGTTGAAAACGGCGCGGAAGCGACCGAAGAAACAGTCGCGGCGGAAGAAAACGCCGGGGCGGTCGAAACGCAAGCCGCCGACGCGGAAACTGCCGAAACGGAAAACACGGAGGCAACCGAAGAGAAGCCTGCGAAATCCAAGAAAGCTAAATCTGAAAACGCTGAAGAGGAAACTTCAATCCTCGATACCGTAATCGGGACGGTTGCTTCGGCGGTTGAAACCGTCGCGAGCACGGTCACTAATTTAGTTTCCGGCGGCGCCGACGATAAAAGCGGCACCGGTCAAGGCAAACGCTCTGAAAGAATCGGTACGGTGACCTCGGATAAGATGACGAAAACGGTCGTCGTGCGCGTTGACCGCCTGGTGAAACACCCGAAATATCGCAAATACGTGCGCAAACGAAAACAGTTTATGGCACACGACGAACTCGGTGCGACCATCGGCGACAAAGTGCGCATTATCGAAACCAGACCGCTTTCCGCGCGTAAACGCTGGCGCGTCGTGGAAATTGTGCAGAAAGCAGCTAAATAAAGTCGAGAGTCCGGAGAGTCCGGAGAGTCTGGAGAGTCAAAGGAAGTTTTCCGACTCTGTGGACTCATGACTCCCGAAGACTCTCCAGACTCGAAACGGAGTGAGACAGTTATGATTCAGATGCAGACCTCTTTAGTGGTCGCTGACAATTCAGGTGCGAAACGCGTCGAAATGATTATGGCGATTGGCGGCTCGACCGGCTCGACCGCCACCATCGGCGACAAAATCAAAGTCACCGTCAAGGAAGCCGCGCCGGACGGAACGGCGAAAAAAGGCAAAGTTTACAACGCCGTCGTCGTCAGAACGCGCAAGGAAATCCGCCGCAAGGACGGAACCTACATCCGGTTTGACGAAAACGCCGCCGTGCTTATAAAAGACGACGGCTCTCCGATCGGCACGCGCGTTTTCGGTCCGGTCGCCAGAGAACTGCGCGACAAGAATTTTATGAAAATCGTATCCCTAGCGCCGGAGGTGATTTAAACAATGAAGGAAGTTAAAAAAGGAACAATCCGCTCGAAAATTAAACGCGGCGACACGGTTGTTTTTATCTCGGGCAGAGAATATAACCGCTACGAAAAGACAGCTAAAGGCGGACAGGAAGAAGTAAAACGCGTTCCGCTTCAAGGCGAAGTCATCGCCGTCGACCCGCGCAAAGGCAAAATCAAGGTCGAAGGCGCGCAGATTATGAAGCGCCACCGCAAAGCCGTCCCGCAGATGAACGTCGAAGGCGGAATCATCGAATCGGAAGGCTGGGTCGATATTTCAAACGTCGCGGTGGTTGACCCGAAAACCGGAAAACCGACGCGCGTCAGGTACGAAACGCGCGACGGCAAAAAAGTCCGCGTGGCGAAAAGCGGCGAATTGATTCCCGACCCGCCGCGCCGCGCGAATACGAAAAAGAAAGATAACGATAACGAATAATTTTTGAAAGTTTGGAAACGCCTGTAAAAGAGCGAGACCCAAACGCTGAAATAAAACAATGGCAAGATTAAAAGAAAAATATCGTAATGAAATCGCTCCGGCGCTCGCTAAAGAGTTCGGCATCGAAAATCCGATGGCAATTCCGCGCATCGAAAAAGTCGTCGTCAATATGGGACTCGGCGAAGCTATCGCCAACGCGAAGATTCTCGACACGGCGGTCGAAGAGCTGCGCGCCATTACCGGACAGAAACCGGTCGTGACGAAAGCGAAAAAATCAATCGCTTCGTTCAAACTGCGCCAGGGAATGAACATCGGCACGATGGTCACCTTGCGCGGCAACCGGATGTATGAATTTCTCGACCGTCTGATTTCGGTCGGTCTGCCGCGCGTCCGCGACTTTCGCGGCGTTTCCGGCAAAGCGTTTGACGGGCGCGGAAACTACACGCTCGGCATTCGCGAGCAGTTGATTTTCCCGGAAATCGACTTTAACAAAGTCGATAAAACGCGCGGAATGAATATTTCAATCGTGACGACGGCAGAAAACGACGAACAAGCCCGCTCGCTTCTGAAGGCGATGGGAATGCCGTTTAGGCAATAGTTCGAAGATAGCGGGTTTAAAGTTCAAAATCAGTCGCGAACTTTGAAACCCGCAAGCTTTGAAACTTGAACTTTGAACCTTGAATTTACGAATATGGCAAAGATTAGCAAAGTCGTTAAAAACGAAAAACGCAAAAAACAGGTTGTACAATACGCCGCGCGCCGCGCGGAATTTAAGAAAATCATCAACAATCCGGCTTCGACGCCGGAACAGGTTGACGAAGCGGTGACGAAGCTGCAAAAGCTGCCGCGCGATGCCAGCCCCGTGCGCGTTCGCAATCGCTGTTCGATGACGGGACGCCCGCGCGGATTTCTGCGCAAATTCGGCGCCTCGCGCGTTGCCTTACGGGAATTAGCCCTGCGCGGTCAGATTCCGGGCGTGGTGAAATCGAGCTGGTAATTTTTTTAGACTGCGACAGGCGCAAGCGCAATCAGGCATTTGCGAACCATCGTAATTTTTATACGTAACGGAGTAGAGTTAAAAATGACAGATCCTATCGCCGATATGCTTACGCGAATCCGTAATGCGATACAGGCAAAACACTCGCGCGTCGATATTCCCGGTTCGAAATTGAAACTGGAAATCGCGCGCATCCTGAAAGAAGAAGGCTACATCAACAACTACGTCACGAAAGGCGAAGGCGTCAAATTCGCCATCCGCATTTTCCTGCGCTACGATGCCAAAGGCGCTTCTTCAATCACGCATTTGAATCGCGTTTCACGTCCGAGCCGCCGCGTTTACGTCGGCGCGACCGAAATTCCGAGAGTGCTCGGCGGTTACGGAGTTAATATCATTTCCACCTCGAAAGGCTTGATGAGTGGAAAAAGAGCGCGCCGCGAAAATATGGGCGGCGAAGTTTTAGCAGAAATTTATTAATAAGTGATAGGTGATAAGTGATAAGTGACAGGTAAATTCCTTCACTTATAACTTATAACTTGTAACTTATAACTTGAGGGAATTATGTCTCGTGTTGGAAGAAAACCTATTACGATACCGTCGGGCGTGACCGTGACGATTCAGGACAGCGAACTGGAAGTGAAAGGTCCGAAAGGAACTTTGAAAACTCCGATTCCGTCGGGCATCAACTTTAAAATCGAAGACAATACATTAGTCGCCGAACGCCAGAATGACGACCAGGCTGCGTTTCACGGTTTGGGTCGCGCGCTGGCGAACAACGCGATTGTCGGCGTCACCGAAGGCTTTAGAAAGGAAATGGACTTGGTCGGCGTTGGTTACAAAGCCGAGGTGCAGGGCAAGAAAATCGTTTTCGCGCTCGGCTATTCGCACCCGATTGAGTATCCTTTGCCGGAAGGCATCGACGCCAAAGCGGAGAGAGTTCCGACGAAAACGACGATTGTCCAATACCAGTTGACGCTGACCTTGACGGGCATCGACAAGCAAAAGCTCGGTCAGGTCGCCGCCGAATTGAATCGCCTGCGTAAACCCGACGCTTACAAAGGCAAAGGCGTTCGCTACGCCGACAGAACTTATAAACTGAAACCCGGTAAAACCGGCAAATAATAGATGTAACCTGCCGCCGCCGCAGCAATGCGCCGCGCAGTCCATCAAAATAAAGGTTAAGATATGGCAAACAAAGATAGAGCTGGAATTCGTCGCGCCGTTCACAGCCGCATACGTAAAAAAGTGCGCGGAACGGCGGAGCGCCCGCGCCTGGCGGTTTTCCGCAGCGTAAATCATATTTACGTGCAGGTGATTGACGATATAAACGGAAAAACTTTAGCCGCCGCTTCATCCGTCGAAAAAGATTTGAAAGGCTCGACCGGCGGGAATATCGAAGCGGCGCAGAGAATCGGCAGAGTCGTGGCGGAACGCGCGCTGGCTGCCGGAGTCTCGAATGTCGTTTTTGACCGCGGCGGTTATGTTTATCACGGTCGCGTCAAAGCTCTGCTCGACGCGACGCGCGAAGCGGGCTTGAACAAAAACGAAACGGAAGCACAGGAAACAGCAGAAGCTGCAGCAGTAACGGAATAAAGTAATGAAAACTAATAAGCAACGCATCTCGCCGCAGGGCTTGATTTTAAAAGACCAGTTGATTTCGATTAATCGCGTTACGAAGGTCGTCAAAGGCGGCAAAAATATGTCGTTTGCCGCGCTGGTCGTCGTCGGCGACGAAGAAGGTCACGTCGGCTTCGGCACCGGAAAAGCGAAAGAAGTTCCGAACGCGATTAAAAAAGCGGTCGAAGCGGCAAAGAAAAATCTGATCAAAGTGACGTTGATTAACGGCACGCTGCCGCATCCGATTATCGGCAAATACGGCGCGGGACAGGTTTTGCTCAAACCGGCGGAAGACGGAACGGGCGTCATTGCGGGCGGCGCGGTGCGCGCGGTTTTGCAGTCGCTCGGCGTACACAACGTGAGAACGAAAATTTTAGGTTCGAACAACGCGCACAACGTCATCCGCGCCACTTTCGACGGCTTGACCAGAATGAAAGACCCGATGGAAGTCGCGCGTCTGCGCGGCAAACAGGTGGAAGAACTTTTATAATCATTGACCGTTTATCATTTAACATTTATCAGCGAGATTTGTGTTAAATGATAAATGATAAATGATAAATGATTAAAGCAATGGCAAACAAAACAGAACAAGAAAATAGCGGCGGCGGCAGCATCAAGATTCAGTATTACCGAAGCTCGATCGGCTATTCCGGCAAACAGAAAGCGATTGTGAAAAGTCTGGGCATCACGAAACTCAATCAGACGGTTGAGCGCCCCGACACGCCTTCGATGCGCGGAATTGTCGCCAAAGTTCCGCATCTTTTGAGAATTGTCGAATAGATTGGGATTGACCACAAAGCCACAAAGGACACAAGGAAAAGCACTCTTACAAGCCTTTGTGTTCTTTGTGTCTTTGTGGTGAAATTCTTTTAAGAGGAAAAGAAAATGGCATTAGGATTAAATAACTTGCGTCCTGCGAAAGGAAGCACGCACAAGAAAAAAAGAGTCGGGCGCGGTCCGGGTTCGGGCTTGGGAAAAACTTCCGGGCGCGGGCACAAAGGACAAAAATCGCGTTCGGGCTATTCGAGCAAATCGGGTTTTGAAGGCGGACAGATGCCTTTGCAGCGCCGTCTGCCGAAACGCGGTTTCACCAATATTTTCAAAAAACAATGGCTCGAAATCAGTCTTGCCAAGCTCGAAGAAAACTTCAGCGCCGGCGACGAAATCACGCCCGAAATTCTGCACGAGCGCGGGCTGATTAAAAAAGCCAAGCACGATTTGGTCATCTTGGGCAACGGCGACATCAGCAAAGCTCTGAAAATTTCGGCGCACCGCTTTACGAAAAACGCGAAAGACAAAATCGAAAAAGCCGGCGGCAGCATCACGGAAATCGTCAAGCAAAAAGCCGCCGAAGCGCAAGCCTAAAGCGCGCGGCTTTTTTGTCAGTCGAAAACACGCTAAACTGTCTCGGAAATAATTTTTGTTCTAGAGGAATATAATGGATAAGTTTTTTGCCGCGCTCCAGAATATGTTTAAAGTGCCGGAACTCAGAAGCCGGATACTTTTTACGCTTGGAATGCTGGTTGTTTATCGTTTCGGCGCGCATATTCAGGCTCCGGGAATCAATAAGGTACAGCTTGAAAGAGTTTGGGGCGAGGTCAGCGGAACTCTGCTCGGCGTGCTCGACCTGTTTTCGGGCGGTAATTTTCGCACGATTTCCGTTTTCGCGCTCGGCGTGACGCCCTATATTACGGCGTCGATTATCATTCAGTTGATGACGGTTCTTTATCCGGCGCTGAAAAAAGTGCAGGAAGAAGGCGAAGTCGGGCGGCAGAAACTCAACCAGTGGACGCGTTATCTGACCGTCATTTTGTGCGCGGTGCAGACCTTTTTCGTCGCCACCTGGCTCAGCCGCAACCAGATTATCGGCGAGAGCTGGTGGGCGACGTTTATGATTGTCGTGACTTTGACGACCGGCACGGTTTTCGTGATGTGGCTCGGCGAGCAAATCACCGAGCGCGGCATCGGAAACGGAATTTCGCTGCTTATTTTCGCCGGTATCGTCATCGGTTTGCCAAGCGGACTGATGCAGATTTCCGAGCGCGTCAGAGGCGGCAATCCGATGCAGACGTTCGGCGTGATTTTCCTCGCCGTGGTTTTGATTGCCCTCATCGCGCTGATTGTTTACGTCGAATCGGCGCGTCGAAACATCGCCATCAGCTATGCCAGCCGCCGCGTCGGAAACCAGACTTTTAAAGGACAGGAAACGGTTCTGCCGCTGAAAATCAATATGGGCGGCGTGATTCCGGTGATTTTCGCTTCGTCCGTTTTGGCGATGCCGCAGACGCTTTTGTCGGCTTTTCCGCCCGACCCGAATGCGCCGGAGACGACCTGGGCAAAGATTTTTCAATTCTTTCAGGCGTTTCACGGCGGCGACCCGTATTATGAACTCGTCTTTCTTTCGCTGATTGTCCTGTTCACGTTTTTCTATATCACGATTGTGTTTAATACCGACGAGGTGGCGGACAATCTTCGCAAACACGGCGGATTTATTCCGGGCACGCGTCCGGGCGCGCAGACGGCTGAATATCTGAATTATATCCTGACCAGACTGACGACGGTCGGCGCGATTTACCTGGCGTTTGTCGCCTTCGCCCCGCAGGTTCTCCTGAGCGGATTTAAAGTCGGACGTCTGCCGTTCGTCGGTCCGAGCATCGACCAGTTTTTCGCGGCGACGCCCGGCTTGAGCTGGATTCCGAACGGCTTGGGCTATCAATTTTTCTTCGGCGGCACGTCGCTTCTGATTCTGGTCGGCGTCGCGATGGATACCATCGCGCAAATCGAAGCGCAGCTCGTGATGAGAAACTACGAAGGCTTTTTAGGCGCGGGTTCGCGTTTGCGCGGTCGTAGAGGTTAGGAAATTTTTCACTGTCGAGGCGCCGCCGCAGACGCGGAGAGAGTCGGAAAAGAAATTTTTTCTTTTTACTTTCAAAAACTCCGCGTCTGCGGCGTCGGCGTCTTCACGGCGGCGAAAAATATATTTGAATGAACAAAATTATTGTTTTAATCGGCGCGCCCGGCGCGGGAAAGGGAACGCAGGCGAGACTTTTGGAAGAGCGTCGCGGTATTCCGCAAATCTCGACCGGCGATATGTTTCGCGCGTTGAAAAACGCCGACACGCCGCTCGCCCGCGAAGTGCAGCTGATTATGCAGGAAGGAAAATTAATTTCCGACCACATTACCTTTGAAATCGTGAAGGACAGAACCGCGCGCGAAACCGGAAGCTACATTCTGGACGGTTACCCGCGCACGTCGGTGCAGGCGCGCGACCTGGAAAATCTAGCCCGGGAACAGGGCAGAGAAATTCAGGCGATCCAGGTTGACGTGCCGCTGGAAAATCTGGAAAAGCGGATGACGGGCAGGCGAAATTGCCCGGTTTGCGGCGAGATTTACAACGTTTATTTTAAGCCGCCGAAAAACGCGGGCGTGTGCGATTTTCACTCGGAAGCGCAATTAAATCATCGCTCCGACGACAACGAGGAAAGCGTCCGCACCAGGCTTTCGACCTATGAAGCGAACACGAAACCGCTGCTTGATTATTACGAGCAAACCGGAAGGCTGCAAAAAATTAACGGCGAGCGCGGCGTCGAGGAAATTTACGCGGAGTTGGAAAAATTAATTTAGTCCATTGTCCATTGTCCTTTGTCCTTCGTTAGTTGAATTAAAACTGAAAATTCGGGCTTTTACTCAACCAGCAAAGGGCAATGGACGAATGACTAAGGACGAATGACTAAATGTTAGATTCAAGAGTCGGCGCGGTTTTTAGTAAACTGAGCCACGTTTTATTAGGAAAGCGAATGATTATCGCCAAATCGAAAAAAGATTTAGACAAGATGCGCGAGGTCGGCGAGCTGGTTGCCGAAGTCCGTGAAAATTTGCGCGGGCTGGTCGCCATCGGCGTCACGTCGCTGGAACTAAACGCCGCTGCCGACAAGATGATTCGCGAGCGCGGCGCGATTCCGACCTTTATCGGTTATCACGGCTTTCCGTACGCGATTTGCGCTTCGGTCAACGAGCAGGTGGTTCACGGTTTTTCCAACGACACGCCGCTCAAAGAAGGTGATATCATCTCGATCGACGTGGCGGCGACTTATAACGGTTTTGTCGGCGATACGGCGATTACCGTTCCGGTCGGCAAAATCAGCGACGAAGTAGCGCAGTTGATAAAAGTCACGGAAGAATGTCTTAACTTGGCAATCGAGCAGTGTTACCCGAATAATCGCGTCGGCGATTTGGGACACGCCGTGCAAACGCACGCCGAAAAATTCGGTTACGGCATCGTCCGCGATTATGTCGGTCACGGCATCGGGCGCAAAATGCACGAAGCGCCGCAGATTCCGAATTACGGTCGCGCCGGAACGCGCGAGAAAATCCGCGCCGGATATTGTTTCGCCATCGAGCCGATGATAAATCTCGGCACCGCCGAAACCAAAGTTTTGGGCGATAAATGGACGGTCATCACGGCGGACGGAAAACCGAGCGCGCACTTTGAACATTCGATTGCCGTCACCGAAGAAGGACCGGAGATTTTAACTTTGACGAAAGAGCAAAAGGCGCAGCGAAATCAGGCAAATGCCGGAAGTGTCGCGGCGTAACTTGAAAAAAGGTCAAAAAAAGGATAACATAAGCAGTTTGTCAATAACTCTTGATTGACACTGTGAGATATGTCGAAAGAAGAAGCGATAGAAGTGACAGCTACCGTTCTGGAAACATTGCCGAACGCGATGTTCAAGGTTGAATTAGAAGGCAACCAGCATCAGGTTTTGGCACATATCTCCGGCAAGATGCGGAAAAATTTTATTCGTATTCTGCCGGGCGACAGAGTTTTAGTTGAGCTTTCGCCCTACGATTTAAGTCGCGGGCGAATTACGTATCGCTATAAATAAAGCGAGGGATTAAAGAAATGAAAGTTCGTCCTTCTGTAAAGAAAATTTGCGACAAGTGCAAAATTATTCATCGTAAAGGCGTTGTGCGCGTGATTTGTGATAATCCGAAGCATAAGCAGCGCCAAGGCTAATTTAGTAGTAAGCGATAAGTGACGGGTAATAATGAAGAAAATTCTTTCCCCTGTCGCTTATCGCTCGTAACCTATTCACTATTGGAGAAATTTAGATGGCTCGTGTAGCAGGTGTAGATTTACCACCACAGAAAAGAGCGCAAATCGGCTTAACTTATATCTACGGTATCGGAAAATCGCGGGCGACGGCGGTTCTCGAAGAAGCGCAAATCAACATTGATACGAAAATCAGGGATTTGAGCGAAGACGAGCTCGGTCGCATCCGCGCCATTCTCGACGCGCAGGGCGAAGTCGAGGGCGACCTCCGCAAACGCGTGCAGATGGACATCAAACGCTTGATGGACATCGGCTGTTATCGCGGGCTTCGTCATCGCCGCTCGCTGCCGGTTCGCGGACAGCGCACCAGCACCAACGCGCGCACCCGTAAAGGTCCGCGCAAAGCCGCCGTGGCGAAGAAGAAAGCGCCAGGCAAGAAATAGATAAAAGTGAGCGGTGAGCAGTAAGCAGTGAGCAGTAAATTGCTTTTAAACTGCTTACCGCTTACTGCTTACTGCTTACTGAAGAATATGGCAAAGCAACCAGCAAAAGGCAAAAAGACTTTTCAGAGAAAAAAAGAGCGGAAGAATATTCCGACCGGAATCGCGTTTATCGCGGCTTCTTTTAACAACACGCTGATTTCCATTACCGATACGCAAGGGAATTTAATCGCGCAGTCTTCATCGGGCGCGCGCGGATTTCGCGGCTCGCGTAAAGGAACGCCGTTTGCGGCGCAGCAAGCCGCTTCGGAAGTGGCGCGCAAGGCGATTGAAGCCGGAATGCGCGAATGCGAAGTTCGCGTCAAAGGTCCGGGCGGCGGTCGTGAATCAGCAATCCGTGCGATTCACCAAGCCGGCATTCGCGTCACGGCGATTCGTGACACGACGCCGATTCCGCACAACGGATGTCGTCCGCCGAAACGCAGAAGAGTCTAAGGATTTTAATTTGGGAATGCGGATTGCGGATTTGCAGTTCGCCGTTTAAGTTTTAATTATTTAATTTATCGAAAGGATGAAGGGCGGATTTTATTAAGTCCGTCTGTAAACTTTTCCGTCAAAATTAACGGAGGCAGAAATATTTAATGGCTAGATATAGAGAAGCGGTGTGCCGTCTGTGCCGCCGCGAAGGCGCAAAGTTATTTTTAAAGGGCGACCGTTGTTTCAAACCGTCATGCCCGATTGAGAAGCGCGGCACGCAGCCGCCGGGAATGCACGGCGCGACCGCACGGCGCAAAGTTTTAGTCGGCTACGGTCAGCAGCTTCGCGAAAAGCAGAAAGTAAAACGCATTTACTTTGTGCTGGAAAAACAATTCCGCAATTATTTCGAGAAAGCCTCGCGGCAAAAAGGTATCACGGGCGAAAACCTGCTCTTTTTGCTGGAACGCCGTCTTGATAACGTCGTTTTCCGCGCCGGTTTTTCCACGTCCCGGCGTCAGGCGCGCCAATTGGTCAATCACGGTCACGTCGAAGTCAACGGACGCAAAGTCGATATTCCCTCTTTCCAGGTGAAACAGGGCGACGTCGTGACGATTAAAGATAAAAGCGTGAAAAACCCGCACGTCGAAGGCGCGTGGTCAACCGCCGGCGGTCGCGGTCGCCCGGTTTGGATTTCAGCCGGAGCGACGGACGCCCTGAGCGTGACCGTTTCGGGCTTGCCGACGCGCGCGGATATAGACGCGACCATCAACGAGCAGTTAATCGTCGAGCTTTACAGTAAGTAGTTAACCGGAGTTGCAGAAGTTGCCGGTCGTTGCCGAAGTTAAATTCGGTTGAAACCGTCCGCAGCTTTCTGCAACTCTCTGCAACTTTAGAAAATTTTATAAAAATATGACAACAAACAACCTTTGGACAGATTTTCAAATGCCGAATCGCTTAGAGGTTGAAAAAGAAACCTTGACCGAGCGATACGGAAAGTTCTATGCTCAGCCGTTCGAGCGTGGTTTCGGAACAACCATCGGAAACTCACTGCGCCGCGCGTTGCTTTCGTCGATTGAAGGAGCGGCAATTACGGCAGTTAAAATCGAAGGCGTCGAGCACGAATTTTCGTCTATAAAAGGGGTGGTCGAAGATGCCACCGACGTTATTTTAAATCTCAAGCAGATTCCGTTTAAACTTCACGCCGCCGGCGCAAAAACCTTAACTATCAATAAATCCGAAGCCGGCGAAGTCACCAGCGAAGACATCGAAGCCGACGGCGACGTGGAAATTCTCGACCAGAACGTGCACATCGCAACTATCGGCACGGGCGGCGAACTGAATATCGAAATGCGCCTGAAACACGGGCGCGGCTACGTTTCCGCCGAATTCAACAACGACGAAGACCTCAGCTTAGGCTACATCCCGATTGACTCGGTTCACACGCCGATCAAAAAGGTCAATTACACGGTCGAAGCGACGCGTCAAGGCTCGAACACGGAATTTGACAAACTGACTATCGAAGTCTGGACGGACGGTTCCGTTAAACCGGACGATTCCATCGGTCTGGCGGCAAAGCTCGTCAAAGACCATATGACCATCTTCATCAATTTTGAAGAGGAAGAAGACGAATATAAATACGAAGACATCGCGCGTCCGCCCTTGATGCGCAATGACCTTCTCGACCGCTCGGTTGACGAGCTGGAATTGTCGGTGCGTTCTTATAATTGTTTGAAAAACGCCGATATTCGCTCGATTCGTGATTTGGTGCATCGCACCGAGCGCGATATGATGTCAACCAAAAATTTCGGTAAAAAATCCTTAAACGAAATCAAAGACCTGCTGCACGGTATGGGCTTGGATTTCGGGATGGATTTTGACGAGCAGGGCAATCCGATTCCCGGTTCGGGCGGACGCGACTTAGCGGATTAACGAGTCAAGAGTCTAGAGAGTCTGGAGAGTCTGGAGAGTCGGTTGACTTTCTTTTGACTCTCCAGACTCTCCAGACTCTCTAGACTCTCTGGACTTATTGTTATGAGACATTTAAAAGCACATCGTAAATTGGGTAGAACGACGGAGCATCGTATCTCGCTGCTGCGAAACTTAGCGACTTCGTTGATTAACGCCGAAAAAGAACAAATCGTCACCACCGTGCCGAAGGCGAAAGAACTTCGCTCGTTTGTGGAAAAAGCCATCACGCTGGCGCGCAAAGCGCAGACGCTGGACGGCGACGACGCCAAAGCGCGCGAAGTTCATCTGCGCCGTCAGGCGGCGCGATTTTTCCACGCTGGAAACCGCACGCATAAAACGGAATTGAGCCGTTTCCGCGGCAAAAAAGGCGAGCCGAAAGAACGTCCGGAAAGAACGGCGGGAGTCGCCGCCGTCCAGCGTCTGTTCGGCGAGCTCGGAACGCGCTACAAAGACCGCAACGGCGGCTACACGCGCATTATCAAGCTCGGTCGACGCCAGGGCGACAACGCGGAAATGGCGGTCATCGAATTGGTTGACAATCCGCGTGAGATAGCAGCGAAAAAATAGTAAGCAGTTGTAGTAAGCAGTAGCAGTAGGCAGGCGGTCGATTCCTGCCGGGCGGCGATTGCCTACTGCTTTCTTTCTTTTAGAAGGAGCAAAGATGAGCCAGCAGCAAGCGACATCGGCGAAAAAAGAAACGGCGAAAAAGACGGCGAAAAGTTCCCGCGCAACGAAAGCGATGGAGCCTTCGCTGAATATGAACGAGCTGCGCGAACTTGCCGAACTGGTTGACGCGCACGGTTTCACGGATTTCGAGTTTGAAAACGAAACCATTCGCGTGCGTCTGAGCAAGCAAATCGCTCCGCCGCAAATTATCCAATCCGTTCAGCCCGCTGCTGCCGCTGCTGCTGCGCCGACTGCTCAATCCGTTGCTCCGGCACAAACGGCGGCAAAGCCTGAAACTCCGCATCCGGGCGCGAAAGCCGACGCGGAAGCGGCGGCGGACGAAGATTTATACAAAATTCCCTCGCCCATTGTCGGAACGTTTTATCGCTCGCCATCGCCGGACAAAGACCCGTATGTCCAAATCGGAAGCCGCGTCGCGCCGGAAGCGGTCGTCTGCATCATCGAAGCGATGAAGCTGATGAACGAGATTCAGGCGGAAGTTTCGGGCGAAGTCGTCAAAATCTACGTCGAAAACGGTCAGCCGGTCGAATACGGTCAGCCGCTTTTCGGCATTAGGAAATAAGAGATTTGAAGCCACGAATGAACACGAAAAAACACGAACAGGAAAAATCATTTCGTGTCCTTATCGTGTTCATTCGTGGCTAAAATTTTGTGATGAAAACGCAGAAGTTCAGTAAAATTTTGATTGCCAATCGCGGCGAAATCGCCTGCCGGATCATCTGGACTTGCAAGGAGATGGGCATTCGCACCGTCGCCGTGCATTCGGAAGCCGACAAGGACGCGCTGCACGTGCGCTTTGCCGACGAAGCCATCTGCATCGGTCCGGCGCCTTCGGCGCAGAGCTATCTGAATATTCCGGCAATCATCAGCGCGGCGGAAATCGCCAATGTCGATGCGATTCATCCGGGCTACGGTTTTTTAGCCGAATCGGAAACTTTTGCGAAAATCTGCGGCGACTGCAACATCAAATTTATCGGTCCCGAGCCGCACGTCATCAAAATGATGGGCGATAAGGTCGAAGCGCGGCGCACGATGACCGCCGCCGGTGTGCCGGTTCTGCCCGGTTCGCCCGAACCGGTTGAATCGGCGGACGAAGCGATCAAGGTAGCGAAGGAAATCGGCTTTCCGGTGATTATCAAAGCGGCGGCGGGCGGCGGCGGTCGCGGAATGCGGATTGTCCGCGCCGAAGAAGAACTCGTTTCGAATCTGGAGCTTGCCCAGTCGGAAGCGCTCGCGGCTTTTAAGAACGGAAGCGTCTACATCGAAAGATACGTCGAGCGCCCGCGTCACATCGAGATTCAGGTTTTAGCCGACGAATACGGAAATTGTATTCATCTCGGCGAGCGCGAATGCACGATTCAGCGCCGTCACCAGAAACTGCTCGAAGAAGCGCCGTCGCCGGTTATCACGCCCGAGCAGCGCGCGACAATGGGCGCGGTCGCCGTTAAGGCGTGTAAGGAAATAGGTTATTCGAGCGCCGGAACTTTCGAGTTTTTGCTGGACGAAGACGGTTCATTTTATTTTATGGAGATGAACACGCGCATTCAGGTCGAGCATCCGGTGACGGAGATGGTCACGCTCGCCGACATCGTCCGCAATCAAATCCGCATCGCCGAAGGCGAGCAGCTCGGCGTCACGCAGGAAGAAGTTTTGATTGTCGGGCATTCCATCGAATGCCGCATCAACGCCGAAGACCCGGAAAAATTTACGCCCAGCCCCGGAAAAATTACGGCTTTTAATTTGCCGGGCGGTCCGGGCGTGCGCGTCGATACGGCAGCTTATCCGGGCTACGTCGTGCCGCCGTATTACGATTCGATGATTGCCAAGCTTATCGTTCACGCTCGCACGCGCGATTTGGCGATTGCGCGAATGAAGCGCGCGCTCGAAGCGATGGTTATCGAGGGCATCAAAACGACGATTCCGCTTCATCTGAAAATTATGAACGACGAAAAGTTTCAAAAGGGCGACTTTTCGACAAAGTTTATGGAAGAATTCGGGAAAAACGTTTGAATTGAGAATGTTTAATCGGGAAGATTGACCATTCTCAATTTAACATTTAACATTTACAAGTTAATAAAAATAAATTTACGCGGTTTCGACTGCGGCTAAGGAGAGGCTATTTTAAGCAAGAAGTAAGAAGTTATGGCTACAACTACAGAAGTAAAAGAACAGATAGTTAAAGATTTTCAGCAGCACGGTTCGGATACCGGGTCGCCGCAAGTGCAGATTGCGCTTTTAACGCAGCGTATCACGGAACTGACCGAGCATTTCAGAACCCACAAAAAAGACAATCATTCGCGCCGCGGACTGCTTAAAATGGTCTCGCAGCGCCGAAAACTGCTCGATTATCTGAAACGAATCAATATTGAACAGTATCACGAAATCGTGCAGAGATTGGGACTGCGTAGATAGTTAATAAGTGATAACTGATAGTTGATAGTGAAAAAAATAAACTATCAGTTTTCAGTTGTCACTTAAAATGACCGCTTCGAGTCATTCACTCATCAAGTTCTCTCGAAGAATCGGCTCCTAGTCGCTGTACGTGACAGCGTAAAGCTACGGGCAGAAGAGAACGTCGTCAAAATTAAATTAGACCAAAGACGGCAGAAGCTTTCACGGCATGGCTTCTGCCGTCTTTGTATTTGAAAATTAAAACGCGGAAGCGGGGAAAGTGAAATGTTTGAAAATTTCACCGCCGAGGACACCGAGAATTCATTGATATAAAAGAAGTTTGATTCGTGTAATTCGTGGCGAAACCTTTCCAAAGTCCTGGCGGGCGCTTCTCGCCGCTTCCAGCGCGTTAAAAACTTTACGAATGGAGAAAAAAAAGTAAATGCCACAAAGAAAATATTTAAAAGAATCAATCAAATTGGGCGAGCAGGAATTGACCATCGAAACCGGCAGAATCGCCAAGCAAGCCGACGGCGCGGTCGTCGTCCGTTACGGCGACACGATGATTTTGGTGACCGCCGTCAGCGCGCATACCGCTAGGGAAGGACTGGATTTCTTTCCGCTGACGGTCGAATATCGCGAATCTACTTACGCCGCCGGGCGCATTCCGGGAAATTATTTTCGCCGCGAGGGTCGCCCTTCGGAAAAAGAAACTTTGACCTGCCGCTTGATTGACCGTCCGGTCAGACCGCTTTTTCCGGACAATTACCGTTTTGAAACGCAGATTATCGGCACCGTCATCTCTGCCGACGACCAGAACGACCCGGACGTGATTGCGATTACGGGCGCTTCGCTGGCGCTGTATCTTTCGGATATTCCGTTTGTGAATCCGATTGCGGGCGTGCGCGTCGGCTTGATTGAAGGCAGGTACGTGATTAACCCGACCTATGATGCGCGTCGCGAATCGCAGCTGAATCTGATTGTCGCCGGAACCGAAGAAGCCATCTGTATGGTCGAATCGGAAGCGCAGGAAGTTTCGGAAAAAATTATGGTCGAGGCGCTGATGCTCGCGCACAAGGAAATCAAACGCTTGTGTCTCTGGCAGAAAGAGCTTTTCAAGGCGCTGGAAATCACCAAGCGCGAATTCGTCGCGCCGACTGTCGACGAAGCGCTGCTCGGCGAAATCGAGCAGAATTACGGCGACCGCATGCGTGCGGCGATGGACACGACCGGACAGGATAAAATCACCAGCTACGCGGCGATTGACGCGCTGAAAAAGGAAGTTTCGGAGAGCTATCCCGAAGACCAGCCGGAACAGCGCGTGCTGGCTGGCAAAGCCTTCTCGCATTTGAAAGAGAAAATTTTCCGCGAAGACATTCTCGGCAAACGTCGCCGTCCAGACGGACGCCGTTTTTCGGAAATTCGCCCGATTTCCTGCGAGGTCGGCTGGCTGCCGCGCGTTCACGGCTCGGCGCTTTTCACGCGCGGCGAAACGCAGGCGATTGTCACCTCGACGCTCGGCACGAAAGACGACGAGCAGTTTATGGACGATTTGGAAAAAGGCGAAACCAAGCGCCGCTTTATGCTGCACTACAATTTCCCGCCGTATTCGGTCGGCGAAACCGGTCGCGTCGGCACTTCTTCGCGCCGCGAAATCGGTCACGGCAACCTGGCGCGCCGCGCGCTGGAAAACATTCTGCCGGCGGAAGCCGATTTTCCGTATACGATTCGCATCGTCTCCGACATTACCGAATCGAACGGCTCAAGCTCGATGGCTTCGGTCTGCGGCGGCTGTCTGTCTCTGATGGACGCGGGCGTGCCGATTAAGCGCCCGGTGGCGGGCGTGGCGATGGGCTTGGTGATGGAGGGCAATCGTTACGCGATTTTATCCGACATCGCGGGCGCGGAAGACCATTACGGCGATATGGATTTCAAAGTTACGGGCACGGCGGAAGGCATCACCGCTTTGCAGATGGACATTAAAGTCGCCGGCATCAACGCGATGATTTTGCAGGAAGCCTTGGAGCAAGCCAGAAAAGGTCGCCTGCATATTCTGGAAATTATGGCGCAGGCAATCGAAAAACCGCGCGAAGAGCTTTCCGAATACGCGCCGCGCATTATCACGATTATGATTCACCCGGATAAAATCCGCGACGTGATCGGACCGGGCGGCAAGATTATCCGTTCGATTACGGAAGAAACCGGCGCGAAAATCGACATCTCCGACGACGGCACGGTCAACATCGCGACCGCCGACGGCGAAGCGGCGCAGAAAGCGGTCGAACGCATTCGCGCGCTGACCGCCGAAGCGGAAATCGGCGAAACTTATCTGGGAACGGTGACGCGCATCGTCGATTTCGGCGCGTTTGTCGAAATCTTTCCGGGTCTGGACGGCTTGCTGCACATTTCGGAAATCTCCGACCGCCGCATCAAAGACGTGCGCGACGAGCTGAAAGAAGGTCAGCAGGTGATGGTCAAATGCATCGGCAAGGAAGGCAACAAAGTTAAGCTCTCGCGTAAGGCGATTCTGAAAGAAGAAAAATCGCGCGCCAACGGCGGCAGCGATGCATAAAGGACAGAAACGCGGGCTCTAATCCGAGCGAGTTGTTAAACGATGAACGCGGGAACGCGGAACGATGAATGCGATACATAGAATCTGCAATTGCTTCGCATTCATCATTTCCAAGACACTCCGGTTGACGATTCGGCATTTCCGCCTCTTTGTTGACCGGCTCTGATTGTTAAGCCGAAAGCAAAGAAAGAAAGGAGAGGAAATTATTTTCTTCTCCTTTTTTGTTTTCAGCAAAAAAAATCAGGCAAATTCTGGAAAAATTTATCTATTAATACTGACTCTTGTGTAACGAATATCCGAATCGGATGGCGGCGGCAAGGCAAAAGGCGGAAAATTTTCTATAATCCGATAAATAAATAGTGCATTTTGAAAAGAATTCTGCTATATTTGCCCGCATTGCCCCTTCCTTAATTTCAAAGTCGCGAATCCACAGGCGGATTTGTGCGCGCTAGAATTGTTGAAAAATGAAATTTTCCTGTTAGGAAAGATTGCTATGAAAAATCCAAAACTTAGAGTTCTCCTGTCTCTGGTTAGCTTATTCTCGATGCTGATGGCAGCCACTTCCGCATCCGCTGCGCCGGTTCGTTTTGAGCAGGTTCAACAGGTCTTGAACGTTAAACCGGGCAGAGCCAACACGGGCGGTTTCGCTCAACTGCGCTTTGCCGATGACGGAGTGTTAAAGGCTGACGGCGATGATGATGACGACGATAAAACCGTCCAGCCGCAGCCGCAGCAGGACGATGACCGCGTAATTGTGACGACGACGACTTCGATTGAAGAAGAAAACTGTAATTGCGAGCAGCTGCCCGTGCGGCAGGGTTTTCCGAAGTGGGCGTTTTTAGGCTTGGCGGTTATTCCTTTGATATTTATATTCCGCGACCGCGACCGAACTAAAAAGACTCCGCCGCCGCATACCGAAACGCCGACGCCGACATCGACGCCGACGGCGACCCCGACGATGACTCCGAAAATTACGCCGACGCCCGAACCGGTGCCGGAACCGATGACGATTTTGCTTTTCGGAACCGGACTCGCGGGCATCGGACTTGCCGCACGCCGCCGGCTGAGAAAGCGCAACAGCGACGGCGAGAACGACGAGCAAAGCGAAGAAAGTTAAGATTACGGGATGAAAATTCGGAAGCTTTCCGGGTTTTTCATTCCAGATAAATTTTGAAAAGTTTTTATGAAGATTTGACGCGCAGCGTGAAATTGCGCTTTGGCGGTCAACGAACGAATTGAGGAAGAAAAGATGCGAAGAATTAGCTGCAATTTAATACTCGCCGTCGGGTTGATTTTAACACTGGGCTGGGTCAACGAAGCCTTTGCTGCGGGCAGCAACAACCGGGACGTGAAAAGACCGAAAAACGCGGGAATTCTCTCCGTGCAGGTGACTTTTACCGCGCCGGCGACGCCGGCAGCTTACCGCGTGCTGGTTGACGGCTCGGAGGTCGGTCTGGCGGGCAACGGAACGCCGGCGGAATTCTATCTTTCGCCCGGCATTCATAAGGTTGAAATCGAAGGTCCGAATAACCAGGTTTTCGTCAAGGAAGTCGAAATCAGAAGAGGCATAAAAAACTGCATCTGTTTGAGAGTTATCGAAAGAACCGATAAAAGACCGTGCCCGTATGACGTTCGCGTCGATGCGCCCGAAGAAGTCGACGAAGGCTCTCTGGTGACTTTCGTTGCGGTAAACGCCATTTCGGCGAGCGTACCGGTAAATTATCGCTGGCGCGTAACTCCCGAAACGCTCAGCATCACCGGCGGCGGAGCCGGAACGCCGTCAATCACGGTCGATACGACCGGACTCGGCGGTCAAACTATTACCGCCGAGCTGGACGTGACCGACGACGTTTACGGTCAGACCTGTTTCCAGAAAAACACGGTCAGAACGAGAGTTAAGCCGCCGACAGTAGTGGTGCCGGAAAAAGTTCGTTGCGACGTGTTTGAATCGACCTCGTTTGACGACGACAAATACCGCTTTGACAACTGCGTTATTCAATTGCGCAATCGTCCCGACGCACAGCTTTACATTATTATCTATCAGGGCACCGACCGTCTGAGCCGGACGCGAACCACCGCCGATTTGGTCAGAAGACGCACGATGGATTATTTAGTCAAGACGCGCGGCGTCGACCCGAGGCGAATACAAGTCATTATGGGCGGAACTCGTCCGCGGACGAGTATCGAACTCTGGATTGTCCCGCCAGGCGCCTCTCTCCCCGTTCCGAATGAGTAATCGGAAACTAAATATTCAAGCGCAAAAGGACGGCTTCGGTCGTCCTTTTTTATTTTGTCCGTTGTATTAATTACAAGCTTCTTTCGTCGCCTCGCCCGACCATTTCAGAGGCATCCGGTAAATTGCCTCGCGCGTGTGTAAAGTCGCGCCTCTTTCCAATTCGTGATAAGCCGCCGCGCTGTTTGAATATCCGTCGCGCTGTTTTAGCGCTCTGAAAGATTCGCTGATGTCGCTTAAATCAATTAACGAATGTGAAGCGCAAACCGAAATCCGATTCGATTCTCTGTGCAAACGCATAATTTGTCCGGGCTGCGATTCCGGCGGTTCATTTGCTTGCTCGACAACATATTCCTGATGAGCTTCCAGCTTTCGTATCACGCCATCACTGAACATAAAAGAGACGCTGATTGGATTGCAGTTTATAATGCGTCCGACAGTCTGCCAGCCATC
>DASVRL010000169.1:0-13300 GCA_036388635.1 Pyrinomonadaceae bacterium
GTGACCGCAGTCTTTGAAAACGACGAGCCGCGAGTTCAGAATCGCATCGTGCAGCTTATAGCCGTTTTGAATCGGGATAATCGTATCGTTTTCGCCCCAGACGAGCAGCGTCGGCTGGCTGATAAACTGCGCGTCCTGCTCGATGCGGCAGGCATTCCAGTTGCGCGCCGTCATCAAAACCGAATGATGCGCGTTCTTTGCCTTTAAAGGTCGACGAATCGTCTGGATTCTTTCGTCGGTTATCAAATGATGATTGGCGGGCGCGAGCGTATTTTGCAGTCGATAGCGAACAAAGCGCGGCGAATCGCTCAAAAAAGCCGAAATCAGCTCGCCCATTCCCGGCAGTTTCGCCAGCCGCAGAACCGGATGACGTTTGGCATCGTCGTTACAGACCGAGCCGACGAGAACCAGTTTTTCGACGCGTTCCGGATAATCGAGCGCCAGCGTCGAAGCGACCGCGCCGCCGTAAGAGCTGCCGGCGACCGTTGCCTTGCCGATGCCCAGCCGATTCATAAACCGCGAAACGACGCGTGCGTGCGACTCGATCGAATAATCGAACCACGAAGGCTTGCTCGAATAGCCGAAGCCGACCAAATCGACGGCGATAACCTGAAAACCGCGCTCGGCAAGCGGCGGCGCGACCGTGCGCCAGACGGCGGTCGAAGCCGTGTAGCCGTGAATCAAAAGCAGAACCGGAGCGCTCGGCTCGCCGAACTGCTGGTAATGCAGATGCAAGCCGTCAACATCCACGAAATGCGAATTTTCCGCGTGCGGGACAAGCCCGGAGACGTCGTCCCAATTCACCTCGCCCGCCCGCGTCAGCATTTTCAACGCAATCAAGCCGCCGATGGCTCCCAGCCCGGCGCCCGCCGCTAAATATCTTTTTTTCATAATCACTTTAAAAGTTTTGAATTATGAGTTTTGAATTTTGAATGACTCGTTTAATAACAAACTTTAAATTTAGTAATAACAAACTTTAAATTCCGCGCCTGAAACTCATAACTCGATCGACTTATCCAAAATAAAATCCGAACTTGCCGTAATTTTACACCAAAACCACTTTCGGTTGAATAGTTTTTTCCGCTTCGGCGTAAAAACCGACGGCAATCAGATTTTCGCCTTTGTCAGTCAGCCGAAACGGTTGATTATCGCTCGCTCCCGCCGCGTCGAATCTCAGTTTCATACCGTTTTGCGTTTTTCTGATTTCCTCGTCCGAGAGCTTTATTTCCGGCAGGTGCGACAAGGCTCGGTTCATCGAAAGCAAAACTTCTTCGAGCCTGTTTGCAGTCGCGATTTCTTCCAGTTTTTCCAGCGTCACGGCTTGCGACAAATCAAATTTTCCCGCCCGCGTTCTTCTCAATTCGGCGAGATGCGCGCCGGTTTCGAGCCGTCTGCCGATGTCTTCGGCTAAAGTGCGAATGTAAGTTCCGGCGGAACAGGCGACGCGGATATTTCGGTCTTCGGTCTTTGGTCTTCGGTCTTCCGCTGCCGGCTGTAGGCTTTCCTGCCGCTCGATTAATTCCAATTCGTAAATCGTAATTTTTACCGGTTTTCGCTCGATCTCGATGCCTTTTCGCGCCAGTTCGTAAAGCTTTTTGCCTTCGACTTTTTTGGCGGAATACATCGGCGGCGTTTGTTCTATTTCGCCGCGAAAATCTTTTAAAACATTTTCGATTTCGGCGTCGGAAACATTTCGTAATTCGTAATTCGCAGTTCGCAGTTCGCCCGTCCGGTCGCCGGTGTCGGTCTCAAAACCCAGCCGCACGACGGCTTCGTATTCTTTCAAGTCCTTATCCAGAAATTGCGCCAGACGCGTCGCCTTTCCGACCAGAATGACGACCACGCCCGTCGCAAACGGGTCGAGCGTTCCGGTATGCCCGACGCGCTTTGTTTGTAAAATTCGGCGGCAGCGCGCGACGACATCGTGCGAAGTAATCCCGGCGGGTTTGTCGATGATTAAAATTCCGTCCATAAAAAAGTGAAAAGTTGAAAAAGTGAAAAAGTGAAAAAGTTTGCGCCTGCCGTTCGGCGACAGGCTTTTTCGCTTTTTCACT
This sequence comes from Pyrinomonadaceae bacterium, assembly GCA_036388635.1. GTDB lineage: Bacteria > Acidobacteriota > Blastocatellia > Pyrinomonadales > Pyrinomonadaceae > JALZHR01. The sequence continues at coordinate 2,055 of DASVRL010000169.1, forward strand.
CGAAAGAATTTAGATAAGCGGAAACAGAAATTTCAAAACCAGATCGAAACGCGCCGCCCAAGCCGTTTCCTCGTGACGCGCTTCGGGAATTTCCAGATAAGCTAAATCCAAACCGTTTTTCCAGCCGTTCGCCAGCAGAATTTCCTTCAGCGCGCGCACCTGATGCTTGATGCGCGAGCCTTCGCGCCTGCCGATGTCGAGCCAGATTCGAAGCGGCAGGCGCTCGCCGATTTTCGCCGCTTCGCGGATAATCTGATTATTCGCCCACCAGACCGAAGGCGACATCACCGCCACGCGGCTGAAAACGTCGGGGCGCTTTAAACCGAGATGAAACGAGACCAGACCGCCCAGGCTTGAGCCGCCGATGCCGGTAAATTCGCGCTCCGGTCTGGTTAGATATTGCCGGTCGATAAACGGTTTTAATTCCTCGATAATCATTCGCCCGTAAAAATCGGCTTTGCCGCCGTGACCACGCATTCTGCCGGCGGTGCTTTTGACGGGCGTATATTCGTCGATTCGTTTCGCGCCGGCGTTGTAAATGCCGACGATTATCAGCGGCTCGATTTCGCCCGCCAGAATAAGTTTTTGCGCCGTTTCGTCGACGCCCCAGGCGACGCCGCCGAAAGCGTCCTGCGCGTTCATCAGATTCTGCCCGTCGTGCATATACAAAACCGGGTAACGGCGCGTCGGGTTCAAGCCGTATTCGGGCGGCAGGTAAACCAGAACGTTGCGCCGCGCGTCGAGGTACGCCGAACCGAAATTTTCGTGCAGCTTGATTTGTTCGATTAACATATTTAAGTTTTACCTTACACGTTTCGGCAGGCGTTTTCCAAATCCGGCTTTTTCGCGCGTTTAGCGGTATAATTATTAAAGAATGCTCAGACACAACTGGAAGCGAAAAAATTCCGACGACCCGGAAGAGCCGCGCGAAATTAAGGATATCGAGAAAGCGCGGCGGCGAACTTTTGACCGCGCGATTCGCCTTTTGACTTTCAAATGGCGCTCGATCGCCGAATTGCGCGAACGGCTGCTGGAAAAAAACTGGACGAACGAAGAAATTGTCGATTACGTGATTGCGAAGCTCGAAGAATACGGTTATCTGAACGACGAGCAGTTTGCCAAGGATTTCGCCGCCTCGAAAATTCGCCAGAAACCGCAGGGCAAAAGAATTTTGCAGCAAAAGCTCATGCTCAAAAAAGTTTCGAAAGAAACCGCCGACGCCGCGCTCGAAAAAGTTTTTGAAGAAACGCCCGAAGCCGGTCTGGTCGAGCAGGCAATCAAAAAACGCATCCGTTTAAAAGGCAAACCGGAAACGCGCGAAGACGCGAAAAAGTTTTACGATTTTCTTTTGCGGCAAGGTTTTTCTTACGATTTGGTGAGCAGCAAAATGCGCGAGATTTCCAGCAAAGATTTTGAATCCGAATGATTTTTAACGCTCGAGACGCCGGCGGAAGACGGAGACGCTTGGCGAAATCAAATTGAAAAAGCGTTTTTTCTTCGCTGGCGCGCCTATCTTTTTCGCGTTTTCGCGTCAAATAAATGAGTAAAATCAATTACGACAAACGTACCTTTAAATCCGTCGCCAATTCCGAAACCGGCGAAGTTTCCCGCGAGACGACGTTTCATTATCACCAGCAAGGCGAACTGGTCTGGGCGGAATACGCGGGCGGCGAGATTGTTTTCGGCACTTTGATTGCCAAAGTTCTGGCGGACGATGCGCTCGAAATGCGTTACCAGCATTTGAATAAAAACGGCGAACTAATGACCGGAAAATGCCGCTCGACGCCGGAAATTTTGCCTGACGGTCGGCTGAGACTCTACGAAAAATGGCATTGGACGAGCGGCGACTTTTCGGCGGGCGAATCAATCGTCGAAGAAACGGTTTAATCATCAATAAAGCGCTATTTGCCCGTCAAATGCTTTGCATATCGCTTTGTGCTAGAATTTTTCTTTATCTTTAAAGCATTTTTTTACTTTTATGAACGGAAACGAAGTCAGACAAAAATTTATAGATTATTTTAATGAGCGCGGGCACAAAATTGTCCATTCCAGCCCTTTATTGCCCGCCAACGACCCGACGCTGCTTTTCGTCAACGCGGGAATGAATCAATTTAAAGACGTTTTTCTCGGCAACGAAAAACGCGATTATCAACGCGCCGTCACCAGCCAGAAATGTATCCGCGCCGGCGGCAAGCACAACGACCTCGACGAAGTCGGGAAAACGGCGCGGCATCACACGTTTTTCGAGATGCTCGGCAATTTTTCGTTCGGCGACTATTTCAAGGAAGACGCGATTCGTTTCGCCTGGGATTTTCTCGTCAACGAATTGGGTTTGGAAGAATCGCGGCTTTGGTTTTCGGTCTTCGAAGGCGACGCGGAAGTCGGCGCGGACATCGAAGCCGAAGAATTATGGAAAAAGGTCGGCGCGCGTCCCGAACGAATCCTGCGCTTCGGCAGAAAAGATAATTTCTGGCAGATGGGCGACACCGGACCGTGCGGACCGTGTTCGGAAATTCATTATTATATGGGCGACGACCCGGAAGACCCGGAAAAAAATCACCCGAAATACGTCAACGGCGAAGGCGATACGACGATGGAAATCTGGAATCTCGTCTTTATGCAGTTCGAGCGTTCGGAAGACGGGCAGGGCGGATTTAAATTAGAACCGCTGCCCGCGCCGTCGGTCGATACGGGCGCCGGACTTGAACGCCTGTCGGCTGTTATGCAGGGCGTTTCGAGCAATTACGAAACCGATCTGATCAAGCCGATCATCAATAAAACGGCGGAAATGGCGGAAAGATTTTACGAGGCGGAAACGCAATCGGGCTTTGCGATGCGCGTTGTCGCCGACCACGCCCGCGCGACCGCCTTTGCCATCGCCGACGGAATTTTGCCCGGCAACAACGAAAGAAATTACGTTTTGCGAAAAATCATGCGCCGCGCCATCTATCACGGGCGCGAGCATCTCGGTTTCGAGACTTTGTTTTTCCATAAAGTCTGCGATTTCGTCATTGACCTGATGAAAGACGCTTATCCCGAACTCGAAGTCCAACGCGATTTCATAGGCAAAATGGTGAGACTTGAAGAAGAAAGATTTAGTAATACTTTGACTGTCGGACTGAAAAAATTAGAAGAACTCGTGTCAAAAGCTAAAGAAGGGCGCGAACGAAGTTCAGAAGTAATAGGGCTTTTAGACAAACATGGAGTTACAACTGTTAATAATAAATTTAAAGGTTCTTTTTTAACATTCAATACAGATGAACTAGCACCTTTGTTGGATACTTACGGGCTGCCTACTGATTTAATTTATGTTCGTCTTAGTGAAGCAGGCACAGTTATTCTTCACAAAGACGATGGTTTTTATTTACAAAATCTTTCTGAAGACGAATTTAGAACATATATTAGTGAAGCACTTCAAGAATTACAAAAACAAAGTGATATTGGCAAAACTAAACAAGCCGATAAAATCAATCCAATTTACGTAGCTTTATCGCGGCAGGCAAATGTTCGCTCGAATTTTCACGGCTACGATAAAACCGAAGTCGAAGGCGCGCGCGTTTTGGCTCTGGTGAAGGATGACGAACGGGTTGAGGCGCTCGATGTCGGCGAGGAAGGCTTGATCGTTTTGGACGAAACGCCGTTTTACGCCGAGGCGGGCGGGCAGGTCGGCGATACGGGCGTGCTTTTTAACGCGGACGCGCAGGTTAAAGTTTACGACACTTTCGCGCCGGTCGCCGGAATCGTTCTGCATAAATCGAAGATCGAGCGCGGCGTTTTAAAAATCGGCGACGAGCTGACGGCGCAGGTCGACGTTTTCAAACGCGACGCGACCCGGCGCAATCACACGGCGACGCATCTGGTTCACGCGGCTTTAAAGGAAGTCGTCGGAACGCACGTCAAGCAAGCCGGCTCGGTCGTCGCGCCAAATTATTTAAGATTCGATTTCACGCATTATCAGCCTTTGTCCGACGCCGAAATCAAGGAAATCGAGGATTTGGTCAACCGCTATATTTTGCAGAACGAGCCGGTTCAAACAAATATAATGGCGATTGAAGAGGCGATGCGAACGGGCGCGGTGGCGCTTTTCGGCGAAAAATACGGCGCGAACGTTCGCGTTTTGAGCGTCGGCGAAGGCGTTTTCTCGAAAGAACTCTGCGGCGGAACGCACGTTCGCGCGACGGGCGACATCGGCAGTTTTAAAATTACTTCCGACGAAGCGATTGCTTCGGGCGTGCGGCGCATCCGCGCGATTACGGGCTTCGACGCGTTCGAGCGTTTTCGCGAAGACGAAAAATTAATCGAAAAATCGCTTGGCGTTTTGCGCACGCAGCGCGACCAGCTTCCGAGCGCAATCGAAAAATTGCAGGAAGAATTGAAGCGCACGCGCCGCGAAGTCGAAGAATTAAAAATGAAGATTGCGACCGGCGCCATCGGCACGGCTTCTTCAAACGGCGACGAAGCAAAGGAAATCAGCGGCGTCAAAGTGCTGGCGAAAACCGTCGAGGGCTTGGACAAAGGCGGAATGCGTCATTTGTCCGACACGCTGCTGGCAAAACTGAAATCCGGCGTCGTCGTTCTCGCCCGCAGCGAAGAAGACAAAGTTTCGTTTATCGTCCGCGTGTCCGACGATTTGACCGGCAAGGTAAAAGCGGGACGCATCGTGCAGGAAATCGCGCCGATTGTCGGCGGGCGCGGCGGCGGCAAACCCGATATGGCGGAAGGCGGCGGTACCGATGCAAGCAAATTAAACGACGCTTTGCAGGCAAGCTACGTCGTCGTCGAGCAAATGTTGAGTTAGAGAAAATTTAACCGCAAAAACAGTTCAGGGACAAGATATTTTTATCTTGTCCCTGAACTGTTTTTTGCTTAATAAGGATAGCTGTCCGAAACTCTAATTATTTTTTTTCGGAATTTTAATCGGCGGCACGTTTGGCTCGCAGGTGAATCTTTTCGATTTTAAGCCGTCGTTTCGACACCTGAAACCACGCGGCACATCCTGCGTCAGCGTCGCCTGATTTTTATATTGCGCGTTATTTACCTCGTATTCGCAGTAAATAACTTTGCCGTCGGTCGCCGAGCTTTCAAATTTCAAAAGTATCCGGTCTCTTAAGCCCGCATTCCAGCCGGCAGGCGTTTGAAGCTGGAAATTAACCGAGTCGGGACAATAAATAAATTTTTGATTTTGTTTTTTTACGGCGGCTTTCTCTTTAATTTTCGGCTTGGAAAACGTCGGAAGCGCCGATAAAACCGAAACGCAAATTAATATTCCGCAGATTCGTCTGTTTCTTTGATTGCTCATATCACCTCGCTTTTATTTGATGACGACACACCTGAGTTCATAAATCGTGATGTTATAAGTCAGGGTTTCGCCACCTTTTTTCAACTCCAACGGAAACGAAGAATCCGCCTTTATACTCTTCTGTTCGCAGGGCGCAGATTCCATCTGGACGGAAATACTGAACGCGCCGGAAGCTACCGGCACATCGGTAATTAAAAAAGCGCATCGACGTGCCGAAAAATTTCCCGTGGCAAGGCTTTCGCGCGTCCACTTTTGTCCCGTCACCGGGTGGCGATGCATCCGCGAGGCGATAGCCCGCAGGTTAAAGCACTTGAAGCCGCCGAGATTATTGCCGGTCGCGTTCTTGATAATGATTTCGCCTTTGATTTTCCCGGGCAGTTTTTTTATTTTTGTATCGTCTTTTTTTGTTTCCTGCGCGGCGGCGAAAGCGCAGAGCATTAAAATCAGAAAACCGCAGTTGATAAATTTTCGCATTCTGTTTCTCCTTAGCGTTTTATTCGGCAAAGCCGGAATTTTGCCTGACAGCGCGACTCTTGTTTTAAAAACGTTGCAGTCGGCGAAATTCAAAGCCGTCTAATTGTCGATAATTTCCTTGACTGTTTCTTTTGTCTTTGCTTTCACTTTTTTCTTGATTTTATCGGACGTTTTTTCTTTTTTGCCGCTCGCTTTCGGTTCGGTTGTCGGCGTGCTTTCGGTAGAAGTCGTGGTCGCATCGGTCGGCGTTGGCGTCGAAACCGACGACTCTGCAGTCGGCGGCGGCTCTTCGAATTTGACCGCGCCGTCCAGCTTGATTTTGTAAGTCAAAAGCTTTACGTCTTTATCGTCGTCCATACGGATTTTCAGAATGACTTTTGTATCGCGGACAAATCGTTTCGTGCCGACCTCGCGAGCGCCCGCGCCTTTGGCGACGACGTAAATCGGCAGCAGTTCTTTACCGTCCGCGTCCAGCAGCGCGACTCTGAGCGGCGTCGAGCGGTCATCGGTTTTCGCATCGACCGTGATTTTCACGTCGCCTTTGGTGGCGATAAAACTGTAATAGACGGTTTCGGCTTTGCCGTCGCCCTCGCCTTCGACGACGTTTGAAGTCAAAGCGGTCGGACTGTCGATGTCGTTTGACTGCGCCCGCGTTTCGGCGCGAAAGGTCAGAGACAAAATCGCCAGTATAATTAAATTAATCGCGTAAAAGTTATTTTTCATTTTGCTTTCTCCTTTTATTTCAGCATTTCCTTCATCGCCGCGCGCGCCGCGCCGGCGATGGACAATCCCGGACCGTATTGCGAGTTGACGATTATCGCCACGCTCACGCCGTTGGAAAAATTCAGCGCCAGAGTGTTCATCTCGCCTTTGTTAAAAAGATTTCCTTTTTTGTCTTTGCCCGGATAATAACCGCCGTGCTCGTAATCGACGACGTTGCCCGCGACATCCTTTTTCCATAAACCGAGCTGTTCGTTTTTCATCTGGTCGGCGACGGTTTTCGGCAGAATCTTTTCCGTGTAGAGCAGATTATGCAGAAAAACCGCGAGCTGTTTGGAAGACATGTTCCAGCCGCGCGACGCGCTCGTTTCGGTCATATCGCCGAAGCTGTCGCCTTCCTGCACGGGCGACGGAAATTGATAAGCCAGCGCCGGATTCGTCGCAATCGGCTTGAGGTCGATGCCGTTTAAGCCGATGGGCGCGAAAACGTTTTGCTTGACGTAATCGGCGTAGAGTTTGGCGTAAGTTGACGAAAGCACGCTTTCGTCAATCTTAATGGGCGTTTTCGGATAACCGTTCAGGCGCGGGATGATAAAGCGAAACAAAGCAAAATTGCTGTTGTCGTATTGCTGCGTCGCCTTGTCCCTTAAATTTATGCCGCCCGCGACACACGCTTTTAGATTTTCGTAAGTCACTTCCTTATCGCATCGGATTCCGGCGCGATGCGTCAAAAGCTCGCGGAAGGTAACGGTTTTGAAGCTGTTGCCGAGCGTCCAGCTTGCCGGCAGATAGGTATGTACGGGCGTGTCGACACTGATTCGCTTTTCATTCAAAAGCTTCAAAACAGCCGCCGCCGTAATGGTTTTGCTGACGCTGGCGATGTTGAATTTATCGTCCGCCGTCATTTTGCGCGTGTTCGAATCGGGCGCTCGACGCGCGTCGCCGCCCGCGCGGCTGACCATAAAATTATTGCCGCCCGCAACCGTAAACGAATAGCCTACCGATTTGCCTTTTAATCCGGCTTCGAGCTTATCGGCATATTGCGCCAGAAATTGCTGCGAGACGGCGCCTCTCGGCAACTGGTTTTGCATCGCTTGAGGCTGCGCTTTTGCCTCGATTGAAACCAGAGCGTAAATAACCGCCAACGAAATTAAAATTATTTTTTTCATAGAATTTTTTTCTTCCTTGATGTTTCTATCTTTTCGGCGAGCATTGCGTCTGATTCAGCATCGCGCCCGCGCCGTCCGGAAAAAGCGTCCGCCAGTTGTTGTCTTCGCTCGCTTCCGAAACTTTTTTATACGGGTCGGCTTCGATGTAGACGTGTCTGCCGACGCCGATTTTCTTTTCTCCGACGTCGAATGTCTGCGTGTGGCTTTCGCCGCCTTTCAGCGTCTTGACGGTGTTTCCGATATAGAAAATCGCCTTCGCGTCCTTTTGCGCGTTCTGCCGGAAAGTGACGAGCACGTAGGAAGTCGCCGCTTCAGCCTCGCGGCAGCCGTTGGTGACCGTGACCGAGATTTTCTGAACGAAAAGACCGGTCGAGTCCTTTGTGATTCCGACCCTCGAAACAATTAAATCCGGTTTTGCCTGCGCCCGCGCCTCGATTGCCGCCGAAACGCAAAGCAAAAACATAAATCCCGAAAACATAATTTTTTTCATCAATCTTCTTCTCCTTAAATTTTTTCCGGCGCTGTGGTTCGCCGCCTGCGTCTTGATGAATCAAACAATGCGCTTCTTTTGCCGCCGAAATCCTTTACAACACATTGTTTTTGGCGTAATTTTTGATTTATGTTTTGTTTATTTTTTCTTTATTCGCCGATTTAGCCCGCAGTTAAAGGAGAAAAGCGAATGCGGAGGATTTCGGAAAATTGTTACGAATTCGGCGAATTTCGCCTGGACGCCGACGAAAAAATTCTCTGGCGCGGAGATTCGATTGCCGACGTCACGCCGAAAGCGCTGGAAATTCTGCTGGTGCTGGTGGAAAACGCCGGACGCATCGTTCCGAAAGAAGAAATCTACAAGCGCGTCTGGGCAGACAGCTTTGTCGAGGAAGCTAATCTGACGCATCATATTTTTCGGCTCAGAAAAGCTCTGGGCGAAAAGGACGAGCGAAAATTTATCGAAACCGTTTCGAAACGCGGCTATCGTTTTGTCGCCGATGTGCGCGAAGGACAGGCTCCGGATTTCAGACTTCCAGTTTCGAATTCGCCGAATCCGGCTGCCGAGCCTGCCGCCCAAAACAAAAATGTCTGGATTTTCTCCGCGATTGTTTTATTCGTTTTTTTTGGGACGGCGGCTTTTGTCTGGTACAAATCGGCGGCGAGCGTAATGGAAAACCAGCCGCCAAATCCAAAGCCTCAAACCGACATTCCGATGATGATTTCGCGCCTGACAAACAACGGCAAAGTCGCCGCCGCGACTATTTCGCCCGACGGGAAATTCGCCGCTTACGTGCAGAATCACACGAGCGGCGAGGGAATGCTCTATATCCGGCAGATCGAAACGAACACGGAAAGAAAACTGCTTGAGCCTGCCGAGAGAAATTTCGGCAGTATCGCTTTTTCGCCCGACGGCACATTTATTTATTACATCGCCTATGAAAAAGGCGACCCGCAAGGCGCGCTGTATCGTATTTCGGTGATCGGCGGTCAGGCGATCAAAGTTCTGTCCGACATCAGATTTATGTTTTCGCTCTCGCCGGACGGCAAACGCGCCGCATTTTACCGTTTTGACGAAGACCGAAAACAAAAAAGCATCGTTCACGCCGCGCTGGACGCGAGCGGCGACGAAAAAACAATCTTCACGTATCAAGCCGAACGGACGGCTGTTTCCAGCGTACCGGCATTTTCGCCCGACGGTCGCCTGCTTTCGTTCAGCACGGCAGAGATTGCGCCCGGCGTGGATTTCAACACGCCGCAGTTTTCGCTTTTCGCCGTCGATTTGCAAAGCGGCGAGACAAAGCGCCTGACCGAAGAAAAATGGCTGGAAATCGGCAAAACGGTTTGGATGCCCGACGGCAGCGGGCTGGTTTTCACCGGCAGCCGTCCGCGCATCGGCAATCAAATTTATTTTCTTTCTTATCCTTCGGGCGAAGTCCGGCGCATTACCAGCGAATTAAATTCCTACAGCAATTACGGAATGGGCGTCAGCAGTGACGGAACGATGCTGGTTGCCGATTTATGGGAAAGCGCGGCGCAGCTTTGGGCGATTGACGCCAGCGGCGCGACGGCGCGAGCCGAACAATTAACCAACGGCAGCAGCGACGGCGCGCGCGGTTTGACGAGCCTTTCCGACGGTCAAATCGTGTACACGACGCGCACCGGCGACGATAGCGATTTATGGATTCTGCACAGTAGCGAAGACGGAAGGCGTGAAGGCAGCCCGCTGACGACGGACGCTTTTTTTGAAGGCGAAGTTTGCGCCGCGCCGGACGACGGTTTTTTGATTTTCGCTTCCGACCGGGCGGGCGGCTCGCATCTTTTTCGCATAGTGCGCGACGGCTCGAATCTTAAACAAATCACTTTTGGCGAGAGTTTCGATGACGCGCCGGATTGCTCGCCCGACGGCAAATTCGTCGTTTACAGCTCAAATTCGTCAATCTGGAAAATTTCCACCGAAGGCGGCGAGCCGGTTCGATTGACCGATTTTGAATGCGTCGCGCCGGGCATTTCGCCCGACGGGAAATTTTTCGCCTGCATTCAGCCGACCGGAGCTCAAGTCAAGAATTCGACGCTCGCCGTTGTTCCTATAGAAGGCGGCGCGCCGGTAAAAACCTTCGCAATTATCCCATTCGGTTTTTATTATCGCGCACCGCGCTGGACTCCGGACGGCAGCGCCGTCGTTTTTAAGAAAACCGATAAACAAACCGGCAATCTCTGGCGACAGAATCTTGCGGGCGGCGAGCCGAAACAAATTTCAGACTTTAAATCTGACTTGATTTTCAATCACGCTTTCACGCGAGACGGCAAGCGGTTGCTCGTCTCGCGCGGAAAGTTTGCCGTTAACACCGTCATGCTGAAAAATTTTCGACCCGATTAAGCGGAAGCCGATAAAGTCCGGCGATTTTTGGGCGGAATCTGCGATTCGTGAATTTCATCTTCCGGCAGCGTTTCTTCTTTTTCTTTATTCTGCGAAGTTATCAGCACGACCGAGCCGACAATGACGCTCGCGCCGACGAGCATCTGTCCGGTAAAAGATTCGCCCGCGATGAGCCAGCCTAAGAATACGGCGATAACCGGATTGACGTAGGCGTAAGTCGCAACCATCGCCGGCGGCGCGTTTTTTAAAAGCCAGCTGTAAGCCGTAAAGCTGATGAGCGAGCCGAAAACGATTAAATAAACCAGCCCGAGCCAGGAATTTGTCGAAACTTCGGCGATATTAAATCTTGACCATTCGCCCAACAATAAACTAACCAGCAGCAAAACCCCGCCGCCGGAAAGCATCTGCATTCCAGCCGTCAGCAAAGACGATTTCGGAACCGGCGCGCGCAGACCGTAAATCGAACCCGTCGCCCACGAAAAAGCCGCCGCGATTACGGCGATCGTGCTGATAATCTGCATCGAGTCGACGGCGGCGGAAACTCCGGCGGCGCTCGTGTTTTGACCGCTGATTAAAAGCCAGACGCCGAGAAAACCGACGATTAGTCCGAGCGCGACTTTCAAATTCGGACGCGCGCCTTTCAGCCAGAGCCAGCCGAGCAGAACAATCCAGAAAGGCTCGGTTGCCACGAGCAAAGCGGCGAGACTCGAAGAAA
>DASVRL010000170.1:0-13345 GCA_036388635.1 Pyrinomonadaceae bacterium
AGTCCTGAATCCGATTACCGCTTCGCAATTGTCGTCGATTGGTCCGCAACTGGGAACGATTCGCCGCGTCTCCGACGATTTGCAGTCGCCTTATACGATGCAGCTGGCTCTGGGCGTCGAGCGTCAACTACCGATGAGAACGACTTTGAGCGCGTTTTTCATCGCTTCGCGCAACCTTCATGTTCTGCGTCTGCGAAATGTCAACGCGCCGGTCTGCGGTTTAGACACCGTTTGCCCGACAAGTGCGGCGGCATTGCAGGCGCTGCGACCCGACCCGTCGCTCGGCAATATTTACGAATATGAATCGAGCGGAATTTTGAACGCGCGGCAGTTGATTGTCAATTTTAACTCGCGACTGAATCCGAATTTCAGCCTGTTCGGTAATTATCGTCTCGGCTGGGCGAAAGGCAATGCCGAAGGCGGCGGTTTCTTTGGCGGCGGCGGCGTCAGCTTTCCCGCTTACAGCTATGATTTGAGCAATGAATACGGTCGCTCGCCGCTCGGCGTTCGTCATAACGTGTTCATCGGCGGAAACTTTACTCTGCCGTGGAAAGTTCGTCTGAGCCCGTTTATTATCGCTTCGAGCGGCGTGCCGTTCAATATTACGAGAGGCTTCGATTTAAACGGCGATTCGCAGTTTACGGAGCGCCCGACGTTTGGAGAACTGGCGGCTCGCTGTCAGGAACGCGGTTTGACGAATTCGTTCTGCGACATCAGCGGTCAGGATCCGAATGCGGTTATTCCGCGCAACTACGGACGCGGTCCTGGTTCGTTTAACGTCAATTTGAACGTCAGCCGTACATTCGGTTTCGGCGGCTCTAGTAGTACGACAGCCAATAATAATCAGCAAAACGACCAGCAAGCCGGCGGCGGAAATCGCGGCGGCGGTCTGGGCGGTGCCGGCGGCGGACGCGGCGGTCGTGGCGGACGCGGCGGCGGACGCGGCGGAAGAGTTACCGGCGTCAGCGACAGCCCGTACAACTTAACGCTCGGAATACAGTTTTCCAACCTGCTTAACCGCAACAATCGCGGCATTCCGGTCGGCAGCTTAAATTCCAGATTGTTCGGCGAATCGGTCGGAACGGGCGGCGCGTTCGGTTTCTTCGGCGGCGGCGGCTCGAGCTCGGGCAATCGTCGTATCGAATTGCAGGCGCGTTTTAGCTGGTAATTTTCGCTAAAATCAAGTAAAAAGATGGAGAATGAAATAAACTAAACTTTCATTCTCCATCTTTCGTATTTTACGGGTAATAAGTCTTTCCTAAAAATTCTAAGGAGTCAAAATGAAAAAACGCTATCTTCTGCCGCTCGTTTTAATTTCTGCCATCGGCATCAGCGCCCAGACCGACCAGAAAAAAAACGAGAATAAAAACGATAAACTGACCGCCACCGCACCGGTTAAAACCGAAACCGCCTCGCTCGATTTGGCAAAAGCCACGCTCGCCGCGCACGGCGGAGATAAACTTATCAAAATCAAGAACTTAGTCGTGCGCGGCACGGCTGACCTTTCAGCCGGAGCTTCGGCGCAGACGATTCCCGCCGCCTTTGCCATAACCATTTCGGGCGCGAGATTTCGTTACGATATTCAATCGCAGTTTTTTAATTTCAAACAGATTAACGACGGTCAGCAAAATTACTCGTCAATCACCAGCTTCAGTATGCCGCTCGATAAAATAGGGATGGAGCTTTTGCGCAGAATCAACGAGAAAGATTATACGGTTTCGGTTCTGCCGGAAAAGTGGAAAAAGAAAAAAGGCTTCCGCGTCACTTCGCCCGAAGGCTTTTACACCGATTTTATCGTCGACGAAAAAACGAATCAGGTGAAAGAATACGAATCGAGCTACGAAGTTAACGGCGACACCATGACGACTTCGGTGGCGGTCGATAAATACCGCGAGGTCGACGGCGTTTTTATCAACGAAAAGTTTTCCCAGCGGATGGAACTCTCGCAGGGAACGTTTTACGCCAACTTTAAGGCAAAAGATATTTTGATAAATTCCGAAATCGCGGACGATGTTTTTGCGATGCCGAAATAAAACAGCTCCAAAATCACAAAAGGCGCAAAAAGATTAACCGCGAGATTTTGGGAATGATGCGAAATAAATTTTGTTTTATTTTCGCATTCATTCGTGAAATCTCGCGGTTAATTTCTTTTTGGTTTTCGCGTTTGCCGGTTAAACGTGCATAATTTCCTGCTCTTTGGTTTTCGCCAGCTCGTCGATTTTGCTGACGTAAGTGTTCGTCAGTTTTTGAATCTGGTCTAAGCCGTCGCGCTCACTGTCTTCGGAAATCGCTTTGTCCTTTAATAGTTTTTTCAGGCTGTCGTTTGAGCTGTGGCGAACGTTGCGAACCGCCACGCGATGTTCTTCGGCGATTTCGTGAACTTGTTTGGCAAGCTGCCGGCGGCGTTCCTCATTTAAAGGCGGAATCGGCAGGCGCACGACTTTACCGTCGTTCGAAGGATTAAATCCTAAATTGGCGGCGATAATCGCCTTTTCAATCGCGCCGACCTGCGACATATCCCACGGCTGAACCGTCAGCATCTGCGGTTCGGGAACGGCGACCGAAGCCATCTGGTTCAGAGGCGTCGGCGTCCCGTAATAATCGACCATTATGCCGTCGAGCAAGCCGACCGTGGCGCGCCCCGTGCGGACGTTTGACAGCTTGCGTTTAAAATCTTCGATAACCGCTTCCATGCGCGGTCTGGTTTCTTTAATTACATCTTCAGTGCTCATATTTTCCTCGTAAAACGTAATAAAGATTATAACTTAAGCGTTGCCTCCGACCAAAGTGCCGATAGTCAAATCGCCTTTCACGGCTTTGATAATATTGCCCGATTCCTTCATATTGAAAACCATAATCGGCAGTTTATTGTCCATACAAAGCGAAATCGCCGACGAATCCATCACTTTTAACTGCTTCTCCAAAACTTCCTGGTAGGAAATCGTTTCAAATCTGGTCGCTTCGGGATTGATAAACGGGTCTTCGGTGTAAATTCCGTCAACCTTCGTCGCTTTAAAAATAACTTCCGCTTTGATTTCCAGCGCGCGTAAGGCAGCGGCTGAATCGGTCGTAAAATAAGGATTGCCCGTTCCGGCGGCGAAAATCACGACGCGGTTTTTTTCCAAATGACGCAAGGCGCGGCGGCGTATAAACGGTTCGGCGAGCTCGGGAATATCGATGGCGGACATCACGCGCGTCGGCACTTCGATTCGTTCGAGCGCGTCCTGCAAAACGACGCCGTTCATTACCGTGGCGAGCATTCCGATGTAATCGGCGCTGCCGCGGTCCATATTTCCAGCCGATTTCGAGACGCCGCGAAAAATGTTTCCGCCGCCGACGACAATCGCAATCTCGATTCCCAAATTGTAAATCGCCTTGATTTCTCTGGCGACCGATTCGGCGACGTTTATATCAATGCCGTAATTCTGCGCGCCCATTAGGGCTTCGCCCGAAAGCTTCAATAAAATTCTCTGGAAAGTCGGTTTCATTGATTCGACCGCCGAAGTTGACATAATTTATTACTATACAAAAAAAGGCTCAAAGTTTTTAACCTTGAGCCTTTAAGCTAAAAATTAATTTCCGCCGACCATCGAAGCGACTTCCGAGGCGAAATCGTCCTGTTTCTTCTCGATGCCTTCGCCCATCTTGAAACGCGCAAAGCGGCGAATCGAGATGTTTTCCTTAATCGAGGAAATTTTTTCCGTCACCAGCTCGCCGATTGTTTTCGAAGGGTCTTTGACGAACGGCTGGTCGACCAAAACCGATTCTTCATAAAACTTGTTCAGGCGACCTTCGATGATTTTATTCAAAACATCTTCGGGCTTGTTCGCGTTTTTCGGGTCGTTTTTCAGTTGTTCCAGCAAAATTTCGCGTTCTTTCTCCAAAACGTCCGCCGGAACTTCTTCGCGGTTGACGAAGCGCGGGTCGACGGCGGCGATGTGCATCGCCACGTCTTTGACGAGCTGCTGAAATTCTTCGCCGCGCGCGACGAAATCCGATTCGCAGTTGATTTCGACCAAAACGCCGACTTTGCCGCCCATGTGAATGTAGGAGCCGACCGCGCCTTCCGCCGTCACGCGACCCGCTTTTTTACTGGCGGTCGCCATTCCTTTTTTGCGAAGAATTTCCATCGCCGTGTTTTCGTCGCCGCTTGCCTCGACCAAAGCGTTTTTACAATCGATCATTCCCGCGCCGCTTTTTTCGCGCAGGGATTTTACTGCACTTGCTGTAATTTCTGCCATAATTATCTCCATCTTTAGCAATCAGCCGCCAGCTCTCGGCTTTCAGCTTTTTGCCTTCTGTTAGAATTCCAATAAATTTATAATTGCAATTTTTAAAAATTTAGCCGACTGCCTGCCGATCGCCGACCGCCGATTGCTTTAAAAAAAGCGTAGCCGCCGACTGTTTCACGGTTTTGAGCTACGCTTTCAAAATAAAATTTTAAATCAGTTAGCTAGCGGTGGCTTCCGTGCTTTCCTCTTTCGGCGCATTCGCGTCCGTCGCGTTTTGAATGTCGTCGGAAATCAGGATTCCGGCATCGAGGTCGGAATGAATCGTATCTCCGCCGCCGTCCGCGCCGTCGACTTTCTTCGAGCCTTCTCCGGCAACCGCGCTGCTCGGGTCTTGATGCGTCGCCTCAGCCGAACGAAAACTTCTATCGGCTGTTAAAATAGCGGCAAGCTCGATGGGTTCTTCTTCCACCTCGCCGGTTTCGGTTTCCAACGCCACATTGCCTTCGGTTCCGATTTGTTTGCCTTCGATAATCGCATCGGCAATACGCGAAGCGAAAAGTCGAATCGCGCGCAGCGCGTCGTCATTGCCCGGAATCACCTGGTCGATGCCTTCCGGCGAGCAGTTCGTATCGACGACCGCGACGACCGGAATGCCCAGACGATTGGCTTCGGCGACGGCGATTTCTTCCTTGCGCACGTCGATGATGAAAAGCATATCGGGCAAGCGCTTCATATCCTTGATGCCCGCTAAGTTTTTCATCAAGCCTTCGTATTCGCGGTCTTTTTGCAGGCGTTCTTTTTTCGTCAGCATTTCAAAGCGACCGTCTTCCTTCATCGCTTCGATGTCTTTCATTTTCTTGACCGATTGCTGGACGGTTTGAAAGTTGGTTAACAGTCCGCCGAGCCAGCGATTGTTGACGTAATACTGTCCGGCGCGTTCGGCTTCTTCTTTAATCGCGTCCTGCGCCTGGCGCTTGGTGCCGACAAAAAGAACCATCTGATTCGGTCTTTCCGACAAAGACGTCTGCACGTAATTCAGCGCGTCGCGAAATAATTTCTGCGTTTTTTGCAGGTCGATAATATAAATGCCGTTGCGTTCTCCGAAAATGTATTCTTTCATTTTCGGATTCCAACGGCGCACCTGGTGTCCAAAGTGAACTCCGGCTTCGAGGAGTTCTTTCATTGTAACTGTAGCCAAAACTTATCTCCTTATTGGTTTTTGTACTCGCCGGAATCTAGCGTTGATAAACCAATGAATTCCGGCGATGGTTTTACATTTATCATTCGACATCTACCATTCGAACAAAAGATAAATGATAAACGTCGAATGATAAATGCAGTAATTATCTCTTCGAGAACTGGAAGCGTTTACGCGCGCCTTTCTGCCCGTATTTTTTACGTTCTTTCTTGCGCGGGTCGCGCGTGACGAGACCGGCTTTTTTCAAGGTCGAGCGCAAATCCGAGTTGTATTCCATCAAAGCGCGGGTAATTCCGTGACGAACCGCGCCGGCTTGCCCGGCGACGCCGCCGCCGTCGACATTGACGAGAATGTTGAATTTCTCAGCCGTATCGGTCAAGCGAAGCGGCTGGCGAATAATCATCCGCAGCGCTTCGTTTGGAAAATAACTATCGAAATCGCGGCGATTAATCTTGATTTCGCCGTTTCCGGGACGCAAATAAACTCTTGCCGTCGAAGTTTTTCTTCTGCCTGTTCCGTAATATTGAATGTCTGCCATAACTGATTTACGATTGTCGATTACCGATTTTTTGATTGGAAGCGGAAAAAATAAATTAATTCCTTACCCAATCTGAAATCTGAAATCTGTAATTTACAATTCTAAATTCTCCGGTTTCTGCGCCGTGTGACTGTGGTCGGCATCGGCGTAAACTTTCAGTTTTTTCGCCATCGCTTTGCCGAGCTTGGTTTTCGGAAGCATTCCTTTGATCGCGCTTTCCAGCACGCGTTCCGGATGTTTGATAAATTGATCTTTGACCGAAATCTCGCGCAATCCGCCGGGATAAAGCGTGTGGTGACGATACATCTTCTGGTCGTTTTTCGAGCCGGTGAAGATGGCGTGACGGGCGTTGATAACAATCACGTGGTCGCCCATATCCATAAAAGGCGTCCATTGCGGATTGTTTTTACCCGACAAAATACGCGCCACTTCCGTCGCCAGCCGTCCGACGGTTTTGCCCTTTGCATCCACCACAAACCATTTGCGATTTTCTGCCAGCCCTTTGCCGCTGGGAAAATATGTACTCATAAGTGCTACTCTGTTTGGAATTTTCGCTAAAACGCGAACTGATAGAATATCGAAAACGGTTAAACATTGTCAAGGCGAACAATCATTATTCAATGTATAACGCGAATACGCGGCGCGCTGCACTGTCTATTCGATGAGCGCGCCGAAGAAATTTTTAGCCGCGAACAAACACGAAATTCATATTTCTTCTTTCTCGTTTATCGGTGTCGTTTCGCGGCTGTCTCTTTTGCCGCGCTTTATTTTGAAAACGCAAAGCCAAACCGCGCGCCCGCCAGAATCAAACCGACCATCGTTTTGGCGTCTTCAAATTCGCCGCGCGAAATCATCTGAAAAAGCGTCGGGAAATCGTGTCTTTCAATCGAAAGCAGTTCGTCTTCTTCCAGATTTTGACCGACTTCCGTCAGCTGCGTCGCCAGAAAAACGTGCATTTTCTCGGTCAGAAAACCGGGCGAAACGTAAAATTCCGTGAGTTTTTCGATTTTTCCCGCCTTGACACCGATTTCTTCTTCCAGCTCGCGCTCGGCGCCGAGCTGCGGGTCTTCATCTTTTTTCAGCGAGCCGGCGGGGATTTCCAGCAGATATTTTCCGGCGGCGTGCCGGTATTGTTTGACGAGCGCGACGGTTTTATCCGCAAAAACCGGCACGATAACCGCGCTGCCGTTGTGCGAAACGATTTCGCGGTCATACGTTATATTTTCTTCGCGTACGGTGGCGAGCGAGACGTCAAAAATTTTGCCCTGGTAAATTTGTCTGTTTTCGATATGTTCGGGTTTCATAAGTTTGATAATTTTCTTAAAATGCTAACTTATAGGGAACTTTTTTCCAAAACCGCCATCTAATTGATCAGTAAAGGAAACAGCTATGCATTCATATATAGAAAAGCCGCCTGCCCGAAGCGCAAACGGCAAAAGTTTTATCGGGACGGTGATAGTTGCAGTATTGCTCGTCATCGTCACCAGTGGATTTTATTCGACCTGCACGTCGAGGCAAGCGTCGCAGCAGCAGCAATTAGAAGGCGCGGTGCGCGAAGGCACGCCGGAGTTTGAAGCGCTGACGAAAAAAATCGTTATTCAAACCGATGACAACAACACTAAGCAGTCGCCGACCGGAATGGGCACGATTGTGATGATGATTGCCGGAAAAATCCGCAATTTTTCCGGCAAAACTTTAACCGGTTTGGAGATTAAAGTGACGGTCGTCGACCAGCTCGAAAAGCCCGTGAAAGATAAAACTCTGGTTGTCGTTCCGAACCAGCAGGAAAAACTTGAAACCAATCAGTCGATGCCCGTCAGAGTGATGATCGAAGGCTTTAGCAAAGACGACGACCGCGCGATGATTCGCTGGAAAGTGACGGCGATAAAAGCCGAATAACTGATAACTGGTAGTTGATAACCGATAATTTAGTTTTTCACTATCAGTTATCAGTTATCAACTACCAGTTAATTCGACGTTTCTTTTACAAATAATTCTTCCAGCGATTGCTTCACCGGCTGGACGGAAATCAGCCTGCCGCCCGCGGCTTTGGAGATCGCCAGAACTTTTTCGACGTCCGCTTCGGATGAAACCTGAATGCTGATGCCGTTCGGTTTGGCGGAAATGCGGGCTTCGACGGCGGCGAATTTTTCGTTTATCATTTCCGCCGAAACTCCTTTCAGATTAACTTCAAAACCCTGCGTTTCGCCGCTCTGCGTTAATAATTCATCGAGTTTTCCGGTCGCCGCCAATTTTCCGTTTCGCAAAATCGCCACCCGGTCGCAGAGCGCTTCGATGTCCGACAAAATATGCGTGGACATAAAAACGGTCGTGCCCGCCCCGCGCAAATCCGTTATCAATTCGCGAATCTCGCGCCTGCCGATCGGGTCAAGCCCGCTCATCGGCTCATCGAGAAAAACGATTTCCGGTTCGTTGATTAAGGCTTGCGCCAAGCCGACGCGCTGGAGCATTCCTTTCGAGAATTTGCGAAGCTGCTTTTTCCATTCTTTTTCGTCCAGCCCGACGCGCGATAAAAGTTCTTCGGTTTTTCGCCTGCGCGTCGGCGCGTCGTAGCCGAAAAGCTCGCCGAAATACATCATCAATTCGCGCGCCGTCAGATAATCGTAAAAATATGGATTTTCGGGACAATAGCCGATACGCGCGTGCATTTTCACGTCGGCGATATCGCGTCCCAAGATGCGCGCCGCGCCGGAAGTCGGAAACAAAAGCCGCATCAGAAGCTTTATCGTCGTGGTTTTGCCCGCGCCGTTGCCGCCCAGAAATCCGAAAATCTGCCCGCTTTCGACCTGCAAGCTCAAGCCGTCCAGCGCGCGAACCTTTTTCTTTCGCCAGAAACCAGTTTCGTAATCTTTGGTTAAATTTTCGATTTCGACAATGTAATTCATAAATAAAATCAGGAACCCGACCCGAAGGAAAATTCAAGAGGCTTGACCGGATAAAAATTCATTTGCGTTATTCGTGTATTCACGGCTAATTCTTCTTTGTGTTCCTTGGGTTATTTATGTTGAAAAAAAATTATTGCAAAGGCAGCCCGGTTTTTTCCGCGTCCGGTTTCACGTCGCAATTTTCCTTGTCCAGAATATACGGCGCGCCGGTAGGGTCAACCGGATTTGAAGCGTTATCGACGCGAAAGCTTCTGCCGTTCGGCAGTTTTACCGTTTGCAGAAGCGGCAAAAGCTCGCGCCAGGAACTAACGCAGCGGTTATTCCTGGCTTTGAAATTTTCCAGAGCCAGGCGGACTGCGTCCTGCTCGTCCATCGAATCGAGCTGCAAAAGCCGCCCAGCCGCGTTTTCCTTAACTTCCGCGTTTTCGGCTCCGGCGAGCATCTGCCGGTAAATTTCGCGCGAAGTGGCGCGGCTTCCGCCTTCGGCTTTCAATCTGGCGCTTATTAACTGCATCCACGCGGGCGCGCGCGGAATTTTGGCGCCTTCGCCGTAAATTTCCGAGGCTTTTTCATAATCGCCCATTTTCCAGTAGATAAAACCGAGATGCTGGTAAAGACGCCATTCGCCGGGATTATCGCGAATGCCTTTTTCGGTGAATTTTATTGCCTGCTGCGGGTCAATCGCCGGCAGCACGACCGCGCCGTAAGAATAAACGGTCGTAAATTGCGGGTCGAGGTCGGTCGCATTGTCGAGCAGCGGATAAAGCAGGCGCGGATTGAGCGGGCGCAGATTTTCCATATCGACCTTTTCCTTGCTGTTGAGCGCCTTGTTGCCGATGTATTGCAAAGCCTGCATCCAATATAAATCCGCCAGCAAACCGTTAAAACCCAGACTGTAATTTTTCAGCTTCGCGCCCTGATACGCCAAATCCGAATCCGCAAATCCGTCGGGCAAAGACGGACGGTTCGTTTCGATAAAACGGCTCAGTGCGAAAATCGCCGCAAAACCGAAAACGATTATCGCAGTCGCCGTAATGATTTTTGTCGGATTCGATTTCATAAAATCAATTCAACTCAAGCGAGAAATTAACAGCGATGAAGGGAATAAACAGGGATTTTAAGAAAAGTTATTTTTATGATTTGTCTTTATCTACTTTATCCTCTTCATCGCTGTTAATTCTTTCTCCGTGTCAATGCGGTTTGAAATTATTTAAAATTTCGTCGGCTGAAAACCAGCGTCGTGATGGTCAGCAGAATTACGACGTAGACGACCGCATAAAGAAACGCGCCGCCGAGCATCGCGCCGTTCGGCACGTCGCCGTGCGCGGCGTTTGTAATAAAGCTGAAATGCGAAAGATTCGGCAGGATAATATAAAAAGCCCCGAAAAAAACGCGGGCGAAACCCGAGCCTAAATGCTCGGCTAAATCGCGCAGCGAGGCGCTGAAGTGCCCGATAACGAAAACAAAAAATGCCAGCAGCGCGCTTAAGGCGGGCGAGGAAAACGAAGAAAATAAAATGGCGACGGCGGTTAAAATCGCGAGTTCGAGAAAAATCAGAAAAACCGCGCCCCAAATCGACAGCGCCAGCTGCCCGCCGCCGACGAAAAAAATCGCCAGGCTGACGCCGATGCCCATTACTAAAACGTTGACCAGAAGAGTCAGACACAAGCCCAGATATTTTCCGATGATAAACTCGCCGCGCCCGATCGGCTTGGCGAAAATCGCGAAAACCGTGCGCTTTTCGATTTCTTTTGAAACCAGGCTGACGCCGACGAAAATCGAGATAAATGCGCCGAAAAGCAGCATCGCGCTCAAACCGAGATTGACGATGGTGCGCGCTTCGTGCCCGGCGGTCAGCTCGCCGAGAAAAATCGCGCTCGCCGTGATGAGCAGCACAAAAACGACCAGATTATATAAAACACGGTCGCGCACGGCTTCGCGAAAAGTGTTTCGGGCGATGGAAAAAATCCTTCGGAAAACACTGTTTTGATTTTCGGGAATCGGCATCGTTTGCGGATTTGGCTTTGAGAAAACGTCTTCGGCTACTACAGCGTTCATATCTTATCACAGAAAAAGCGGATTTTTTAAGGCGAAAGTAAAAAGTGAAAAGGCGGAAGCGCGAAGAGATTTTTACTTTCTATCTTTTACTTTTTACTTAAAATTCTCTGCGGCAAAATTTTCTTTGTTAGCTGACACCAGTCCATCGCGGGGAAAGCGGTTTTCGACCGCCTGTTCGTCGAGCACGGCATAAAGGCAGGCGGTCGGCAGCAGTTCGTGCGGCGGGAGGATTTTTTCGTCGCTTCTGGCTTTTAATGCCGTCGCGGTCGCGCCGTTCGTCAGTAATTCCTGCCAGCTGTTCGCCTGTTTGTCGTTAATGCGGCGGGCGATTTCCAGTTGCTCGTCAGATTTTTCCGTCTCGCCTTTTTTCTCTAAAAGAGCCGCGTACCGAACGCGCAGGAAGGTCGAGCGGGGATAAATTCTGAGAGCCTCAGCGATTGTTTCTTCAGCCGCCTGAGAGTTTTGTGCCGCTGCCTGAGCGGAGGCTAAATAAGAATAGGCGATGCTGACGTCCAAGCCGTTTTCGATGGCTTTTTCGAGCATCGGCACGGCTTTTTCCGGCTGCTTTTTAAAATAAAGCTGTTGCCCGTAGGAAAAATAAGCCGAGGCGTTTCGCGGATTGAGCCGGATAGCCTGCCGGTAAAAATCTTCGGCTTCGGCAAAATCTTCCGCTTTTTCGGCGCTCAGAACGTAGTAATTGCTCACGTTGGCGGAAAGGGAAATGAGGAAAAACAACGCTGCGAAGCTGAAGGAAAAAGCCAGAACGGGTTTCGGCTGGAGCGCAAAGGTCGGCTGCGGCTTTTTCTTTTTGCGGAAAATCTTCTGCATTTCATACGTCGCCAGCGCCAGCACGAAAAAGAAAGCGATGCCGTTTTGAACGACGCGGAACGAAAACGAGCTGAACATCGAAGAAACGAAAAAGCCGCAGAAACCGGCGATGCAAGCCCACAAAAGCGGCGAAAAACGATAACTATTGGCGACGAAAGCCTTTGCCAGTAAAAACAGAAAGCCGCCGACGAGCGAAAGAAAAATCATCGCGCCGACGATGCCGAGTTCGGCGAATATCTGCAAAAACTCGTTGTGCGCGCGCTCGACCATATAATCTTCGGCGACGACGAGCAGCTCGTCGTCCGGATTTTGCGCCGCGTAATTGATGCGGGAGTTTTTAAATTCCAGCCCGAAATTGTCCGCGCCGACGCCGTTCAAAGGATGGTCGACGAACATCTGCTGCGCGATTTTCCAGGTGAAAACCCGCATCGAAGTCGTGTTTCGGTGTTGTTCGGCGTTTCTTCCGGCGATGTAATCGGCGGTCGTCGGAGTATTTGAATGCGGCGTGAAAGATATTTGCGAGGCGCAGGTGATAACCATCCAGACGACAAACAGAACGGCGATTTTTCGGCGGTCGTAGATTTTTTTCGGGAAAATTAAAGAAGCGGCAAAAAATACGGCGAAACCGCAAATTCCGGCGACAAACGCGCCTTTGCTGAGCGAAAACATTACGCCGAGCCAGAAAGCCGCGCCGATTGCCAGAAAAATAAATTGGTTTTTCCGGTTTTTAACCTGTAGAGACAACGCCCAGAACAGCGGCGAGAGCATCGCCAACACCTCTGCGTACCTGGCGTAACGGGTGCGAAAATGTCCTTCGTCCGCGGCGAAATCGGCGACCGTCACGGAATCGAAAAAACACGAAAAAGCGATTATCAAAAAAGCGACGGCAAGGGCGGCGAATAAAACTGTGCGGTTCGACTGAGATTTTAAAAGATACAGAAAAACACAATAAAAAAGCAGGTAGCTCGCCCAGACGAGCGTGTGGTGAGCGACGGCTTGACCGCTTTCAGCCCAGAAAAAGGAAATGCCGCTCCACGCGATAAATAACAGAAACGGAACCAGCACGGGCAAATTTACTTCGAAACGAATTCTTTTCAGCAAAACCCAGAACACGGCGAGGCAGAGAAAAAACGAGGCGAACAATTCGATTTTCCACGGATTGCCGGTGACGCTCGCCGGATTGGGAATGATTCTGAGCAGCGGAAGCAGGAGCAGCGCGAACCAGAGCGCGAATATCCATAAATTAACGGGGCTGAACCTGGCGGTTGAATAATTAAGCATAGGTCAAAAATGCAAAATTCAAAATGCAAAGCGCAAAATGAAAGAAGTTTCTCGATTTTGCGCTCTGCATTTTCATAAGTTTCTGAAGCGGGTTTTTTATGCAAAACAAGCAGAATAAGTTTTGAAGCTTATTCTGCTTGTATCCTAAGCTAAATTCGGTTTAAGCGAATTACGGGTTGACGGGTGAACCGTTGGTGACGGCACGAGTCGTCGCGTTGAAGGTCGGCGCCGCTGCTGTCTGGTTGGCGTAGATGACGCCCGATTCGTTCGTGGCAAAGCTGCGCGTTCCGGTGCCGCTGATGCC
>DASVRL010000171.1:0-11234 GCA_036388635.1 Pyrinomonadaceae bacterium
CGACCAGCAGACCCGGTTCGACTACTTCCAGCACGAAACAAAATCTCGGCAGCGTGCGCGTCGTTCCCCAAACTTCCAGCCCGTTTCCTTTGCGCCACACGCCGAGATGAATTCCGGGACGCTCGACCGCCGGAGCCAGTCTGGTTAAGGATACCGGTTCAAGCGCCAGAGACTGCTCGAAAACGAGCGGCGCGCCCGCCTGCGCGGGCGGCAGAAAGGCAAGAGATATCTTCGGAAAATAACCCTCGTGGCGCTGGAGACTGGACCAGAAAGCCGCATCGATAATCGCCTCAATCGCCTGTAAATCAGGTTTGGCGGCTAAATCGCTCTCGCCCTGTAGCTTTACTTCCCGAAGATGACGAGTAAAGTAATGCTCGAGCGTCAACGAAGCCGATTTCGCCGCCGGGTATGCCGGTGTTGTCATATTAAAATATGCTTTATAATAAGGTTAAACGACTAAGCATTAAATTTATCGCGGCGGTTGTCAATTCCATAACCGCAGGCAGCCAACCAGTATGCACGAACCGGAAAATAACTACGACGTATATTTTTGGCGCATCAAGCGAAAATTTTCTCTTTCGCCCCTGAGTCAGTCCGGTTAGAAAGCCGATTGTTTTGGCATAAGCCAGCCTGAGCGAAGTCGTCTCCGTCCGCGCCCGTCAAATCAATTTCAATATAATGGTTAGCAATCAAAAAATAAAAAAAGCCCGTCCATATCTGAACGAGCTTAAAAATAAAAGGATGGTTACCGTGCCCGCCTTTTATTTTCGGTTTGTAGGATGAGCTTTTAACAATTCTCTCTGTTTACTTTGCCTGTTGAAGCAGCCTTTTGTAATCGGATTGCACTGCTAAATCCTCTTCTCCTTCGGGACTGATATTATACATTTTTATCAGCAGATTACTTTCCGACGTGCCGATAACAATGCGCCATCCCCAATCGGGATGATTCGGCACTTCGTAATTGCCCCGCAGATCAATTTCTCCTTGCTCGTCGACATTTCCCGACAAAATTAACGGTTTCACATTTGAATGCCAGGAATCAACCCACGCGCCGTTGAAGATTTTCTGTTTCGAATCATACCCGACGAGCAACAAACCTTCGTGTGCTGTCTTTTCGTGTTCCCAGGTGTAATTGAAAGTCAGAAATTTATCTCTGACTACCGTTGCGGCTGTTAATTCACTCGACGAGTGAAATTCCGGCGACGGCAGCCAACTTAAATACAATGTACTTTCGCCTGTCCATGTACCGATAAAATCATTTGTAATTTCCTCGAAATTCATCAAACGAATCGCTCCTTAATTTTGAAATTTGAAAATGGTAAAAGGATTATGAGAGTAACACGATTGAGTTTTAAGCGCAAGATTACGTTTCAAGGATGAAACAAAATTTGCGTAGAACTAGTTGCGGATATTTTCACGCAATCCGTATGTCCGAAAACTCCGGTTTACGGACACTCTTTTTATGAGGTTCAAATCGTCCTGATTTATTGAATTTAGTTCTGCAATTTCGGAGAAGATTTTCGGATAAACTTATTTTTTTATGTGCGTTATATAAATTCAAACGATGTATCAAATAGGGTCGTTTTTGATACATCGTTTGAATTATTAAATAACAGTTGATTCTTATTAGATAAGATGGAATTGTGCCGTAATACGCGGATTCTAACCGAAGTCCAGTTCAGCCGCCGTTATAAAATCTTCTTTCGACGACATCTTATAATCTCAGGAGCCCGCTCGCGGCTTCTTCAAATTTTAGAAAATACAAATCCTGATAAAGGCTTGTTTAGACTCAATCCTTTTCAGTCTTTTACTCCGTCTGAGAAGCATTTCTCCTGCCGCCTCGCAGAACAGCGACGGCGACTGTGCCGATAGCCGCTCCAATCAGAACGCGGGTTACCAATTTTTTTCGGTTGTGTTTCCATTCCGCCTTCAAGCCCATTTCTCCGAAGATGTTAGGCACGTGACCGCGCGCCAAATCGTCGACGACGCCTTCGACGACGCCGATTCGATCTGCCAGCATCAGCGGCAGCCAATGTCCGTAACTGTTTTCGCTGTATTTGAAAGCCGCGCGGCGAATTGCTCCGCTCAGTCCCGAAGGCGGCGTCGAGGTTCCGAATGTGGCTGAGACGTTCGGGCGCTCGTTCGAATGCAGAATTTCTACGTTCACCGGTTGCTGCGCAGGACGCTGCCAGCTGTAGCCGGCGTGCTCTCCGTTATTGCGATTCTTCATCGGGTAAGTCGGGTCGTTTTCCGGATCGGCGTCGACGCCCCATCCTCTGACCTGCGACGGGTTTATAACCATATTTTCTACGTCTCTGACTTTAATATCGATGTCTTTAGCTTGGTCTTCCATTTCGATTCGCTCCTTCCTAAATTCTGGCTGACGGCGGAATTAACACCGGCTTGATGCAATTGTCTAGTTTGGCGGAAAACATCCGGTAGGCGTCCGCGACTTCCTCCAAAGGAATGTGATGGGTAATCAGCGCTTTCGGGTCGAGAATGCCATTCTGCACGTGCTCGATCAATCGCGGCAGAAGCCTTTTGACCGACGCCTGGTTTCCCCGAATGGTGAGACCTTTATTCACGACGTTTCCGATCGGCACGAGCGTATCAATCGGTCCATACACACCGACGATAGAGACGATTCCGCCTTTTTTCACCGAATTAATCGCCCAGTGCAGAGCGGTTGCCGCGCCGCCCACCATATGCAGCGTTTTGCCGAGCAGAGTCTGCATTGCCCTGCCGGTCGCTTCCGCACCGACCGCGTCGATAACGACGTCCGCGCCCAACCAATCCGTGGTCTGTTTCATAAACACCACGACATCGTCCAGTTCCTTATAGTTATAAGCTTCACAAGGCGCGTAATTTCTGGCAAATTCGAGACGGTATTCGATATGGTCAATCACAATCACGCGACCCGCACCGAAGAGCCACGCGCATCTTGCCGCCATAATTCCAACCGGACCCGCGCCGAAAACCACCACTGTGTCGCCCGGTTGAATGCCGCCCATTTCAGCCGCCTGATATCCGGTCGGGACAACGTCCGTCAGCAGTACGGCGTCGTCCGGGTGCATATTTTCCGGAATGACGGTCGGACCGACATCCGCGTAAGGAACGCGGACATATTCGGCTTGTCCGCCCTCGTAACCGCCGCCGGTATGCGAGTAACCGAAGATGCCGCCCACGGCTGTCGCTTCCGGATTGGATTCGTGGCAATTTCCGTAAAGCTCCTGCCGGCAGAAGACGCATTTTCCGCAGGCGATGTTGAACGGCACTAAAACGTGGTCGCCGACTTTCAGTTTCTGCACCTGCGGTCCGATTTCTTCGACGATGCCGGTGACTTCGTGTCCGAACGTCATGCCGACGCGCGTATCCGGCACGGAGCCATTGTATAAATGCAAATCAGAGCCGCAGATGCAGGAACGCGTGACCCGCACGACGGCATCCTGAGGATGCAAAATCTCCGGCTCGGGTTTATGGTCGATGCGGACGCGCCGCGGTCCGCGATAATTCATTGCCAGCATAGGAATGGTTCCTTTTCTTTTATAATGTCTGCCGTTTTGTTAAAAGATATTGCGCCCGTCTGGATAATTAATCGGTAATGCCCAATTAATTTCAGCGCGCTTCGGCTGGAGACCGAAGCGCCGAAAAAAACAATACCTCGCTTTTTCATCTAGCTAAATAATAAAATTTTCCGCATCGGTTATTCTGTCCGCTATGGAACAGAAAGTTTTGTGTTTGTTTGGTAAGAGCGCGGATTAGTCCTTGCGTTTCAGACGGGCGGTTTTGGGTCGGATATTCGTAATTATTTCATCGTAAATCGAATAATTATCTTTCGCTGGTTCTTCTTAATCTACTTTTCTAATTCGAATATTCGGCTGATTGAACTTACGGCTCGACTCGGCAATAAAAAACACATAAAAGAAATCAGCCGAAAAAGCGATTGCCGGAGAAGCGAGAAATTTTTCCGAATCTCGTCACTCATAGCGGTTTGTTTCCGCGTGCGGCGTCGATTGCAACTGTCAAATTACCATTTTCAAAATTTTTTTTCGCGCGGCGTGTCAGTTTTCGCTGTCATCTCTCGCGTTAGTTGACAGAAAGAAAACTTGCAGTCGTTTCAGCCCGCTCAAGAGTTCTCATTATTCATAGAAAAACGAGGTTTGGAGATGCGTTATATATATTTTTTGCTGGTTGCCGCGTTATCGTCGTCCGCATTTTTTTTGGAAGCTGTTTCATCGCAGACTCAATCGGATAATGAAGCCGTTAAGCGGAAAGATGTCGAAAAAACGATTTCGATTCGCCCGCTATGGCGCGGTTCACGGCAAGTCAATTTTGCCGACGGTATAGATTTGGAATTTGTCGGCGGCGAAAATCAAAACGCCAATTCCAATCCGAAGTTATTAGCTTCAGCAGATTTCGACTCAGACGGCACTGCCGACCTTATTAGTATTGACCAAGCCGGTTTTTTGAAACTTTATCGCGGCAACGCCGATTCGATTTATCCGAACGACCCGGAAGCCCGAAGCAGGCGGCAAGAAACTCAGATACAAAAAAACGAGAAAGTAACCGTCACTCCATTTTTAAGCGTTTCGCAAGTCTCCCAAATAACTGTCGAAGCGGGCTTTCTCGTGGCGGGGGATTTTAATGCCGACGGTCACTCCGATGTTATTGTCGCCCAAAATGAAGACGTGTTCCTGCATCTGCTCGCCGGCGACGGAGCGGGGAATTTTGCGCCGGATTTGCAAATTCCGATTGACGGCGCGATAACGGCATTGAAAGCCGGTGAAATCGGACGCGCCGACGGGCAGACGGATTTAGCAATTGCCGTCTCCGACCAGAAAGGCGCACGACTTCTGGTTTTTGAACATCCCGAAGGCGCGTTTAAATACAAACCAGAAGCGATCAAACTGGCGGCGCGGGCGACCGATTTGGCAATCGGCAATTTGGACGAAGATTTTTATGCTGACGTAGCGGCGGCGAGCGGAAGCCGTTTGAGCATTATTCACGGTCGCGGGCAGGCTTACCCCTGGGATTTGCTGGAGGAATATGACATTAAACGTCCGGCGGCGATAGTCGAAACGAGGATTTTGCCTTTTCACATTTCGGCATTAGCGGTCGGCAAATTTACTGAAAAGCGCGGCGACAATCTGGCAATTTTGACTTCTCACGGCAGCTTGCAGATTCTTGAGCACGAAAACGGCAAACCTCGCAAAACAATTAGTTTGCATCTTCAAAACGCTGAAAAGGAAAAGCCGGCTTTTGTTCCGGCGGATTTTAACGCCAGCGGATTTGCCGTCTATGCAAACGATTTGCCGGGCGACGCGGAGACGGCTGAGAAATCTGGTTTGCTGATGAATAAAGAAGAGCGCGGGAAACTTTTGCTTGACCGAAGCGAAAATTCATCCATTTCATTAAAGAAATTCAGCGCGGAAGAACGAGCAAAATTGACTGGCGAAGATTTAAAACGCCGCCAAGAATCACGCGCCCGGACGAAAGACGAATTTTTGAAAACGATTTCTCCGCGCGTCTCCGCGCCGCTGTCCCGGTGGACTTTGCAAACGCTCGCCACGGACGCTCGATTATCAAGCGCGGCGTCTTCGATGAACGCGGAAAAGCTCACTACTGTGCGCGTTTCGGATTCCGGTAAAGACGAACTAGCTGTTCTCGATACAAACGCCAAACAAATTCATCTGCTCTCCCAAAACTCAAAGACCGAAGACCGAAGACCATTAACCGAATTGATTTCATTTGAGTCCGAAACTATTCCGACGTCGATTCTGCCGATGCGCCTGAACGCCGACGCGCTGAGCGATTTGGTTGTATTGCGCGAAAACTCGATTGTTCCGTCCGTCCTGATGACTGCGCCCGCGCAGACTTTCGTGGTCAATACGACCGACGATTCAAACAGCGGAGCTTGCAGCGGAGCAGAGCCGTGCTCATTGCGGCGCGCGATTATTTTATCGAATCAAACGGCGGGCACGGACGCTATTTCGTTCAACATCGCAGGCGGCGGAATTCAAACTATCGCCCCGACCTCTGAATTGCCGATTATTCAAGACACTGTCACGATTGACGGCACGACACAGCCCGGTTTTAACGGTAAACCGCTGATTGAAATTAAAGGCGCGAATCTCGGAAGTGCGGGAGACGGTCTGCGAATCAACGGAAGCGGAATAGTCATCCGCGGACTGGCGATTAACGAATTCAAAAGCGTTTCGGACGGCGGCAGCCAAATCGGCGGCAGCGGTATTTCCATTTTCAATTACGAAGGAGATACATACAGCCGCGCTAATATTATTGAAGGAAATTTCCTCGGCACGGATCCGGCGGGCGAGCTTGATACAGGCAACGACGCGACCGGCTTGAATATTTTCGATTCTGACGACAATCGCGTCGGCGGCACGAACGCGCAAGCCCGAAACGTGATGTCGGGAAACGGCAATCCTGCCGCAAATAAGGTCGGAGCCGGTTTAAGCATCACGGCTGGCGACCGCAATCTGATCAAAGGTAATTATATCGGTACAAACGCCTCGGGAGCGCTGAAAATCTCTAATTCCTTCGGCGTCTTTTTCGCCGGCAAAAATAATACGTTCGGCGGTGACGAAGCCGGTGCGGGCAACGTCGTCTCCGGCAACGGCGTTCCGGTGAGCGGGCAGAACAGGTGTGTCGGCGAGGGCATCAAAGTCGCGTTGCTGACTGCGCCCGACACAGAGGAACTGCTCACGCTCGACAATAATTTTAAGGGCAATAAAATCGGCACGACCTCCGACGGAAACGCCGCGCTCGGCAATTGCTCGCAAGGCATTCGGTTTGACCCATCCACGCGCACGATTCTCGGTTCTATTACCGAAACGGGACGCAACACGATTTCGGGCAACGGTCACGACGCGGTCTGGTGTTTGAAGGAAGACAGCAGTTTCGCTCCCGGCTATTGCCAGATCGCCGGCAATAATATCGGCACCGACCCGAGCGGAATAGTCGCTTTACCCAACGACCAGCGCAACATACCGAGCGGGCTTGTCATCGTTACGGAAACGGTTTATATCAGTCCCGGCGTCGGCGAATTCGTCAATGTCGGTGCGATTGGCGGAACGACTTCCGCAGGAGCTTGCACCGGATTTTGTAATTTGATTTCAGGTAACGGCGTCGGAGGCGTCGGACGTTCCGGTTTCGGGCAGGTTCTCATCACCAATAATCACATCGGGACAAACCGGGACGGGTCGGCGGCTTTGCCGAACAACGGCAACGGAGTTTTCTCTTTCTTCGATAATGACGTTTTCATCGGCGCGGTTTTTACCTTTCAGGACGGCAGTCAAGCCTCCGGCGGCAATTTAATTTCAGGCAACAGCGGCGGCGGAGTATTGGTGCAGCGCGGCGGCGGAAATGCCTCTAATAACACACAGTTCTTTGTTGTCGGAAATCTGGTCGGCACTTCGGCGGACGGCATCAACGGTATTCCCAACAACACCGGAGGAAATAATGATATTACCGGTCACGGGATTACTGTTTTTACGGCTGATTTCTCACGCGGCTTTATCGGAAACGTGAACCCATTGGCGCGTAATGTCGTTGCGGGAAATAAAGGCGGCGGAATCAGAGTTTCGGGCACCGGCAAAGCTTCAATTTTTAATAATTACGTCGGGCTGAACAAGACCGGCGCGCCGCTCGCCAATCTTTCCAATGGAATCGTCGTTCGCGGCGTCAACACGCAAGTCGGCGGCACGGCGGAGAATGAAGCCAACTTCATCAAAAACAACGGCAAAGCCGGAGTTTTGATTTATGAAACTTCATTCGGCAATTCTCTGCTGACTAAAGGCAATAAAATCGTCGGAAACTCAATCGCCGATAACGGCGGGCTGGGCATCGAATTGACTAGCTTTTACGAATTCGGGACGAGCGACGGCGTGACGCCGAATGATTGTCTGGATGCTGATGAAGGACCGAACCGTTTGCAGAATTTTCCGGTTCTGACCGCTCCGGTTTTTAATGAAACCGGCACTGTCACCGTCGGCGGCGGTTTGCAAAGCACGCCTTCGAGCAGTTTTACGCTCGATTTTTATTCTAATACGACCGCTGACCCGACCAAATACGGCGAAGGCGAAACTTATCTCGGCTCGAAAACAATCGTCACCGACAGCGACGGCGTGACGACTTTTGAATTTACTTCGACCGCGCCGGTCGCCGCAAACCAAAAAATCACGGCGACCGCAACCGACGCTCAAGGCAACACGAGCGAATTTTCCTGCGCCGCCGGAGAATGTACGGGCGGAGCAGGCGGTTTAAGTAAACAGGAAATTCTGGAGATGATAGCGCCGACTTGTCTGGTGCCGATAATCGTCAACATCGACACCGACCAGCCGGACGCGAATCCGAACGAGGGCATTTGCGACGTTGACGCCGATACGACCGGCTCGCAGTGCAGCTTACGCGCCGCGATTCAGACGGCGAACGCCCGCGCCGGATTCGATTTAATTAATTTTAATATTCCGAGCGGCGGTTTGAAAACAATCGCGCCGACAACGCCTTTGCCGAGCATCACGGAAAAAGTTTCTATCGATGCGACAACGCAGCCCGGTTACTCAAACTCGCCGCTGATTGAGCTGAACGGCGCGAATGCCGGAGCAGTTTCCGACGG
This sequence comes from Pyrinomonadaceae bacterium, assembly GCA_036388635.1. GTDB lineage: Bacteria > Acidobacteriota > Blastocatellia > Pyrinomonadales > Pyrinomonadaceae > JALZHR01. Next base: position 8,636 of record DASVRL010000171.1, read on the forward strand.
TTTAGCTTTCAGCGGAGGCAGCGACGGTTCGACGGTTACGGGCTTCATCATCAATCGTTTCGCCGACACCGGAATCGTCTTTTACAGCAATCAAAACCGGCTGGAAAAATCCTACATCGGCTTGTTTGCCGACGGTGTAACCGCTGACCAGACCGGACGACAGAGAGTCGGTGTTTTGATATTGGGCGGGGAAAATCAAATCGGCGGCACGAGAACCGTCGCGAATAATGCGGACAGAGCGAGTAATTTTATCGCCGGCAACCGCCTTTCGCAGGTTTTGATAGCCTCTTCGCTGGCTTCCGGCAATGTCGTCAAAGGAAACGACATCGGCGTCAACGTCAACGCCGTCGTGCCGGCGGGCGACTTTCAGGACGGAATTAAAATTACCACCTCGGCTTCGCGCAACAGGATTGGCGGAACCGCCGCCGACGAAGCGAATTTTATTCAAGGCGATTCGCACGGAGTTCATATCAACGGAAATGCAAACGAAAACACGATTTCGCGCAACGTCATCGCGGGCTGCGAAGTCGGAGTGGAAATCAACGGCGCGTCGAATAACACCATCGGCGGCGAGGCGACGGTCAACAGCCAAACGTCCAGCCGCAATGTCATCGGAAACAACGACATCGGAATTTTTATCGGCGACACGCCTTCGCCTCTAGCCGGAAAATCGAATCGCGCGGCTCAAACTTCGGCGGCGCTGGTCACGCAAACGCTCAACAATAAAATTTACGGAAATACTATCGGCATTGCCCCGAATACCGATGATTTCAGCAACGATTTCGGCATCGTGATCGGCACTGCCGAAGCGACTGAAGTCGGCACGGGCGAGATCGGCTTTAACAATTTTATCAGCGGCAATTCGTTTGATGGAGTTGTGATGGAAAAAACCGCCGTTCGCAACAAAATCCGTGGAAATTTTATCGGCACCGCCATTAGCGGAACGTCTCCGAAACCTAATCGCAACGGCGTTAAAATAGCCGGTTCGGAAAACGAATTGATAAACAACATCATTTCCGGTAATACCGAATACGGCGTCGTGCTCGACCCGCTCGCGGAAGGCGACGCTCTGCCGCTGAAAAATATCATCAACAACAACCGAATCGGAACGACGGGCGCGGGCAATACGGCTCTCGCGAACGGGCAAGCGGGCGTCTTTCTTAACGGTCGGGAAACTACTGTTACGGCAAACACCATCTCCGGAAATCAAGTCGGCATTTCCATCGTCCCGTTCTCGCCGACACCGACGGCGTATCCCGCCTTTAACGTCATTCAGAAAAACTTTATCGGCACAAATTCAAACGGAACAGCCGCCGTGCCGAACACCCGATTCGGGATTGCACTGGCAAATGGCGCGAACAATAATCTAATCGGCGGAGCAACCGCAAGCGCCGGCAACGTGATTTCCGGCAACGGAATCAACGGAATCAATATTCAGATTGGAGCGCAGACAGGCGCAATCGCCCCGTATGAAAATAAAATTCAGGGAAATTTTATCGGCACCGACGCGGGCGGCAGCAACGCCATTCCGAATTTACAGTCGGGAATTTTGCTTCAGGGCGCGGTGACGACATTGATTGGCGGTTTCGGCGGCGATATTCCGCTGGCGCGAAACATCATCTCTGCAAACGGCTTGGTCGGCGTCTCGCTCTCAGGCGCAGCTTCTCAAAACCGCATTTCAGGAAATTACATCGGAACCAAAGCCGACGGCGCGAGCGCGCTCGGCAATACGCGAGCCGGGATTTTCGTCGGGACAGGAGCTTTTAATAATATCATCGGCGGAACAGAACCGAACTCCGGCAACGTGGTCGCGTTTAACGGCAGCCAGGGAATCGCTCTTGCGAATAATGCCGGCAGCGGAAATCTGATCGACCCGAACCGCATTTTCGGGAACGTCGGTTTGGGCATCGACATCGGCGAAGACGGTCACACGCCTAATGACCCGGCTGACCCGGACAGCGGCGCAAACAATCTGCAAAACTATCCCGACATCGTTTCCAGACAAATCGTCAACAACGAACTGATTGTGGGTTTCAAAGTTGATTCGGCTCCAGCAAATTCGGCTTACGGAACAAACGGCATCTACGTCGAGTTTTTCAAGGCGGACGCTTCCGGCGAGGGCGAAAAGTTTTTAGGCTTCGGTTATTATACCGAAGCCGATTACAACGCGTCGCAGCAGGTAAAAACAGTCAATCTCGGCGACATCAATGCGCTCGGCTTTGCTCCGAATGACCGTTTGACGGCAACCGCCTCGGATGCGAACGGCAATACTTCGGAATTCACGCCGACGTTCGCGCCGACTGCCGCTTCGGTTTCGGTCGGCGGGCGCGTGCTCGCGGCGAACGGACGCGGCATTTACAAAGCGCGCATTTCCCTGACCAGTGCATCCGGCGAAACACAAACCGCGTTGACCAACGCGCTCGGCTATTTCCAGTTTAGTAATGTCCAAGCCGGACAAATTTACATTATCAACACGCAACACAAACGCTATCAATTTGTGCCGTCGACACAAGTTTTATCGGTTACAGAAGAACTAAGCGATGTGCTTTTTACGGCTTCTCCTTAAATTCAGAAACTAAATTAGGTCCGCATATAAGCC
>DASVRL010000172.1:0-2183 GCA_036388635.1 Pyrinomonadaceae bacterium
GACGGGCAGACCTGCGAGTTCGTGGGAAAAACCGAACGTTCTTTTGGGGCAAACCGTCAAAGGTCGCTATCAGGTGACGGAAAAAATCGGGCAGGACGAAACCAGCATTTCCTATCTGGCGCAGGATAAACTGTCGCCCGAAAAAAAGGTCGTCGTCCGCGTTTTGATGGAAGAAGACACGGAAGATTTAGCCAGCCGGATTTTCGCCGAAGAAAGAGTTTCGCTTTCGCACCTGAATCATCCGAACGTCGCCGGTTTGATTGATTCGGGCGAACTGCTGGAAGGCAAGCCTTTTATTATCACGGAATACGTCACGGGCAAATCGGTCAAAGATAAATTGCAGCAGACCGGACAGTTTAACGTTCTGCGCGCGGCGCGAATCGTCCGGCAGGCGGCTTACGCGCTGAGCGAAGTTCATCAAAACGGCGTTTTGCATCGCAATTTAAAACCGGAAAATATTATTCTGACCGTCAACGAGGCGGGCACGGAACTAATCAAAGTCACCGATTTTGCGGTTTCCGACGGCAGGCAGCTTGCGGATAATCCGGCGTATAAATCGCCCGAACAGCTCGAAGGAAAAATGCCGTCTTTCGCCAGCGATATTTACAGCCTGGCGGTGATCGCCTATCAAATGCTGACCAATCGCCTGCCGTTCGCCGCCGGTTCGGTCAACGATTTAATCGCCGCGCAGAAAAAAGGTTTGAGCCTCAAGCCGACGAATCTGCGGCTCGATTTGCCGCACGCGCCGGAAGCGGTCGACCAGATTCTGGAAAAAGCTCTCGCCTATAAACCGTCGGAGCGTTATCCGAAAGCGCGCGATTTCGGTGACGCATTTTTTAATGCTTTGGCGGGCGCGCCGACCGCGCCCAGACCGGAAGAAGCGGAAAAGATTTTTGAAAATCAGCCGTTAATTTCCGCCGACACCTCGCTGGACGACGTCGAAATCGAATTCATCGACGACGAAGCCGAAGAAACGAGCGCCGCCGCCGTCGTCGCCGCCGCGCCGGAACCGGCGGTCGAAGAAAAAATCGAGACGGAAGACAATATAAAGTCGACGGAAGATTTGCCCTGGGAAAAACGCTCGCCCGAACCGATGAAAGTGGCGAGTAAATCCTGGATGCGCGTTTCCGTTTTGGGTTTGCTCGGTCTCGTTTTGGGTCTCTGGGCGACCTGGTATTATTTTTTGAATCAGCCGAGTCAACCCAGCTTTACGCCGGCAAATCAGGTTGCGACGCAGGAAAATTCAAATGCGCCGGTCGGCGGCACTGTCGCGACAAACGCCGTTCCCGCCCTGCCGCCGGACATCGAGCTGCCGCCGGGGGAACGCAAAGTTCTGCCGCCGCCGAACACCGAGTATTTTCAAAACACGCGGGAAAATCTGCAAGGCGATTTAGCGACTTATTATCGCGGATTTTCGTTTTATTATCCGAAGGAATGGGTGAAAACGCCGAGCGAGAAAAATTTTGCCGACGTCGCCCGGACGAATGAAAACGGCATTCCGGTCGAGCAGATGCTGGTTTCTTTTTACAAGAGCAAGGGAACTTTTAAAGCCGACCGCGAAGGATTTCCGACGCTCATTAAAGAAACGAATAAAAGACTCGCCGAGCAGATTCCGAATTACCGTTTCGTTTCCGAAGGCGAAAAAATTATCAACGGCGGCTGGAAAGTTTACGAAATGAAATTTGAAGGCACAATCGAATCGAACAAGGGCGAAAGCATCAAGATTTTCGGCAGGCGTTTGTTTATGCCGGCGATGCGGCAGGGCATCAAAAGCGGTTTTGTCATCACGATGCTGGCGACGCCGCTTTCGCCAAACGTGCAATCGGTCGAAGACGTCGGCGAGAAAGGCGAATTGAGAACGATTCTGGAAACTTTCGAGCCTTCGCCGATGTAATAAATTCCGGTTTTCCGAAGGGTTTTTTGAAAGCGTAGGGAAAAACTTCCTTACGCTTTTTATTTTGACCTTAGTTGCAGTAGAATCTTGCGATAGTAAGTGTCAGTTCGGTTTCGATTGCGAATTAAAAATTACGAATTACCGACTTGCGATTTTTGAGTTTCAACCTTTATAAATCCGATTTTTTCAGAGGTCAAAGCCCGGCTTCGAAGATTATTTCTTCCAGTTCGTAATTTGTAATTTTTAATTCGTAATTGCTCAAACCTAATCCAAAAAAATATGAAAATCG
>DASVRL010000173.1:0-6138 GCA_036388635.1 Pyrinomonadaceae bacterium
CTGCGTTCTGGCGCAGCGTCTGGTGCGAAAGCTTTGCTCGACCTGCAAGCGCGCTTACCAGCCTACGGAAGAAGAATTGCGCGATTCCGGCTTGCCGCCCGCGGCGGTCGCCGACAAGCGGATTTTTATGAGCGTCGGCTGCGACGCCTGCAATCACACGGGCTATCGCGGCAGAACGGCGATTCACGAGCTTCTGGATATGTCCGACACGATTCGCGAGATGATTGTCGAGCGGCGTCCCGGCTCGGAAATTCGCCGGCGCGCGGAAAAAGAAGGCTTGGCGAGCTTGCGCGATTCGGCACTGAAAAAAGTTTACGCCGGGCAGACAACTCTCTACGAGATAAATCGCGTCACCTTTGTCGAAGAAATCAGATAAAGAAAACCGGACGCCGATTTATCGAGATTATTCGGGATTTATATTTATCGAGATTTTTCGGGATTTATTAAGATAAATTCAGATTCGTCGCAATTAATCGGCGCTCGATTAAAACGCGGTTGCTTTTTTTTCGCAATCGGTTGAAAATTAACGTCATAAGTTTTTCCATCGCCCGCGTGTTTCCGAGAAAACTTTTGAAACTTTGCAATCGAGTTCGCGTGTAAAATTTTGAAGCGAAAATGCATCTGTTTCGCATCTAACAAACGAAAATTTAATTTTTCCTGATTAAAACTATGAAAATTCCTGCTTACTTTCGTTACAGCATAAGCTTTGTCTTGTTGCTTTGTCTGCTTTCGCCGACGGCGGTTTTAGCCCTCGGTGAAGGCAAAAAACATTTTCTGGCGGGCATGAAAGCCGAAGAAGCCGAGCAATGGGACAAGGCGGTCGAAGAATTTGCTTTAGCCGTCGCCGACAATCCCAGAAACGCCGAGTATCGGCTGCATTACACGCGGGCTTTGTTTAACGCTTCGCAGATGTATATGAAGCGCGGCAATTCGCTGGCGGAAGAAAAAGATTACGCGGGCGCTTACCTGGCTTACCGCCGGTCTTACGCCTACGACCCGGTCAACGAACTGGCAAAAGCGCAGATGGAAAAAATGCTGCGCCTGCAGGAAGCATTGGATAATACGAACCGAACCGAAGCGGGCGGCAATACGACTTCCGGCGTCAAGCTGATTCCGACCGGCTACCAGCAGCAGCAGCCGGAACCGCTGCCGCAAAAACTGGAAAAATGGATTGACGTGATTCATCCGACCGGCATCGATTTGCAGTCTCTTATCAAAGATTTGGCGAAGCATCTGGACTTAAATGTTCTTTTCGACACCGAAACCTTTCGCGCCAATACCGAGCGCAAGGTCAAAATCGAATTGCGCAACGTGACTCCGGCGAAAGCGCTCGATTACATCTTTTTGCAGGAAGGCTTGTTTTTCCAGAGAGTCGGACCGCGCACGGTTCTGATCGCCAACCAGAACAATCGACAGCGCTTTCAGCAGCTCGTTCTGCGCACGTTTTATCTGGCAAACGCCGACCCGGCGGAAGTGGCGAAAGTCGTGCAGGCGGCGATTCCCGTGCAGCCCGGCAGAACGCAGCCGATTCCTTTAATCGACAAAGCGACCAACAGTTTGACGATTCGCGACACGGAAGAAAACATCAAGATTATCGGTAAATTAATCCGCTCGCTCGATAAAGACCGCGCCGAAGTCGTGATGGACGTCAATATTTACGAAGTCTCCAAAACGGATTTGCTGCGGCTCGGAAACCAAATCGGCAACGAAACTCAGCTCAGCAGTCTGGGCGTTTCCACGCCTTCCACAATATTCGGCGGCGGAAATCTCAGCTCTCTCGGAACGGAGCTTTTAAAGGCAAATCCATTGGGCGCCGCCACCGCGATTTTGCTTCCCAGCTCGACGCTTTCCGCTTTCCAGCGAAAAAGCAACACCAGATTGCTGGCTTCGACGCAGGTTCACGCTTTCAATAACGAAAAATCGACCGCCAAAATCGGTCAGCGCGTTCCGGTGAAAAGCGCAAGTTACGTAAATACGGGAAATAACGTCGGTAATAACGGCACAATCGCCGACGTTATCACCTACGAGCAAACCGGTCTGACGCTGGAATTTGAACCGCTGATTTTCCCGAATCAGGACGTGCAGGTGAAAATGTCCATCACTTCCAGAGATTTGGCGGGCGAAGGCGTTAATAGAAACCCGATTTTCGGCGAAAGAGAAATTAAAGGTTCGGCGAGAATTCAAAACAATCGCACCTTAATGCTGGCAAGCGTCGCGCAAAGCAGAGAAAAAAGAGGCAAGGAAGGTTTGCCGCTGCTCGGATTAATTCCGATTATCGGCAGATTGTTTGCCACGCCGACGAAGGACGACAGCCAGGTCGATATCGTCATTGCGGTCACGCCGCGCGTTCTGCGCGCGCCGGTCATTCTGCCGGAAGACGAAGTCGAGCGACCGACCGGCAGCATCGCGACGCCGACCAACAGCTCGCTCGAAGCGATGATTATTCAGGAAGAGCGCGAGGAACAGCTCGCCAACGCGCGCCGTCAGGGCAATACGGCAAACGTACAGCTTCCCGACCAGAAAGTCGTGGAAGTGCCGCAATACGTCAAATCGAGCACGACGCCGACCACAACTAAGGAAACGACTCAGCCGCAAAATTCCGCGACGACCGACGCCAAAGTGACGGCTGAAAACAAAACCGAAAATCCGATTGTCGAAACGCGCGGCGTGCCTTCGATTTTGAAACCGATTGACACGAGCGTGAAAACATTGCAGATAAATACGACTTCCGACACGCCGGAAAATAAGACGCAAACCAGCGCGCCGAAAACGGAAAACAATCCTGAAACGATTGCGCCGAAAGCCGAATTGAAGCTTTTGTCGGGTTTGCCGGAAATGAAAGCGGGCGAAAAAACGAAAATCGCCGTGCAGATTAGGACGGCATCATCGTTTCGTTCCGCCGTACTCGGTTTGAAATTCGACGCGGCGAAAGTCGCCGTGCGCAGCGTTCAATTCGGAGACGTTTTCGGCGCCGGTACTGCTCAGACCGCCGTTACGCCTTTTGTGAATATGGGCGGTATGATGCGCGTTTCGCTTTCGTCGGAAAGGGACACGAACGCGTCGAGTTCGGGAATTCTGGCTTATGTCGAAATCGAAGCCTTGACGCCCGGCGTGCCGCAAATCGCTCTGGACACGGAAATCCTGAATGTTCTGACGGTGGACGGAAAGAATTTCGAGTTGAAGTATTAAGTTGAAGTATTAATATGAAATTGAAAGAAAGACAGACGCGGCGAGGCAGCGAGACGGCGAGGCGGAGATTTTTCTCGCCGCGTTGCCGCCGCGCCGCGTCGCCGCGTCTGTCTTCGTCTTCCGGTTTTACGCTGCTCGAACTCATCATTACTTTAACGGTTCTGGCAATTATGGTTTTCGCGACGATGCCGCTGGCGCAAAACGCCGTCAAGCGGCAGCGAGAGCAGCAGCTCCGCGAAGCATTGCGGGAAATCCGGCTGGCGATCGACGAATTCAAACGCGACACATACGGCGCCTGCCCGCAGGGCGCGGTCACGACGACTAATCCGGTTCCTCCGGGCAGCGGCGGCGGCGGCAATAATGCTCCGACCGACCCGCGCAGCCGCGTCGTGATTGACGACTGCACGATTTTCGACACGCAAAATGTCGACCGTTACCCGCCGACGCTGGAATCTCTGGTCGATGGCGTGAAGGTCAAGCCGCGCGGTCTGAACATAAAATCCGGCGGCGCGTTTAACGACAAAGACTCGATCGTCTTTGACGATGCGCCGAAGGACTTGAAAAAAGTTTACCTGCGCGAGCTTCCGATTGACCCGATGACGGGCAAATCCGATTGGCGCATCCGCTCGTCTTATCAGGAAAAAGGCACGGACGCCTGGGACGACATAAATGTTTTCGACGTTCGTTCCAGTTCCGATGCCGAAGCGATGAATGGAGAGAAATACAGTGATTGGTAAGGCTGAAATGCAAAATTCAAAACTCAAAATACAAAATTGTCGGGGATTTTCATTGCTCGAGTTGATGATTGCGATGTTTATTATGATTATTCTGATTTCGGTTGCCTTGCCGACGTATCAATACAGCGTGCAGCACGCCAAGGAGACCGTCCTCAAAGAAAATATTCGCCAGATAGAAAACTCGATAGACCAGTATTCCGCCGATAAAGGCAAGCTGCCGCAATCGATTGACGAACTGGTCGAGGCGAAATACCTGCGCGAAAAACCGTTTGACCCGATAACGGAAAAAGCGGAGTGGAATGAAATACAGGGCGAAGACGCGTTTTCGACCGAAGGCGGGCAGGGCTTGATTGAAGTAAAAAGCCTCGCCGAAGGCGAAGACAGTTCGGGAAAACGTTATGATGAGTATTAATCGGCGGCGGTTAATGCTTGTTTGACCTGGCGGCAGCGGCGCCGCTGATAAATTACCTGCTCTCGATTTTAAATAATAATTTCTGACGGCTCGCCGAAATCCTGGCGGCTCGCGCGGCGACTGATAAAAACAAAAAATGTTAGGAAGTTTAACCAAACCAAATTACCCGAAAGCCGCCATCGGCTTGGAACGCGACAGCCTGACGGCGCTCGCGCTCGAACGGCGCGGCAAAGGTCAATACGGCATCCGGCAAGCCGCCACCGTCATCCTGCCGGAAAATCTTCTGAACCCGAATTTTCTTGAAGAAAACATCAGCAACGCCAATGAGTTGATCGTTTTTCTCAATGAAGTGGTCAATAACGCGGGCTTGCTCAAGCAAAACCGCTGGTCGATTTCATTGCCGAGCGCGACGGCGCGCACCGCGATTCTGACGCTGGACAACGAGCCTTCCTCGAAACAGGAACTGGAAGAAATTCTCGACTGGAAAGCCGAGCGCAGCTTCGGCGCGCCGGCGGGCGAACTGCGCATCTCGCAGCAGAAAATTTCGCCGGACGCCGGCGGCAAGCCGCGCTATTTTGCCACCGCCGTCAAGCTCAGCATTCTGGACGAATACGAAACGCTTTTCGAGATGATGCGCTGGAAAGCCGGGCTGGTTCTGCCGCGCGCCGTCAGCGAAGCGAAATGGCTGGTCGACAACCGTAATCAAGGCGATTCCTTGCTCATAAGTTCGCAGATGGACGGTTTTACGGCGGTTCTGCTGCGCGGCAGCGAGCCGACCGTCGTGCGTTCCGTAACGTGCAACGCGACGGAAGTCGATGACGAAATTTATCGTCTGCTGATGTTTTACCGCGACCGTTTTGCCATCGAGGAAACCGGGAATCTGCTGGAAAAGCTTCTGGTCGTCGGAAAACATTTCAACTTTAATCGCCTGCGCGAAATCTCCGCCGAAGCCTTGGGAACGACTCTGAAGATTCTTCGTCCCGAAGACGTCGGCTTGAATATTCCCGCCAGCAGTCTGAATTTTGACGAGCTGGCTGCGCCGGCAGGTCTGGCGACGTTTGCCTGGAATTAAAAAAGTGAAAAAGCGAAAAAGCGGAAAGGTGAAAAAGTCGGCTGAATATTGCTCGACCGACTTTTTCGCTTTTTTACTTTTCACTCTTAAATATTTTCACTTTTCACCTTTTTCACTTATTATGAAACTTTAATTTTTGAGATTCCGTAATACCTTTGCGTCATGATTACAGCCAACGCACTAACATTAGAAAATTTACGCACTTTAACCGACGGCGAGCTGATTACGAAAGCGATTTCCGGTCGTGAAGACGGTTTTGAGGAACTCGTGCGCCGCTACCAGCGCCCGATCACGTCTTACGTGTATCGAATGCTCGGCAACTACGACGCTTCGCTCGATGTGACGCAGGAGATATTTATCAAGGTTTATAATTCGATGGCGCGCTACAGCTCGGAATATAAATTTTCGACCTGGCTTTACAAAATCGCGCACAATGCGGCGATTGATTATCTGCGGCGTAACTCGGTCAACCAGCAGAGCCTCGAAGCGGAAAACAAGGACGGAACCTACGAGCTGCAGATCGAGAGCAAGCGGCTCTCGCCCGAACAGGAACGCGAGCGCAGCGAATGGCGCACGGAAATCGAATCAGTCGTTAAATGTCTGCCCACGGTTTATCGTGAATTGATTTTGCTCAGGCACACGCAGGATTTAAGTTACGATGAAATTTCGGAAGTAACAAGTCTGCCGCTCGGCACAGTGAAAAATCGTCTTTTCAGAGCGCGTGAAAT
>DASVRL010000174.1:0-6713 GCA_036388635.1 Pyrinomonadaceae bacterium
GTTTTCGCGTCCGGCGCGTCTTTTATCGTCGGCACGGTTTCCAAAATCTCGTTAAACCTTTTAAGGCTCGCCGTTCCGCGCTGGTAAAGATTGACGACGTAGCCGAGCGCAATCAGATACCAAATCATCCGCTGCAAATACAAAATAAACGCCGTAAAATCGCCCGCCGTAATTTCGCCGCGCACCGCCATCGGCACGCCGACCGCGACGATAATCACAAAACCCAGACCGATAAAGAAAAACAGTAAGGGACGCATCGCCGCCGCGTATTTGACGAGCGAGAGATTCTGCTGCGCGTATTCGCGGTTGAGAACCTGAAATTTTTCGATTTCCGCGTCTTCCTGCGCGTAGGCGCGGACGACGCGCACGCCCGAAAGATTTTCCTGCGCCCGTGCCGTGATGCCGGAAAAAAATCCTTGAATCTTTTCAAAGCGAACGTGAATCTGCTCGCCTAAAAATTTAACCGTCAGACTGACGAGCGGCATCGTCAGAAAAAGAAGCAGCGTCAGCCTGACGCTGATGCTCAAGAGAATCGGCAGCACGACCAGCAACGCGAAAATCGCCTGGAACGAATATAAAATCATCGGTCCGACGATTTGCCGAACTGCCGCCAAATCATTGGTCGCCCGCGCCATCAGATCGCCGACGCGGTGATTCTGAAAAAATTCCTGCGGCTGGTTGACCAGCGCGGCGTAATAATCGCGCCGCATATCGTATTCGATGTCGCGCGAGGCGTTTATCAAAAGCCGTCGCTGCCAGAAAAGAAAAATTCCGCTCGTCAGATTCGCGCCCAGGATAATGAGCGGATAATAGACGATTTTCTGCCACTCGACGCCCGCCGATAAATCGTCGACCGCCCGCCCGACCAGATAAGGCACCAGCAACCCGAACAGCATTCCGAACAAGATACAAACAATGCCGAGAATAATGCGCCCTTTATACGGCAGAAAATAACGCGAAAATTTTCTAATCTCTTCCATAAAACTTTTGAGTCCTGCCGACTCTCTAAACTTTCGAATAAGTCGAAATCGCCGTCGCAATCAGCTTTTCCTTATCGTTGACCACGTCCGCCGAAACGGTCAAAAGTCGTCTGCCGGCTTTGACGATGCGCGCCGTGCAGACGATTGTTTCGTCAATCACGGGACGCAGGTAATGAACCGTCAAATCGACCGTCGAAGCCTTTTCGTGCGGCTCTAATCTGGTAATGACGGCAAACGCCGTCGCCGTGTCGATCAGCGAGGCGGTTGCGCCGCCGTGCAGAATTCCGTGCGGCTGGCGCAGCTCGTCGCGCATTTTCAGCCGCAAAACCGCTTCACCTTCGCGCAAATCGAGCAATTCCATCCCGAGCAGTTTAATATACGGAACTTCGCGGAAGACCGCCTGCGCTTTTTCCAGTAACGATGTTTCGATTTCATTCATAATTTCGCCAGCCCGGCGGCGACAAAGCAGCCGGCAGAAGGCGCTCGAAAGCAATCAGGTCGGATTTAAGTATTCAATGTCAAAATTCAAAACCTGACTGCCGGCTGCCTTCTTCTAATCCTGCCGGACGATTTTATCAAACTCTTCGCTTGAAACTTTCCGGAAATCTTTCGGCGGCGGCTCGAAAAGATTGTCGTCCGTCCGCAGTTGAAAGTTTTTCAGTTCGACCGCGTAAAGCAAAGTTTTCTGGTCGCCCGCGCGGCTGTAAAATTCCTGTCTGACCGGAATTTTTAAATTTTCGTCGACGTAAATCAGAATCTCGCTCGCGCCGGAATTGTTCAAACGCACCAGAAATTTGCTCAAGCCGTTTTCCGCGCCGAGACTTTCAAAAGCGGCGGAAGCCTTGGCGTTAAGACGCGCGACGTTCAAAAAATCCGTGAAATTTTCGCCGCCCGATGCTGCCGGCGCTCGATTAAAGGCGGTTTCCGTATAAATTTTCTTTTCCCGGGAAATCGAAAAAGCGCGGGCTTCGTCAATCTGTAAAAACGAAACTTCCGCTTTTTCTCCGGCGGCGAAAATCGCCAATCGTCGCCCGCCGCTGCGCGCGAGAAAAGTTTTGCGCTCGGATTTTTCGCCGTTTATAAAACTGGAAATGATGATTTCGCTCTGAAAAACTTCCGGCTCTTTGTTGGAAAAAGGAATTTCGCTCGGAATTTCCTGCGCCGCGAAGGGCGCCCGCTCGGCGTTTGAGTTTTCCTGCGCCTGGCGCCAGAATCCGCACGCCGAAAAGCAAATCGAAAAAAAGAGAACGAGGTAAAACAGTTTTGCCGGATTTGACGAAAGCATCTGTAAAAGTAAAATTTTATCATACGCATTGGAGAAGCCGACAATGAACCTCTGGTTAATGCAGACAATTTATATTCTGGGCGCGCTTCTGCTGGTGCCGGTGGCGCCGTTTTTGTATTTGCAGGGGCGATACGTGCGCCGCAAAATCGGCTTGCTGCCGGACGCGGCGGGCGAGAAAACGGGAAAATTCGGCAGCGGCGAAACGGCGGACAAGCTTCTGGCAATCGGCGAATCGACCGTCGCCGGTCTCGGTGCGAAAACGCACGAAACCGCGCTCGCCGGACAATTCGCCAGAGTTTTAAGCGAAAAAATCGGCAAAGCCGTGCGCTGGCACGTCATCGGCAAAAACGGCGTGACGGCGAAACGCGCTTTAAAAGAGCTGATTCCGCAGATTCCCGACGGCGAAAAATTCGATTACATCATTATCGGCTTGGGCGGCAACGACGTTTTAAAGCTGAGCAGCCCGCTGAAATGGCGAGGCAATATGATAAAAATTCTCCGCCGCCTGCGCGAAAAACATCCCGAATCCGTGATTTTTATCACCAACGTCGCGGCGGTCAAACTGTCGCCCGCTTTGCCCGAACCGATAAAATTTATTTTGTCGAATCTCTCGCGCCTGCACAACGCGAACATCAAGCAGTTTGTCCGCCAGTTCGAACGAGTTTACTATTACGAGCAGCCCGACGCGGTTCCGTCCGATTTTTTCAGCGACGGCATTCACCCGTCGGAAGCGGGCTACAAAGTCTGGTCGGAAGAAATTATTAAAACGATGAGCCGCAATGAATCCTGAACTGGCTAAACCTGAGTTGGAAAATTTTCTGCGCTCGCGCCGGGAATGGCTTTTGGTTTTCTCGTCGGGAAAAAGCTTTTCGCTGCAGAGCGATGAAATCGAAATCGCCTTCGAGCGCGAAAAATTATTTTGCGGCTTTCTGAGCGAAACGGGTTTTCAAACGTGGCGAATCGTCGATTATCAATTTGAAAACGAAAAACTGGCGCTTGATTTAACGCGCAATTTCGGAAAGGAAAACGAAAAAATCTCGCTTGTTCCGCGCATCTCGGCGCTTGATTTGAGCCGCGCAGCCGAGCTGGCGCGACTCGAAAAAGCGCAGAAAATCGCCCGTCTGATTGTCGAATCCATTTCGCGGACAAAGCTCGTCCGCGCCGATTTGAACCGGGAAACCGGGCGCTTCGCTCAAATCGTTTTCGAAGATTTGAGCGGTCGGCAAATTGCCGCCATCAGCGACGTTTCGGCTTCGCTGACGCCGGAAATTCTGGTTTCGACGGCGATTTTATGGCTCGAAAAATTGCGGAATCGAAAGAAAAATGCGGTCGAAAGCGCGTGGATTTTAGCCGACCGGAAACAGGCGAAAGATTTGTCGAAGCTTCAGGCTTTATTGCGCGAAAACCGGAAAGACAAAATAAAGATTTTTGAAGTTTCCAGCGCCGACGCCAAGACGCAAAGCGAAGAATTAAAAGAAATTCCGGCTTTGTCGATGTCCGATTTATGGCGCGGGAAACCGGCGAAAATTCAAGCGATCGAAAATCTTGAACCGAGTGAAACGGCGCGGAAAATCATCGAGCTGGCGCCGGGCGAAATTGATTTTGTTTTCAGTAAAAACGGCGAAACTCTGCGTTTTTCGGGACTCGCTTTCGCGCGCGTCCGCAAAATTTCCGGCGTCGAAAAAACGTGGTTCGGCGTGGAAACGCGAAAGCGGATTTTGGGCGCGGAAACTTTTGACGAGTTCGTCGAATTGATTGCCGAACTGAAAGCTTATCGCCGGTTTGATTCGTCGAACAAACAGCACGCATTTTACCGGCTCGCCCCGGAAAGCTGGCTCGAAGCGCTTTTGAGAAAAAACATCAAGCTGCTGGACGCGAATCTGATTTTATCGCCGCTTTATCAACAGTTTCGCGCCGAACGCGGGCATATAGATTTGCTAGCTTTGAGAAAAGACGGGCGGCTCGTGATTATCGAGCTGAAAGTCGCGCCCGACCGCGCGAGCGTTTTTCAAGCCGCCGGTTACTGGCGCAAAATCGAGCTGCAAAGAAGAAACGGAAATTTGCAAAAGGCAAAAATCTTCGGCGATTTGGAAATTTCGGGCGCGCCCGCGCTCTGTTATCTCGCCGCGCCGATGCTCTCGTTTCATCCGGATTCGGCGTTTCTGGCACAGACAATCGCGCCCGAAATCGAGATTTACCGTTTTGATTTGAACGAAAACTGGCGCGAGAATTTGAAGGTAATCAAGCGAGAGAAGTTAACCGCCGAGAAACGCAGATAAAAAAAGAAATTAACCGGAAGCACAGCGATTGCCGGCGATTAAGAAACATCATTTTATTATTATCCCTGACAATTAATCTGCGAAAATCGGCGGTTAACTCTCTTTCACGAATTTGTAGCCGATGCCGCGCACGGTTTGCAGAATTTTCGGTTTTTCCGGCTCGTCTTCCAGATAGCGGCGCAGGCGGACGATAAAATTATCAATCGCGCGCGTGTCCGTATCTTCGTGCAAATCCCAGACTTCTTCGAGAATCGTCTTGCGCGAAACGGGCTTGCCGGCGTTTTCAATCAGGTAGCGCAAAAGCCTGACTTCCATCAGCGTCAAATGAATCGTTTCCGTCTCGCTCTGCAATTCCAGGCTTTCAAAATCAATCGTCTTGCCGTTGATAACAAAATTGCCGTTGACGGCGGCGGCAGCGGGCGCGGATTTTTCTTCTTTGCGAAACCATTCGCGCCGCCTGAGCAGACCGTGCAGGCGCGCCAGAAAAATTTTCAGCTCAAACGGTTTCGGCAGATAATCGTCCGCGCCCGCTTCGAATCCGCGCAAAACGTCTTCGGGACGACTGCGCGCGGTGAGCATTAAAATCGGTATAAAAATTTCTTTTTTTCTGAGCGTCTGGGCGACCGTAAAGCCGTCCACTTCCGGCAGCATCACGTCCAGCACAACCGCGTCAAATTGTTTGTTTTCTTCGATCAGCAGGCGCAGCGCCTCCGCGCCGTCCGAAGCCAGCTCGACCGCAAAATTTTCGGCTTCGAGATTAAAGCGCAAGCCTTCCGCCAGATGCTGCTCGTCTTCGACGATTAAAATTTTCATAGTTTACAAACTGAAAAATTTTAGAAAATTTATCAAAAACACTTTGCGTCGTTTACGTCGTTTGCGTCGGCGCTGCTCGCGCTGAAAAAATCTTAACGGCAAGGAATGTTAAGGTTTATCGCAAAGAAACGCAAAGACCGATTCTCCGGTTTTCAAATCTCTTTTTCACGATTTGCGATTATCATTAGTAATTTTAGGCAGCTGAACCATAAACGTGCTGCCGGCGCCGGGTCCGCCGCTTTCCGCCCAGATTTTTCCGCCGTGTTTGCCGACAATCGAGCGCACGATAAAAAGTCCTAAACCCGTTCCTTTCGCTTTCTGCGTCGCGCGATTGGGAACGCGGTAAAAGCGCCGGAAAATTCGTTTCAGCTCCGCCGACGGCAGCCCGATGCCCGAATCTTTGATGCGCACGATGACGAATTTTTCGTTCAGATTCTTGACGTTCAGCGAAACTTTTACGTTCTTTTGCGAATATTTGACCGCATTGTCCAAAAGGTTCATAAAAACCGCCTGAAGCTCGTCGGTGTCGCCCGAAATTTTTATTTTCTCATCGGCGGCGGGCAGCGAAATCGCGCTTTCGGGCAAATCGTAACGATGCCGGATGCGCTCGGTGCATTCGCGCAAAAGCGTCAGCAGATTTATCTCGGAAACGTTCAAAAGACGTTTTTGCTCGCGGGCGCGGCTCGCCAGCAAAATCTGCTCGACCGTGTTCAGAAGCCGCTCGCTGTCCGCCAGCATCACGTCGTAAAATTCCTGCTGCTTGGCGGGCTTGATGTCGCGCGTTTTCAGCGTTTCCAGGTAAAGCCGAATCGAAGCAATCGGCGTTTTCAGCTCGTGCGTGACCGCGTTCAGAAAGGCGTCCTGCTGTTCGTTGCGGCGAATCTCGCGAATGAGAAATGAAGTGTTTAAAATCAAACCCGTAATAATTAACGAAAAAAAGACGATGCCGAGCACCAGCAGGGCGACCTGCTGCAAATTAAGCAAAATCCAGCCGACGTAGAGCGCAATCGCCAGCGCGACCAGACAGATGCCCAGGACTAAAAAGAAAATCGAGCTTTTGCGGCGACGAGCAACGCGCATAATTTAATGGAAAGTGTAAAACGGAAAACGGAAAATGGAAAACCCGTTTCAAAGAGGTCTTCCATTTTCCATTTTCCGTTTTTCTATTTTCGTTGCTTTAAGCGGCTTGCTGTAAACCTTCTTCGGGTTTAAAATCTTCGATTTTCGAGGCTTTCTTCGCTTCGTATTCCTTCAGATCGAACTCTTTCAAATTCCAAGCCAAACCGAGTTTTTCCAGCGCCTTGATTTGCAGCCAGTTCACATCGAATTCATACCACGTTAAGCCGTGCCGGACGG
>DASVRL010000175.1:0-3028 GCA_036388635.1 Pyrinomonadaceae bacterium
TTGGAATTTTCTTCGTCCTCGCCGAAAGCCAGCTCGCCGTTTTCGACTTTCAGCTTGCCGCTGCGAATGTGCAAATCGGTTTGCGGAAACGGAATCTCGACGTTATTGGCGCGGAATTTTTCCCAGATGGCAAAATTCAAATCGCTGACGAAAGCGACTTTGCGCTGCAATTTTTCCTTGCTCCAGACCCAAAGCTCCAAATCGATCGAGCTTTCGCCGAATTGAATCAGCCGGACGGACGGCTTCGGCTCTTTCAAAACGTCGCCGTTTTCCTCTGCCACTCGCAAAAGCAGCTTTTTCGCCAGATTAATATCGGCGTTGTAGCCGACGCCGACCGGAACGCGAAAACGCACCTTGCCTTCAAAGCTCCAGTTGACGACGTTTTCGGAAATAAACTTGCTGTTCGGCACGATAATCGTGATGTTGTCGTTCGTCCGGACAATCGTGCTGCGCGCGCCGATGGAAATCACTTTTCCGTTGATGTCATCAATCTCGATGCGGTCGCCGACCTGAACGGGGCGTTCAAACAAGATTATCAAGCCGCTGATAAAATTGCTGGCGATATTCTGCAAGCCGAAACCGACGCCGATGCCGACCGCGCCCGCCAGAACGTTGAGCGTCGTCAAATTGATTCCGACCGTTTGCAGGATAATCAAAAATCCGATAAATAAGATGAAATAACGGCTTATCGTCCCGATAGCCTGCCGCGCGCCCAAATCCAGCTTCGTGTGTCCGAGCAGACGCTCGACCAGAAAATAGCGCAGCTTATTCGATAAAACGAAAAGCAGGGTCAGCAAAACGAGCAGATAAATGATGCTCAAAGGCGTAATGCGCGCCTCGCCGAGCGTAAAAATCGTGTAATTCAAAGCATCTCTGACCGGCTCAAGATAATCCTTGAAAATCCCTTGCATAAAAACTCCCCTGTTCACAGACTTTTCTTTTATCTTCGACTATGACGGCGAGTTTGCACAACAGTTTTCGCGTAAAAATTTTCAAACAGCGGATTTTGATGAAAAGGCGAAACGCAAAAGGCAAAATGAAAACTCTCTTTAAATTTTGCCTTTTGCGTTTAATAAAAACCTTGTAAAACATCCTGAAAACGCTCGGCGACAACAGCGCGTTTGATTTTCAGAGTCGGCGTCACTTCGTCCATTTCCGCCGAGAAATCGCGCTCTAAAATCACGAATTTTTTGATTTGCTCGCTCGAAGCGACTCGCGCGTTCGTCTTTTCAACCTGCGCCGCGACCGTTTCTCGGATTTCCGCTTTCCGCGTCAAATCGGCAAAGTCCGAAAAATTTATATTTTTGGCGCGCGCGTGCGCTTCGGCTTCGATTTGATTGAGCGTGATAAGCGCCGTCAGATAACTGCGCCCGTCGCCGTAAATAAAAGCCTGGCTGATGAGATGATTTTCCTTTAAAAGATTTTCGAGCAGCGCGGGCGCGACGTTTTTGCCGGTCGAAAGCACGATGATTTCTTTTTTGCGCCCGGTAATTTTCAAAAAACCGTCTGCGTCGCGACTGCCCAAATCGCCGGTTTTCAGCCAGCCTTCCGCGTCAAACATCTCCGCCGTTTTTTCCGGCTCTTTGTAGTAACCGGAAAACATCATCGGACTTTTCACCATAATTTCGCCGTCCGGCGCGATTTTCACCTCGCACATCGGCATCGGCTTGCCGACCGTTCCGAATTTAAAATCGTCGGCGCGGTTGAAGGCGACGCAGATGTTTTCCGTCAGCCCGTAAGCCTGCAAAATCGGCAGTCTGGCGGCGGCGAAAAATTCCGCGATTTCGTCCGGCAAAGGCGCGCCGCCGCTCGTCGCCAGGCGAATATTTCCGCCGAAAGCGTCGCGCACGAGCTGCAAATTCGGCGAAACGTCGGCGAATCTTTCCTTTAAATCCGTCGAAATTTCCTCTTTCGCCATTTGCAGGCGCACGATGCCGCGCCCGACGTTCAGAGATTTTTCAAATTCTTCGCGCTCGCGCACCGGCAGATTTTGCACTTCGGAAACGACGCGGGCGTAAACCTTTTCGAAAAATCGTGGAAGTGAAGCGAAAACCGTCGGCGCAACTTCCAGCATATACGTGTAAAGCCGCGCCAAATCGTCAACGAAATAAACGCTCGCGCCGTTGTAAAGCCGGTTGTAAATGCCGGAAATTCGCTCGGCGACGTGACAGCCCGGCAAGTAGGAAAACGAAATATCGGTATTGTAAATCGGGACGGATTGTTTGAGCGATTCGCACGAATTTAAAATGTATCGGTGCGACAGCATCGCGCCTTTCGGCTGTCCGGTCGTGCCCGAAGTGTAAACCATTATCGCCGTGTCTTCGGCTTTCGCGCCGTAACCGATTTCTTCGACTCGCGGCAAAAACTTTTCGCGGACACTTTTTCCAAATCTAAGCGCCTCATAATAAAAGGTTACGTTCGCTTTGTGAAGCGGCAAGCCGACGCCTTCTTCATAAATCTCATCGTCCGCCTTTTGCAGCTCGCCTCGCCATTTGAGCAGAATAATTCCTTTTACTTTGGTTAATTTCGCGGCGACCTTGAGAATCTTAATCAGCTGTTCGACCGTATCGACAAAGACGAATTCCGCTTCGGAATGATTGATGATGTATTCGCATTGCTCGGGCGAGCTGGTCGGGTAAATTCCGACGCCGACGCCGCCAGCGGCAATCGTCGCAATATCGACAATCGTCCATTCCGGCATGTTTCCCGCCAGAATCGCCACGCTCGCGCCTTCGGTTAAACCTTTCGCCAGAAGAGCGCAGGCGAAATGGTGAACCTGCTCTTCAAAATCTTCCCAATTTTGCGATTTCCAGCCGTCGTTTTCGCGCGAATAGAAAACGGGCGCGCCGCGATATTTGGCGGTTTGCTCGCAAAATAATGTGTAAATGTTTGGAAACTTCATTTCCCTTTTAAATCCGTTGCGAAAATTAGTATCGAAAAACCATCGCCGCCATATTGATTCCGCCGCCCGAGGCGCAGAAAACGACCGTGTCGCCGCGCTTTAATTTTCCGGCTTCGACGGCGTCGT
>DASVRL010000176.1:0-3276 GCA_036388635.1 Pyrinomonadaceae bacterium
CGCCCCGTCGATTTAAAATGCGGCAGACAACATTATTTTCGGCGCGGCGGCGTAGTCTGCCGTGTCGGAATTGTTCTCTGCTTCTGGATAAGATTCGCCGGCAGCAGAGGCGCATTTAAAATGCTCAGCGGAACTGACAGGCTCGGCAGCAATTCGCACTCTAAAGAACTCAAAAGAGGCGGATTCGGCGATACGCGAGGCGGCGGCAATAGAATACGACTTCTTTGACTTTGGCTGCCTCTGTTACCGAGCGGATTGTCGAATAAATTTAAAACAGATTTCTGTTCAATCTGGGGAATTTCAGGTCTTACGATAAATACCGGACCGCTCGGAGTCCGGATCGTGATAATTCTCGGTAAGCCCAGCCCGGGTTGTGCCAGAGCGCTTGCCGATAAAAGATTAAAGATAAGGATACTGCAAAGGATACGACGAAGGTCGGTAATTTTCATTTTTTCTCCCGATTTTGCTTGTTCGAAGTTTAGAACCGACAAAAAATTAATTTCGCGAAGGTCTAAACTCGCTCAAATAAATGCTTGAGTTAATTGATAACTCAAACTATTTTCACTTCAACTCTGCGTTGAAGTTGGTCTTAGCTTAGCTTTTACCGGAAACGCTCTTTAATTTTCCCGCTGGAACATTTACGGTAAAGCTCCTGTGTCGTCGGTTCATAGAAGCTAGCACAGGTTATTTTACGTGTCAATATTTTTTTGAATTCTAGAATTGTTTAGATATAAATCGTCAGAATAATGTTAAAGCGGAAAGTATTTCCGCAGGCAAAGTGCGTGATTCGGAAAGCTTTTTAACTATTTTTTTATTTTGTAAGAATCTGTGCCAATTTATAGTTACGAGTTTTAGCCGCCAGCGCAAATTTTTCCGTTATATCGTCCTTACCTCTGGATGTTCCTTCCCAGACAATAACGGCTATCACATTATTACCGGATGACTGTCCAATAGCCTGCTGGCTATTTCGTTGATTACAAAGCGCGGCGGCTTCCTCTAAAATTCGCCGATTAACTTCCAGATAGACTTCTTCATCATCATTATTTGATTTAAGAATGATAACTCGCTCGGCTTTGCTGTAAATCCTCTTGAAAAGGCTTTCCCAGTCTCCGGGTCTGTCGTTGACGGAGGTTTCGAGAAATATCTCCGGCTCAAAAGGCAGAACAATGTGAAGCTTGAGGTTTAACTCGTCAGCCGCTTCCAGGGCAATCAGGTCAGCGCCGCAAGCTGCCGAACAAACTATTCGAGCGGCTTTATGCTCTATAAAAAGAGTTTTGAGTCGCTTTTTTACTAAAGGAACGTTTTGCAAAGGAAAGCGCGGCGTTTTAGTCTCTGATTCGTCAATGCGCCGTCCCGCCAGGGCAATAATCATAAAACCGTCCTTTCATCTTTTAGTGGTTATTGGTCGCTCTGCCGTAAAGCGGGAACGATATTATCTAAAGCGAAGCGGTATGCCCGGACAGTGCCGATACCGATTAGCGCGCGCCGCTAAATTCAGTAAGCCCAATTTGTTTTTGATTATTTTTTGTTTGGCGTTCATCTCCGGCAATCTCTTCCTCGTGCCGGCGGCTCATCGGGAAAACTCCCGACCGGCGGAGAATGTCAGATTAAGTCGCGACCGATACGCCTTATACCGGTTTTACAAATCTACTGTTTAACCATCCGGGCGGGAGCATACAGTAGGCGTTCCTGTCCTCCGCAGAATCTTTTTATCAGATTTATTAATTCGTCGGCGGCAAGCTTAAGATAATCACAATCGGTCGCGGCATTGCCCTGAACAATAAAAAAACACTCCGTCGTGCGTTCAGTTACCTTAGTCTTTTCGACCTGTCTTACCTCCAGACGACAAATTATATCCTCGTCGTCATCAATATAAGCATATTCGCCGGCATCAATCTGTTTTAGCTGCTCGGAACCGAGCGGCAGGAATTTCTCCGTTCCCTTTGTCATTCGCAAATGAATGTTTCCGGAAACTTTGGCTAAATCGTGCGCCCCGATCGCCAGAAAGGATTTGACCGAGACCAGATTATAAATATCGACTAACAAATTAATCCGCGGCAATTGTCCGGTTTTCAGAAGATTAGAGACCAGGTTTTCCGAAGATGAGACGTTCTTTCTATTTGAACGCCCGACGGCTTGATGAAGCAGCCGAAAGCCGTTCAGGACAGGGCTCGCCTTAATTTTATCAGCTGACAAATTCGAAAGCAGCTCCTTAATCGTCTGCTCTCTTATTTCCTCGAATTCGGCGTCCGCGAGTTTGTTTTGTATGCCGCCCATACTGAAATATACGCCTTGCAAGCCGAGCGCGAGAACCTCGTCCGAGACATCAAAGTTGATCTTTTCGTAAATCATAATCAGGCTCCGGTTTTCTTTACTACAAAAGCCCAGCTTTGATGTTCGTGAGGATACTCGCGATAACCTTCGTGCGAATCCTCTTTCCACGAAACCAGTTCCAGCGAGATTAATTCCGCATTGAAACTCTTCAGTAAATTGACGACGCCCTGTTCATCATAAAACTTGAAGTAAAATTTATCGCTGTATATATATTCCTCGTTGCCGATCGGCTCCATTTCCCTGCCGCGCGTAGAATCGCCCATAGAAAACAAACTGCCGATAAAATGCCCGCCCGGCTTACAAATTCTCAGCAGCTCCGTAATGGCGAGCGTGGCGTTTTTCAAGTGCCCCAAAAGATCCCAGCAAAGAACGCCGTCAAACTGGTCGTCCAAAAACCTGTTGCTGAACACGTCGCCTTCCATCAGCAAACAATTATTAATTTGATGCGAAAGAAGCCGGCTTTTCGTTATTTGCAGTCCGCGCGCCGACGTATCGGAGCCGATAACGAATGGTAAGGATTGCGCCAGCTTAAGAATATTGCGCCCGTCGCCGCAGGGTATGTCGATAAACTTGCCGCCGCCGCCGGATTTGAATATCCGGGTTGCCTCCGCGACGAACGGCACCGGCGCATCGCCCCATAAATTCGGGGATTTTTTCAGATTATAAGATTGGTCCCACCTGTCTTTTAATAAATCATCAATGATATGTTCGTCCGACTCCGACTGCATACATCCATTCTCCTAGATTTTAGACAAAAAAATTCTCCGCATTGATAAATGCCGGCTTTAAGTAATTTAATATAATCCAAAACCCGGATTATACCTATCTGTTTTCAATTCCCGCCTTTCCAAACAAAGCCGAATTTTCAAGCCAATTCAATCGCATAAACATATACGCCGCCGACGTCGTCTCTGCCGAGAGGTCCAATCTTTTTAGGAATTC
>DASVRL010000177.1:0-3762 GCA_036388635.1 Pyrinomonadaceae bacterium
TTTACTGGTTGACTGTTTTCCCGACAATATCTTTGAGTTTCGCAATGGTCGAAGGACTGCCGCCCGTGAAAACGCCCAGCAGCTGCCCGTCGCGGCTGATGAGAAAACTCTGCGGAATGCCGGGAAACTTGCTGATTTTTAAAAGCTCGTTATAAGTTTTCTCGTCGATCCAGCCGAGCGTGTAGTTGAGCTTCATTTCTTCGGCAAAGCTTTTTACTTTAGGTTCCGTATCGTTTTCGTCGGTATCGAGTCCGAGGATTTCAAAGCCTTTCTCCTTATGCGTATTTTGCAGCTCGACCAGATGCGGCATTTCTCCTTTACAAGGTCCGCACCAGGTCGCCCAGAGATTTATCAAAACGACTTTGCCTTTGTAATCTTCGAGTTTGAACTTGCCGCCGTCCAGACCCTTTAATTCAGCCTGCATTATCGCCGCCGGGACGCTCGGATAATCGCTCTTTTTCGTCGTCTCGGCACTGTTTACCGAGCCGCCGGCGCCGCTGTCGCCGCCTCGACACGCCGTGAAACTTGAAACGGCTATCGCTAAAAGTATAAATAAAGCCGGATTTTTTACTAAAAATTTCATTAAAACTTCCCTTTAAACAATTACGAATCTTAAATTACGAACGGCGAATATTGAATGTTCTTTTAATTCGCCATTCGTAATCGATAATTCGTAACGTCTCACGCAATGTCCTGCATTCGCAGAACAATCAGCGTCGCAATAACCAACATAAAAAACATTATCATCAAAACAATCTGATTCAAAACCTCGTTCATCCACGGATGCAGGAAGTTGACGTACGTGCTCAAATTCTTTTCGATTTTTTTCGGGTCGTCGATCTTCGGCGCGGCGTCGAGCTTCGGCATATCTGCGGGGCGCTGCCCGCTTGCCAGATCGTCCTTCATCTCCTTTTCGTAATCCTTCATTTTCTGCTCGGATTTCGCTCTGTAATCGTCGATTTTCCGGCGCGAATCGGCGATTAATTTGTCGTTTTCCTGTTCGACGAATTTGTAATAACCGACGCCGCGCGTATTTCCGCTTTCGTCAGCGCCTTCTTCCTTCAGCGTGTCGAGCGTCGAAAAACGCTTCATCGTATCGAACGACCACGTCGCGGGCATTATCAAACCGGCGACTTTGTTAATTCCCGTCGGAACGCCGACCAGCCCCGAAAAGAGAATCTGCGGAATCAGAATCAAAGGCACGAGCGACGTCGCCATCTCCGACGTTTTCACCGTCGCGGAAATAAACAATCCGAGCGCGATGCCGACGCTCGCCGTCAAAAGCATCGCCCAGAATTGCGGGACTCCCGCCAGTTCGCCCGGCATATCCATCAAGCCGACCAAATCGAAAAATTTAAGCGGCAGGAAAAGCATCAGACACTGAATCCCGACGATGATGCCGAGAATAAAAAGCTTGGAAAAGACATACGGCATCAAGCCGAGATTGACCATTCGCTCGCGCGTGTAGACGGCTTTTTCCCTGATGATTTCGCGCGCCGCGACCGACGTTCCGAACCAGACCGAAACCAGCGACAAGACAAAATAGACGAAATCGCGCGGCTGGTCTTTGTCCATCACAAAAAAGGTCAGAAGCGCGACGATCGGAGCTTGCACCAAAAGAATCAAAAGATTGAATTTGTCGCGCACCAGAACTTCCCAGTAACGACGCGAAAGCGTCATCCACTGGCGAATCGCGCCGAAAAGACCGAGCTTTCGCTTCTGCTGGACGCCCTGCGACTGCACCTGCCCGATTTGCCGGAGCGGCTCGAAAACGTTCTTTTTATATTGCGGCGTCTTGGTAAATTTCTGTTTCCATTCCTCAGCGACCTGTTCGGTGACTTGATGTCGGTTCGCGCCGTTCATTCCCAGCCTTTGCTCGATCGGTTCTTCCAGCTTGTCGTAAAGCTCTTTGAAGCTTTTCGCGCCGACGTGTTCCAGCGCTTCCTGCGGCTTGCCGTAAAAAACCAGTTTTCCGCGCATCAGAAGAACGATCTTGTCGAAAAGCTTGACGTTTTCCATCGCGTGCGTCGTCAAAATCACGGTTCTCCCGGATTCGGCAATCTGGCGAAACAAAACCATAATTTTTTCTTCGGTCGCCGGGTCAAGCCCGGAAGTCGGCTCGTCCAGATAAATGACCGAAGGCTTTGTGACCAGCTCGACGGCGATGGAAACGCGTTTGCGCTGACCGCCGGAAAGCTGGTTAATCGGCACGTCGCGCCGCTCGCTCAAGCCGGTTACGTCCATCACTTCGTTGACGATCTGGTCGATTTCCTTGCGCGAAACGTCGGTCGAAAGCCGCAGCTTGGCGACGTAATAAAGCGTTCGATAGACGGTCAATTCGCGGTGAATAATGTCGTCCTGCGGCACGTAGCCGATTGATTGTTTCAGCGCGTCGAGATTTTGATAAAGGTCGAGATTATTGACCAGGACGCTGCCGCCCGAAGCCGGGCGCATTCCGTTCAGCGCATCCATAAACGTCGATTTTCCCGCGCCCGAAGGTCCGAGCAGACCGACGAATTCATTCGGCATAACCGTCAGCGAAACGCCGTCCAGCAGTTTGAGCTTGCCGCCGCCCGAGCGGTCTCTGACTTCCTTCGTGATATTGACCGAATCGATGCGAGTTTTCGAGCGCGTGTCGAAAACGCCGATGTTTCCCGCATTATCGACGCGAATCACGAACGAGCCGATTTGAACGGCGTCGGAAGTCGAAATATTCTGGCGCGAGATTTTCTGCCCGTTGACGTAAACGCCGTTGGTCGAATTTAAATCTTCGATGGCGACGCCGCCGCCCGTTTGCAAAAGCCGCGCGTGGCGATTGGAAATCTGCAAGCCGTCGAGCTTGACGTCGTTGTTGTCGTCGCGCCCGATGGTCAATTCCTGCTTGCCGCCGAAAGTCAATTGCATCAGCAGCTGCGGCTGAGCCGAAGATTCGGGCTTCATCTGCTGCGAGACGTTGCCGCCGCGAAAAACCATCGTTTTCGAACCGGCTGGTTCGGGCAAATCCTGCAAAACCGCCTGCTGCCCGGCGGCGACGGCGCGTTGTCCGGCGAGGCTCGCGCCCTTCGGCGCCGTTTGGTTCGGCGAATTAAACCTGAGCACCGGTCCGCCCATTCCGAGCTGAATCTCATCGCCGTGATAAATCGGCGTCGGCGTCGAAATTCGCTGTTCGTTGACGAGCGTGCCGTTAAAGCTGCCGTTGTCGGTGACGACAAAACCGCCGTTCTGCCGGCTGACCTGCGCGTGTTTTCGGGAAACCATCACGGCGTTGGCTTCCATCACAATATCGCAATTCGGGTCGCGCCCGAGCCAGAAGCTGTCTTTGGTGATTTTGTAAGGTTCGAGGCGGCTGGTGCCGACAAAAATCAGTTGCGGCGTATCGAGCGCGCCGCTGCCTGCCGATCGGGGTTGATTCGGAGTCTGCTGCTGCGGCTGATTGGGTATTTGCTGTTGCGGCTGATTCGGCATTTGCGGCGGCAGCGGCGCGGAAACCGGTTTCGGCGGCTCGGCTTGCGGCGCGTAAACCGGCGTTTGCGGTTGCGCTTGCGGCTGGACGGATTCAAACCAGACGACGCGCAGCACCGGTCCGTTCGTGCCGAGCTGAACGGCGCTTCCGGCTTGTACGGCTTGCGGCTGGCTGATTTTCTGCCCGTTCAGGAAAGTGCCGTAACTCGAACCCAGATCCGCCAGCAGCCATTGCCCGTTTTGCCAGCGCAATTCGGCGTGTTTGCGCGAAACCATCGGAAACTGCTGGTTGTCGAAAAC
>DASVRL010000178.1:0-25372 GCA_036388635.1 Pyrinomonadaceae bacterium
CAGCGGTCAGGTCATTGTTAATCCGACCGATGAAACTTTAAAGCGTTATCGCGCGGCGGCGGAAAAATTTCAGCAGATAAAAGAGATTGCCTTTAAGCCGACGCCGGAAAACGCGCGCACGCTCGACGGTCAGGAAATCACGATTCGCGCTAATCTCGATTATGCGAAAGGCTATACAAAAGCCCGCCAGTTCGGCGCGAAAGGCATCGGATTGTTTCGCTCCGAGTTTCTTTTTCATCAGAATCAAAGCTTTCCGAGCGAGCAGGAACAGATTTCGGCGTATCAAAAAGCCGCCGCGCTTGCCGGCGAGGACGGCGTCAAAATTCGCCTGTTCGATTTAAGCAGCGAGCAGCTGAGCGGCGAAACCGAAGAGAGAGAAAAAAATCCGGCGCTCGGACTGCGGGCGATGCGTCTCGGCGCGTCTCACAAAAAGCAGTTTCGGACGCAGATTCGCGCGCTTCTGCAAGCCTCAGCCGGAAAAAATCTGGATATCGTGCTGCCGATGGTTTCGGACGTCGCCGAGATTTTAGAGATAAAGGAAATCTTACGGCTCGAAAAAGCCGGTTTGAAGAAAAAAAATATCGAGTTCGGAAACCCGAAGCTCGGCGCGATGATCGAAGTTCCGTCGGCGGTTCTGATGGCTGAGGAAATCGCGTCGGAAGTCGATTTTATCAATCTCGGAACAAACGATTTGGTGCAGTATCTGTTAGCCGTCGACCGCGACAACGAAGCCG
Organism: Pyrinomonadaceae bacterium; assembly: GCA_036388635.1. Classification (GTDB taxonomy): domain Bacteria; phylum Acidobacteriota; class Blastocatellia; order Pyrinomonadales; family Pyrinomonadaceae; genus JALZHR01. The sequence continues at coordinate 735 of DASVRL010000178.1, forward strand.
TCGCCGATTGGTTCCGGACGCTGCATCCGGCGGTTTTGCGCGCCGTCAAAACGGTCATCCGCGCGGCTGAAAACAAAAATATTCCTTTAATCGTCTGCGGCGAGATGGCTGGCTCGACCGTCTACGTCCCGATTCTGATCGGGCTCGGCGCGACCGAACTCAGTATGAACGTCAACTCGATTCCGCGCGTCAGGCAGATTATCTCAAATATCGCTTTTGAAGAAGCGCACGCCATCGTCAAACAACTGGAAACCTGTCGCACCGCCGCTGAGACCGAAAAAGCGGTGGAAAATCTCTTCAGCACAAAATGGAAACACCTTTTTCCGGCGGAAATTTTTCCCAACGGCAAAAAATAATTTTTTTTCACAAAATACTAGAAAAAAAGAGCTTTTAGTTTTTTATAGAAACGCGGGCGAAAAATATGTGCCGAAGTTTTAAAAAACTACTTGCCTGCAACCGCCGGACTGATTTATCTTTGTTGCATCCAAAATCAATCAGACGAACCGGGGCGCACTTTTGGAAGTTTATTATGAAAAGGACTTTCTTTAAAATTGTTTTGTTTGCAGTCGGCGCGCTGGCGATTTTGCCGGCGGGAAATTCTTACGCGCAGACGACGCCGAATCCAATCGTGAAGCGAAACTCGCCGTTTTCGCCGAACCCGAAGAAAAAAGCCGAAATTGCGTCGAAAAATTCCGAAGAAGTTAAAAATACAACGGAAGTTAAAAATACGACGACGGAAAATCCGGTCAAAACCGAGAACGCAAGGCTGACGGTGAACGAGAGCGACAATGCTTTGCCGACGGAAAATAATCAGCCGCGCGAGCCGGAAAAACAAAACGCGGAATTTGAAAGCCGCTCGGTCGCGAAAAAAACTCTGGACATCGCCAAACGCAGCAGCAACAGCCTGTCGGCGCTGCCGACGGAAATTTATAAAGTCGGCGCGGGCGACGTGCTGGACATTCGCATTCTGAATTCGCCCGCCAAAGAATCGACGCTTTTCACCGTGCTCGAAAGCGGCGCGATTGATTACCCGCTCGCCGGAGAAGAACGTCTCCAGGTCGCCGGAAAAACGCCCGAAGAAATTGAAAATATATTAAAAGAAAAGGTCAAGCTTTACGAAAATCCTTCGATCAGCGTGACGGTCAGAGATTATTCGAGCCACACTATCACCGTTTTGGGATTGGTCGAAAAACCCGGAACGAAGGCGCTGCGGCGCGAGGCGATTCCGCTTTACGTAATTATGGCGGAGGCGATTCCGCAAGCGGCGGCAAATAAAGCGACGATTTTGCGCAGCGTCGATAAACAAACGATTACCGTCAATCTGGAAGATAACGAAACGCTCATTTACCCGAACGATATTATCCGCGTCATCGCCGCCGGCAGCGGAAAAAATTCTTCCGGTCAAACGCAGTTTTATTACATCGGCGGCGAGATTGCCTCCGGCGGGCAGAAGGATTTTCACGACGGGCTGACGCTGACGCAGGCAATCCTGGCGTGCGGCGGTTTGAAAAAATCCTCGACGCGCAAAGTTACCATTCGCCGCAAAGACGCGCAGGGAAAACTCGTCCCGACCGAATTCGATTTAAAATTCATCAAAGAAGGAAAGATTGCCGACCCGGCGCTGGAAGCCGGAGACACGATTGAAATCGGCAACTGAACATCTTTATAAACTCGGATTGGTTTTGTTGAACATTTTTTGTTAAACTGAACCAGCCTTGCAAAATTGGAGCAAGTCGGGCAATCGCTGCCGAAAATTTTTTCGGGAGAGGAAAGTCCGAACACCGAAGGGCGGCGAGCCGGATAACGTCCGGGCGCTTTCTTTTTTAAGAGAGCGACGACAAGTGCAACAGAGAACAAACCAGCCGGAAACGGTAATGGGTGAAACGGTGCGGTAAGAGCGCACCAGCGCGTCTGGTAACAGATGCGGCTGGGTAAACTCCTCGCGGTGCAAGACCAAATAGGGAAACGTTATCAGAGTTGCCCGCTCTGATGTTTGAGCAATCGAACGGCGTTTCCGGGTAGGTCGCTGGAGCTGTCCGGCAACAGACAGCCTAGATGAATGATTGCCTCTTTGAAGCTTTTCAGAGAACAAAATTCGGCTTACAGACTTGCTCCAAGCATAGGCGAATATCTAATGCCAAACGCAAAATGAAAGAGCGGATTCAATTCTGAATTCTAAATCCTGAATTTCGAATCCGTACATTTTGCCCTTTGCATTTTGAATATTGCATTAATAAACATTTCCTAAAAATTAAGGAGAGATTGTCATAATGGCTAACCGTAAAGGTGTTTTTATCGGTGCGTATGTGCCGAATGAATTGAAAGAATCTTTGCGCCGTCGCGCGGCGTTGGAGCATCGCACGCTGTCGCAGGAAATCACCAGAATTCTGGTCGAAGCGGTTCACGGCAAAGGCTTGCCCGCCGGAAGCGTCGACCGCCGCGGCGGGACGACCGTTCCGCGCCGCCGCGCCAGCGACCCGCTGCCGCGCCGCCGCGCCGAAGATTTGCCGTTTATCACGTCGGAAAAAGACGATAAAAAATAAAATTGTCGAAATTTTCGGAAAAGCGTCGTCGCCGGTTTTGCGGGCAACGGCGCTTTTCGCTTTTTGAAAACGTTTTGCTAAACTTTTCCTGAATGAACAAAAAAGCAATCGCGCTTTCCATCATCGCCGTCATCGCCAGCTTCGTCGGCGGTTTTCTTTTAGCCAACGCGCTTAATCGCCAGGAGTTAAACACGCTGCGGGCGGAAAACGCGCAGCTGAAAAACGCTCAACCGCAGCCTGCCGACCTGAATCTGGCTGACGAAGAAATCCGAAAAAAAATCGCGGAAGCCGACCGGAATCCCGCAGATTTCGAGTTTCAGAAAAATCTGGCGATCGGGCTTTACCGTTACGCCGGAATGAAGCAGGACGCCAAATTTCTGCCCGAAGTGGTGCGCCTTTTAAAACGCGCGCACGAGGCGAATTCTCAGGATTACGAAACGATTGTCGGGCTGGGCAATATCTATCTCGACCTCGGACAGATTAACAAGGACAATGCGGCAATCGAACAATCGCGCGAGTTTTATCGTAAAGCCTTGTCGATAAAAAAAGACGACGCCGACGTGCAGAACGATTTGGGTTTGACGTATTTTTTCGCCGCGCCGCCCGAGGCGGAAAAAGCGATTGCCGAATATGAAAAAGCTCTGCAAATGAATCCCCGGCACGAGAAAAGCGTGGAAAATTTAATCCGCGCCCATTTGAGTCTGGGAAAAGTTAAAGAAGCCGAAGATTTTCTAAATAAATTAAAACAAATCGATTCACAAAACGAAGCCTTACCGGATTTGGAAGCGCAGATTGCGCAAAGCAGAAACAAACAATGAAGTGGTTAATTATCTTACTGGTATTATTGATTCCCGTCGTGCTGATAATCGCGCGCTACCGGCAGCATCTGCTGACGGCGTGGCAAATGTGGCGGATGTACAAGCAAATGAAACAGGCGAGCCAGCCGCCGCAAAAACAGGTCAAGCAACGCGCGTCTGATAAAAGCGAACAATTGATTCGCTGCGAGCGCTGCGGAACCTGGGTCGCGCAATCCGAAGCCTTAAAGCTGCGCGCAAAAAATACTTATTGCTCGGCAAAATGTATGGAAAAAGCCGTGAAGCTGCAATCGCTGGTCGATTGATTCAAGCCGCCGGATTCGGAATTCAGAGATTGGAAATCAAATGCAATCTTAAATTCTGAATTTTTGTGTCCCGAATTTTTAGGGCACGAACGTTCTGAAATACCAGCCGATCATCTGCTCGCCGAAAAGAAGCGCGACGAGCGCGCCGACGCCGAGAAAAATTCCGAAGGGAATCTGCGTCTGTAAATCTTTATCCTTCTGTCTGGCGATAACGAAAACCCCGGCGACCGCGCCCGTAAAAGCGCCGAGAAACATCGTCAGAAACGTCAAACGCCAGCCGAGCAGCGCGCCGACGCCGAACATCATTTTCACGTCGCCCAAGCCCATCGCGTCAACGCCGCGCAGGCGCTTCCAGATTTCGCCGAGCAGCCACAGGGAACCGCCGCCGACCAAGCCGCCGAAAGCGGCGCTTATCAATGTAATTACCCAAACCGGATAACCCGCAAAATACGTCGCCGGAAAAAAAGCGAGGTCGGAGAAAAACAGATTTCCAAAGACAAAAGCGAAAATTAATCTGACAACGATGGCGAAAACGAGCAGCGGGTACGTGATAACGTCGGGCAAAATCATATGTTCGGCGTCGATAAAAATCAGCGCGACGATCGATGCGGCGAAAATCAGGCAAACCGGCAGATACCAGTCGAAACCGATTTGCCAGAAAACGAGCACGAAAAGCAAGCCGGTCAAAACCTCGACCGCCGGATAGCGCGGCGAAATCGCGTTTTTGCAGTGGCGGCATTTTCCGCCCAGAAAAAGCCAGCTTAAAACCGGGATGTTGTCGTAGGGTTTTATGGGATTTTTACAGCTCGGGCAAGCCGAATTCGGAAAAACGATGGATTCGTCGTTCGGCACGCGATGAATGACGACGTTTAAAAAACTGCCGATAACCGAGCCGAGCGCGAAAAAGAAAATATAGCCGACAAAATCGGGCAGACCCGTTGCGGTTTCAAAAGACGTTTGAATTAAGCTCATCAAAGGAAAACCTCGATTGGAAGGAAAAGGAAGTAGAAAAGCGGAAAAACGCGCGGACTTTTTCAAGTCCGAATCAATAATAACCTTTTGCGCAAAAAAGGAAAAGAGAAAAATCAAAAAATGGCGACGGGCTCAAACCGCCGACCGTCATTGAACTCTCATTCGCGTTCCCCAGTTCGGGTTATGTTCTCTTATGCATTTGATGACGACTCCGCCAATGGAAACCTGCTGATTTTCGCGCAGCGGCGCATCCTCCAGCCCGGTCGTGCTGTTGGGGTCAATTAGCACCGATACTATCTCGGGCGCGCCATAATTTACATGACCAAGCCGGACGGCAATTCCCAGACGGAACGATTCGTCCGCTGCCTGATATCTCTCAAAGCGTCCCCAATTTCTGCGCGCTTCCGGATAGATGTCGTGTTCGACGAAAGGTCCGGACATTACGCTTCGGAAATAAAATCTTCCCCGCCTGACCGTGTCTTTAGCAAACGGAAGGACGGGAGACTGCAAATCAAACAGATGGATGAATCCCGCCGAAGGATTATCAAATGCGCCCGGAGGATGCCAGCCCCAGCGCCGCCGCTCGTAATTATTCGGCATCAGGTAATATTCGCCGCCGTACGTCATTAAATCCCGGTCGGCAGCCTCGACCACCACACAGGTTTGCGAATTATTAAAGTCCGTACACCGCAGGGCAAGCGGATGATTGCCGCCGAGCGTGTGACCTATTTCGTGCGCGACTATCGACGGACCGGTGGCAAACCAGCTTTCCGGTATCCATAACCACTGCGGCACGCCGCGCGCGCCGAGCGCGCCGCGCGTGGCGAAGGGATAATTAGGACATCCCGGCATATCATTGAAAATTATGATTCCGAGGTCGACACTGCCGTTTGTCGTATCGATATTTTGCTCCAGAAGTCGCTGCCGGACGGTTGCTGTAAATTGATTCATAATCTGCTCCTGGCAATTGCTCGAAATCGTCGCTTGAATCGTCACCGGCACGACATCGACCTGCGGGTGATGAACGCCGGTATACCCGAACATTCCATACGAGGCTTCGAGATAAAACTTATTAACCGAGTTCGGAGCATTGAACAGAGTATTACGAATCGCTTCCGGCGTCACGCTTAAAGCGGCGGCATTTTGAACGGACTTTCCCTGAGCCGACGGCGGCTGGATAGTCAAAGGCACGGCAACAACTTTGTAGAGTCCGACGGTCGGAGGCGGATTGGTCAGATAGTCTTCCGACAACCGGGCGAGCGGCGCCGCCGTCGCGTTTAATAATTTATTACCCTTGAGGCTGCCGCTGACGCGAACCGATTGATTTGAAAACTCGCTCCAATTTCTATCAGCGGGCAGAGCAACCCATTTTTCGGTAGTTACCCCGTTTTCAAGGACTGAATAGGTGAAATAAAAATCCACTTTTGACCTGGCGACGCCCGAAAACTTAAACCCGGTATCAAAGGCAGTATCTTTCCAGGAGGGAATTTCCGTTTCCGTCTCTGAAACGATTGCTCTGATTTGTCCTGTCTGATAGAAATCGTCGGTCTGCGCCGAAGCCGCTCCGACACCGAAACCGGACAATATCGTACAAAATACTGCAATGACAATAATTCGGCTGCTCATCACAAATCTCAAACGCGTCGGGTTTTTTCCTTCTGCAAACCTGCGAGTTTTTTTAGTATTCATTTCGTTTTATCCTCCGCCTTTCAAAATGTAGATGACTGCGCCGACGAATTTTTCTGTTTAGTATAATTAGATATGTACCATTAATGCGCGTAATTTACGAGAAAAAAATTCCCGCTTATGAGAAATACGCGACTAAATTGTTTTGCGCGCCGGTTACCGCAAAATAGCAAAATTAAAAAGGGCAACTAAGATTGTTGCCCTAAATTATTGATTTTAGTGGTGAGTCGTGCTGGGCTCGAACCAGCGACCCGAAGATTACTTTACCACACTGGCTTTCACCAGCCGCTGCTGATAGCAGCGTTGTAGTCTGGACTGTCTCATCACCCACAGCCGAATCTGTTTGGGTGTGCGGCGTACAGTCTCTGAGGGCTTTCTTAACATTTATCATTAAACATTTATCATTTATCAGAATGTAAATCAGGCGAAAAATGATAAATGTTAATTGATAAATGAAAAGAGTTGCCTGCTGATTGCCCAATCTTCAAGATTTTTACGATGGATTCGTACTTGAAGCTCTCAGGGGTTTCCAGCATACAGCCGCATTTTCAGTTCATTGTTTCCAATGAACGCTCCTAATTTAAAGAACAAGAGTCTTCTGCTCTGCCAACTGAGCTAACGACCCACTTTATCGATTCAAACGGCAAATTCGGAAAATAAATTTAGCCGAATCGGATTATAGCAACTTTGAAATTTATTGTCCAAACAATCGGCATTTCGCCAAAAATTGCAATTTCAATGAAAATGCCCGTTCTTAGTTTGGAAAATTTCCGGCTTAAAGCGAAAATAAAAAGCGGGTTAGATTAATGCGAGAATGTCCTAAATGCGAAATTTGTTACGGCGATGAAGTGCAGTTTTGTCCGCAAGACCAATCGCAGACGCGCCACACTCTGCCGGGAACGCAGCTTTTAGCCGGACGCTATTTTATCGAGCGCCGGCTGGGGCGCGGCGCGATGGGACAGGTTTATCTGGCGAAGGACGAAAATTTAGGGACGCGCCGCGTCGCCGTCAAAACCGTCCGGCAGGATTTATTGAATTCCGAGGATTTGCAGGAAGGCGAGGCGATTGTGCGTTTCGAGCGCGAGGCTCGCTCGGCGGCTTCGATTAGTCACCCGCACGTGGTCGACGTGACGGATTTCGGCAAAACGACGGACGGCGTTTTTTATCTGGTGATGGAATACGTCGAGGGCGAAACGCTGCACCGGCTTTTGCGCCGCGAGGGAACCTTGACCGTCAAGCGCGCCGTCAATCTGCTCAAACAAATTGCCGAAGGCGTCGAAGCCGCGCACGAAGCCGGCATTCTGCACCGCGATTTAAAACCCGCCAATATTTTTATAATGCAGAAAAAATCCGGCAAATCCGAAGACGGTTTTATCAAGGTCGGCGATTTCGGGCTGGCGAAAATCGTCAATCAAACCGTGACGGACGCCAGCTCCGACGCGACGCCGTCTTCGCGCGGAATTATCGGCACGCCGGAATTTATGTCGCCCGAACAGATGCAGCCGGAGCTCGGCGTCGACGTGCGCGCCGACGTCTACGCGCTCGGCACGATTGCGTATTTAATGCTCGGCGGCAGAACGCCGTTTGCGGGCGATTTGATGCAGCTCGTGATGCAGAAAATTATGCACACGCCGCCGCCGCTTTCTTCGCTGCGCTCGGATATTCCGGCGGATGTCGAGCGGGCGGTGATGCTGGCGCTCGAGCGCGAACCGGCAAAGCGTCCGCCGAATGTCGGCGATTGGATTTCGGGGCTGGAAAAAGCGGCGGAAGACGTTTCCGAAGGGAAAAGCACCGGAAAATCGAGAGTAGTTATTCTCGCTCCGGTCGGCGCGGAGGTTTACGTCGATGACGAGCGGCACGGCACAATCGGAAGCTCGGGCAGATTGATTCTGACCGGAGTTCCGGCGGGTCAGCATATCCTGCGCGTCTCGAAAGCGGGCGAAAAAGACGACGACCGCGTCATCGAAATTCGCGAAGACGGCAACGAGCAGGTGATTCAGGCGCAGTTGAAATCCCTGCAGCAGGGAAGCCAGCCGTCGCCGTCGCAGGGAAGCAGCAGCGTCGGCGAGCAGTCGAGCATTCTGCCCGGCATCGTCGCCTGCACCAGATGCAATTCGCGTTATGCCGAAGGCGTAAAATTCTGCGGTCGCTGCGGCAATTCGAGTTTTACAATGCTCAGCCCGCCCGACGCGGCGCAGTCTTTTCCGTGCCCGCGCTGTTCGGCAAAACTCCCGGCGTTTTCAAAATTCTGCGGTCGCTGCGGTTTAAAAACGGCACAAAATCAGAGCGCGCATACTTCGACCCAGCCGATTAGCTTTGTGTCGAGTTTTCCGTCGAGCATTCCGAAGCCGGTCGAGAAAATCTGCCAGCGCTGCGGCGGCGCTTTCCCGCCGAATATAAAATTTTGCGGACGCTGCGGCTCGAATCTTTAAGTGAACGCGAAACGGACGAAAGCCGGACGATGAATTCGTTTGGCAGACCTCGCGATTCCGCGTTCACGCGTTTCTCTGCTCTTGCTGGTAACTTCAATCAAATTTAGCGTATAATGCCACAGTCGGATAAAAGCCCGCGAGGAAGTTTCGTCGATGAAAATCTGTCCGCAATGTAATCAAACCTACGCCGACGATTCGCTGAATTTTTGTTTGTCTGACGGTTCGGTTTTAACGCGGGCGAGCGGAAGCGGTTCGATGTCGGAGGAGCCGCCGCCGACAGTTTTGATAAATCAGCCGCGACCGGCTAATCCGCTTTCGCCGCAGTTTGGAAATCAGGCGGGAAACTGGAGCGGCGCGTCGCCGCAAGCCGCGCCGGCGACGCGCCCGAAATCGAGGGCTTGGATTTGGGTTCTGGCGATTTTCGGCGGCTTTATTTTATTGTGCGGCGGCGGATTTGCGGCACTGGTGGCTTTGCTGCCGGATAAAACGGCGACTAATTATAATTACAATAGCAACGGTCAAAAATCCGGCAACGTTCTCAAAGATGATTTGGCGGCGTGGAAGCCGAAAACCGATGTTTACGGCATCACCGATTATACCAGCGGCGACGAGCTGGTGATGAGTTCCAAAGAATCCGGCTATTATTATGTGCTGGTGACGCCGAAAAGTAATTTTCGCACGGAAAACGCGACGACCAGGGTCAAGGTCAGAAACACGACGGGCGGCTCGACCAAATACGGTTTCGGTTTGATGATTCACAGCGATTCGACCACGCCGCTGATCAAGGATTATTCGTTTCTGATTGATTCGGTCAGCCGGAAATACCGGATTGCGCGCCACACCGATAAAGAAGAAAAAACGGTTGAAGACTGGACGTACTCGTCGGCAATCAAAAGCGGAACGCAGGAAAACGTGCTGGAAGTAAAGGACGAAGGCGGCAAAATGTCGTTTTATATCAACGGCGAGCTCGCCGCGACTTATGTCGATACCTACGGTTATAAAAGCGGCGTTGCCGGACTTTATGTCAGCGACGCCGTGCCGGTTGCTTTTTCCGGCTTGGAAATTAGAAAATAAGAGAAACGCTTAATTCAAATTATGAAAGTTTGCCCCAATTGCAACCAGACATACACGGACGAATCGCTGAATTTTTGTTTAAATGACGGCGCGACCCTAACGACGAATCTGCAATCGGACGAGCCGCCGCCGACCATCCAGATGAACGCGGCGCGCACGACCAGTCCGAATTATTCCGACCAGCCGACAAATTTTACCAACCAGCCTTTCGGCGAACAACCGAATTTCGGCAACCAGCCGAATTTCGGCAACGCTCCGCTTTCAAACTGGGAAAGCCAGTCGGCGGCGCCGAATCAGCCGCAGTATATGTCGCCGCCGGTGATGGCGGTGCACGGTCAAAACCAGGTGCTGCCGACGGTCTCACTCGTCCTCGGCATTCTCGGTTTGGTGCTGTTGTGCTGCTGGGGCGGGATTCCGTTCGGGCTGGGGGCGGTGATTACCGGCTATCTGGGGATGAATAACGCCAACAATAACCCGACGCAATACGGCGGCAGAGGTCTGGCAATCGCCGGAATGATATTGGGCGGCGCGAGCCTGGCGTTTGGCGTGATTGTGCTTCTGCTGGCGATTGTAGGAAATCTCGGCAGCAGGTAAATACAAAAGCAGGTATTCTGTTAAATTTCGGCTTTGATAAGCGATGCGAGTAACTTTGCGAGTGGTTTCGGGTCCGCATACGGGACGCGCTTTCACCTTCGACCAACACGACACCTTTTTAATCGGACGCACGGAAACCGCGCATTTCTGCCTGCCCGAAGACCGTTATTTTTCCCGCCATCATTGCTTGCTGGAAATCGCGCCGCCGCAATGCTTTCTGCGCGATTTGGGTTCGACCAACGGGACTTACGTCAACGGAATGCGTCTGGAAACCGCGCATTTGAAAAGCGGCGACCGCATACAGGGCGGCGAAACGATTATCGAAGTCGAGGTGACGTCGGACGCGGCGCCTTTTTCTTCCGACCCGAACACTTATAACTCGGTCGTCCCTTCGACCGTCACGATTCAATGCTTAAACTGCGGTCTGCTGGCGAAAACCGAAGCTTCGCGCCCCGACGCCAAGCTGTCTTACGTCTGCGACGACTGCCGCGCCAAACTGAAAAATAACCCGCAGCCGATACCCGGCTACCAGATGATTCGCATTCTCGGGCAGGGCGGAATGGGCAGCGTGATGCTGGCGACCAGGGCGAACGACGGTCGCGCCGTCGCCATCAAGACGCTTTTGCCGGAAGTCGCCGTCAGCGAGCAATCGCTGAAACGCTTTATGCGCGAGATCGAGGTCGCCGCCAGCCTCCAGCACCCGCACATCGTCAGCTATCTCGAACACGGAACGCACAACGGGATAGTTTATCTCGTGACCGAGTTCGTCGGCGGAATGGACGCATCAAAACTGGCAAAACAGCGCGGCGGCAGGCTTGATTATCGCGAGGTCGTGAAAATCGTCGAGCAGACTCTGGCGGCGCTGGATTTCGCGCACTCGCTCGGCTTCGTTCACCGGGATATTAAAGAGCAGAACATTCTGGTTGACGGAAATTATCCGAATTACATATCAAAGCTGACGGATTTCGGCTTGGCGAAAAGCTTTAAACAAACGGGAATGAGCGGCGTCACGATGGTCGGCGACGTGGCTGGAACCATCGCTTATATGCCGCCCGAACAAATCCGCGATTTCAAAGACGTGCAGCCGCCGTCCGATATTTACGCGATGGGAATGACGGCTTACACCTTGCTGACCGGCACTCACGCGCTCGATTTAAGCCCGCGCGCCGGCATCGCCGAAACGGTCAAAGCGATTTTCGAAAAACCGTTCGTTCCGCTGATCATCAGAAACTCGCAGCTTCCGCCGCGGCTTGCCGACGTCATCGAAAAAGCGATTTCCAAAGAGCCGCCGCAGCGCTGGCGCACCGCAGGCGAGATGCGCGAGGCTCTGCTGCGCGCCTTTAGCTAAATTCGGGATTTAAAATTCAGAATTTTTATCTTGAATCTTGAATCCTGAATCCTGAATCAGAAAAAAGCCGATTAAAACCCACAGATGCCGCGCGTCTTCATACGAGCCGCCGATGCCCTGATAAAAAAACGCGCTGATAAAAGCCAAACCGAAGCCGACGCGGTAAACGCTCCGGTTTGTTTCGTCAAACGCAAGCGGAAAAGTTTTGCGCGTGATATAAAAAATTATTGCAAATATCGCCAGCAGCCCGAAAATTCCCATCTGCGCGGCGACGTTCAGAAAAACGTTGTGCGCGTCGGTCAATGTCTGAAGTCGCTCGGTTAAATCAAAATATCTGACGTCGCAGGCGTCCTGCCCGACGCCGCGCCCGAAAAAAGGGTTTTCCGAAAAAGTCCGCCACGAATCCATCCAAGTCATTATTCGCCCCGAAGGCGCGATGCGTTTTTCGATCAAAGGAACGTCCACGAAAAACGGCGCGGTCGGATGCAGGCTCGGCGCAATCATCACCGCCAGGATAAACGCGGCGGCAGCCAAAATGCCGCCCGCGAGAATTGTTTTGGCAAACAAAGGCTCGGATTTTTTGAAACAAATCCACCACCAGACGCCCAGACTCAAAGCGATGCCGCCCAGACTCGGCGAAATCGTAAATGCCGCGCCAAATAAAATACCAGCCAGCAGCGTGTAAAATATTTTTTTATTTATCCAGCCGAGCTTTTGAAAAATCAAAACTATCATTAAGCTGACGCTCAAATAATTGCAGAGCATATTGGCGTTTAAAAACGTCAGGTGAACGCGCGGATAATTGCCCGGCGGAAGCGTTCCGAAGCTGAACAGAGTGTAATTTAAAAGCCAGTTATCGCGCTGAAAATAAAAAAGAAAAACCGTCAAAAATCCGACCGCGACGACCAAAGCGGTCGCCGCCAGCCAAGATTGCAGCGAGCGTCTTAAATCCCGCTCGTTTTCAATCAGATTAAAAGTCAAAACCGGCAAACTGAGCAAATAAATTTCGCCCAGAAGCTTTATAAAACTCGTGCGCGGATTCACGGAAAAAACGGCTGAAACCAGCATCGCCGCGAAATAAAAAATCAACAGCCAGTAAAACCGGTGCCAGCGAAAACGCGTCTGCCCGGTCAATAACGATAAAAACCAAAAGCCGAAGGCGAGAAGAAAAATAATGTCCGCCGGAACGGCGCGAAATCCGCCGATATAAACGTAAGGCTGCATAAAAGCGAGCGAGAAAATAAGCGGCAGAAAGAAAATTTTGGCTAAACGTCGGAACATTAAGTTTCAAAATACACGAAAATGATTTATTTTTTGCCCGCCGCGACTATCGAATATTGTCAATTGTTTCCAAAAACAAAGCTTGCATTTCGACAACGCGCATCCGTATTCCGGCAATGCGCGCAAGAATTTCAGCAACGCACATAAATATTTCAACGATAGATGGCTACATTTCTAAATCTCTTACCGGCGTTTCCGATAATAATGGCTGCGTTTCCGGTAACAACGCCGGCATTTCCCGTAATAACGCCTGCATTTCAACAAATGATAGGCACATTTTTAAATTCGACGCATATATTGCTGGAAATGTATTCAATGTTCAAAATTTGCTTTAAATTGTTCTCGTAACTTTGGAAAGCGAGCGCGGCGCGTCGGCGTCGATGCCTTTGGCGGCGGCGAGCAGCCCGGCGAAAAGCTGCGCGGGAATGATGAAGGGAATCGGCGACAGAAATTCGTCGATTTCCGCGGGCATTTCAAGCGAACGCGAGCTGAGACGCGCGACCGACGCGTCGTTGGTAATCGAAAAACAATCGGCGTGCAGCTCGCGCAGGCGATTCAGCAAATCCAGGCTGCCGCGCTGCGTGACGCCTCGCGGCGCAAACAGAATCACCGGAAACCGCCGCTCGACGATGGCGAGCGGACCGTGAAAAAAATCGGCGGACGAGAATCTTTCGGCGACGACGTAGCAGGTTTCCATCAGTTTTAAGGCAAGCTCGTAAGAATTTCCGTAATTCATTCCGCGCCCGACGACGACGCAGTTTTCCATAAAAACATAACGCTCGACGAGTTTTTCGACTTCCGGGCGAAGCTCTAGCGCCTGGGCGGTAAAATCGGGAATTTTTTCAAAAGCGATTTTTTCCTGCGCCAGCGCCGAAGCGAGCATATAAAAATGCAGCATCTGCCCGGTGTAGGTTTTCGTCGCGGCGACGCTCTTTTCGCGTCCGGCGTGGATCAAAAGCGTTTCGTCGGCGAGCTTTGCCATCGTCGATTCGGCTTCGTTGGTGATGCCGACGGTGAATGCGCCGGAATTTTTGGCGCGTTCCAAAACGGTGTTGATGTCCGTGCCTTCGCCGGATTGCGAAACGCCGATGACCACGGCGCGTTGCAGATTTAATCGCCCGTTATAAAGCGTGTGAACCGCCGGCGCGGCGAGCGAAACGGGAATGCCGGTCGTCACCTCCAGCAGATAGCGCCCGAAAAGCGCGGCGTTGTCGGAGCTGCCGCGCGCGACCAGAACAATCAAATCCACGTCGCGCTCGCGCAGAAATTTTCCCAGCGATTCGGCTTTCGCCCGCTCGGCTTGAATGGTTTTTTCCAGAATCGCGGGCTGTTCCGCAATCTCCTGCAACATTAAAGACATAATTTTTTAAGTGGTAAGTGGTAAGTTCGTTACTTTGAATATCGAGTTTTAAATAAAAATTCGATACTTTTCAATTGCAACTTACCACTTACCGTTTTCCACTTACCACTAATTAGCTCTGGCTTCCTTTCCGGTCTGCGTTATTTCCTCTTCGACCTGTTTCGGGTCTTCGTTTTCTTTTTCCACGCCGGTTTCCTCGTCAAAAATCGCGTTTATCGCGCCGCCGATAAGGATAACCATTGCCGTCAAATAAAGCCACAGCAGAAGAATGATGACCGCGCCGAGCGAGCCGTAGGTTTTCGCATAGGAATCGAAATAGCGCAGGTAGACGCGGAACACGCCGGAAAGCAGCAGCCATAAAACTATGCCGACAATCGCGCCGGGCGTTATCCATTTCCAATCGAACGCGTCGTGATTGGGCGCAAAATTATAAAGCAGCGCGAAGGTCAAAATAAGCGCGACCAGAACGATTATCCACCTGAGCGGCATTAAAAGATACGGCGAATCAATCGGCAAAAGATAATCGAGCAGATGCGTGCCGTAAAAAACCGAGACGATTGCCACGAAAATCAAAACGCCGATGCCGAGCGTTAAAAGCACCGCCAGCAGTTTCGTTTTCCACCACGAGCGGTTTTCTTTCAGGTTGTAAACTTCGTTGAGCGCGCCGCGCAGATTGTCGATTCCGGCGGAAGCCGACCAGAGCGTAATCAAAATTCCGATGGTCAGTTTACTGCCCGAAGTATTTTCGGCGACTTCCTGAAGCGTCGTCTCGATTAAAGTGAATGCCGACCCCGGCATTATCTGCCGCAGATAGACGAAAAGCTCGCCGCGCAAATCGTCGGTGCTGTTCAGGATAATGCCGAAAAGACTTATCAAAAACAATAAAAGCGGAAACAGCGCGAACGTAAAATAAAAGGCGACCTGCGCGGCATTGCCGAGAATGTCGTCGTCGTTTACCTTTTTGTAAAGACGCACGAAAAACTTCTTAATTTTCTCCCAATTCATAAAACCCTCCCCGATTCGTTTGACACTTTTTTATTGTAGAGTAAATATAACTAAAACTTCGTCGTCAAGACAACAAAAAAAAGGAAAATTTATGGCAGCAGCAGAAGCGCAGGATATTTCGACAAACCGTCTGGTTTCGCTCGACGTTTTTCGCGGAATGACCGTCGCCGGAATGGTTCTGGTCAATAATCCGGGCACGTGGTCGGCGATTTACGACCCGCTGGAACACGCCGAGTGGAACGGCATCACGCCGACCGACTACGTTTTCCCGTTTTTCCTGTTTATCGTCGGCGTGGCGATTTCGCTGGCACTGGGAAAACGCGTCGAAACCGGCGGCGGCGCAAACCGCGAAATTTACCGGAAAATCATCACGCGCGCGATTGTGATTTTTCTGCTCGGTTTATTTCTGACGACGTTTCCTTTTTATAATTTTACGAAAGGCGAATGGCTCGACGTTTCCAACGTGAGGATAATGGGCGTTTTGCAGCGCATCGCGGTTTGTTACTTGTGCGCGGCTTTGATTTTCGTGCATACGAACTGGAAACAGCAGGCGATTATCGCCGGCGTTTTGCTTCTTCTTTACTGGGCTTTGATGACTTTAATTCCCGTTCCCGGCTGCGAGGTGACGACTATCAACGACAAAGCCTGCAATCTCGCCGCTTATCTGGACCGCGCGATTCTGACCGAAAATCACATCTGGAAACAGGGAAAAGTTTACGACCCGGAAGGATTACTGAGCACGATTCCGGCGATTGCGACGACGCTTGCCGGAGTTTTGTGCGGGCATTGGATTCGGCGGAAAATCGACGATTACGAAAAGGTTTCGGCGATGTTTTTTTTCGGCGTCGCTTTGCTGGCTCTCGGCTACTTGTGGCAATTGGCTTTTCCGCTTAACAAATCTCTGTGGACGAGTTCTTATGTCGTCTACACGGCTGGTTTAGCACTGTGTTTTCTAGGTTTTTGCTACTGGCTGATCGACATCAAAGGCTACAAGGCGTGGGCGCGAGCCTTCGTGATTTTCGGCGTCAACGCGCTGGCTTTGTTTGTCGGTTCCGGCTTGATGGCGAAGCTTCTGGGCATTATCAAGGTCGGCGCCGACGCGGACGGAAAAGCGATTTCGCTGCAGCAATGGATTTTCAAAAACCTTTTTCTCTCGGTTGCCGCGCCGGTCAACGCCTCGCTGATGTACGCCGTTTCGTTTATTCTGGTCTGGCTGCTGCTGATGTGGCTTTTGTATCGAAAGAGAATTTTTATCAAGATTTAAAATAAGTGATAACTGGTAGTTGATAATAGTTTGCTCTTTAACTATCAGTTACCAACTATCAGTTATCAACTATCAGTTACTCGCTCGGCTTGCGCTCCAGCTCGAAGTCGCGAATCTCTGCCGCCAGCTCGCCTTCGATGCGCGCTCTTTCCTGCTGTAAGGATTTTCTTTCCTTGTTTATCTGTTCGAGCCTCGATTCCTGCTCGTCGGCTTTCTGAATGTAGCGCGTGATTAGCTGGCGCGCTTCGGGCGTTTTCGACAGCGCCTCGATGTTTTCGCGAAGCCGTTTCTGGTCGGTCGAGATGCTTGCCTCTTCGCCCTGAAAATCCCTGATTTTGGTGTCGATCTGCGCGATTTGAGTGCGCAAATCAATCAGCCTTTCGAGCTTCGCCTTCGTCGCGGCGTCGATGTAGCGACGCGTCAGAAATAGTTCCAGCTGCGGTCTGGTCAGCGACGTCAGGCTGTAGGTTTCCATCAGCGGCTGGCGCTCGGCAACGGTCAACTCCTTTTCCTCGAACGGTTTTAGTTCGACGCGGAAACGATGATAGCGCTGCGTCGAATACTCCGGTTTCGGCGTGTTTTCCGACAGCAGCCAGCCCTCGCGAATCGGGTATTCGATGTATAAAACTTTCGGGCGCTCGGTCTGGTTGGAAATCTGGTAGAGCTTTTCGTTGCTCGTAAAATAATGAATCTGGAAAACGCCGTTGACGATTTTTATCAGCCGGACGGCTTCGCGGTTTTGAACCGGGCGGACGCGAACGTGCGTTCCCAAATCGAGCGCGAAGGAAACAAGGCGCTGCTCTTTCGGCTTGAGCCTTTCCATCAGCGCTTCGCCTGCGTAAGCGTTGCCGTCGATGACGGTCAGGCTGCCGTTTTCGAGCGTCAGATTCGTCATATTTTTCAATAAAACGCCGCTGTACGGGCGGTCCTGCCGGACGGCTTCGTTGTAAACCGCGACGCGCTCGCCGTCCATTTTTGTCTGGACAATCGGAATCAAAGCCGAGCGGTCGCGCAGAACCGACACGGGGCGGTCAATCCGGTATTCGAACAAATCGCCGATTTCGCCGCCCGTCGCCGACGTTTCGACGCCTGATATCTGATTGGTCAAAGCCTCGCTGATGGAAGTTCCGCTGGTATTGACTTCCTGACCATCAATTATATAAGTGTTTTCCGAGCCGCTTGAGCCGTCGATTTTTTTATTCTTTGAATTGGGTTCGGAGCGGGTCGAGGGCGACATTTTCAGCAGGCTGCTGTAATTTGACCCTTTCGGAAGATTCTCGTTTTGTTCAGAAGAAGCGGTTGTTTGAACTGTATTTCCGTCTTTATCCGTAAAAACGCTCTGCGGCTCGTAAACCTGCGGCTGCACCTGCAAATCCTGCGGAATCGGCACGACCGGGCGATAGCGATAAAACGGCTGCTGAATCGGCTGGATAAACGAAATCGGCGTGCCGGAGACGAGCGAAAGCTGCACGTCCTGCCAGTCTTCGTCCGAGATGTTATCGACAATCGCCCAGCCCTGAAAAAACGGTTTGCCGGCTTCGTCCAAAACGACGCGGTAAGTCGTTTTCCAAATCGGCGCGGCGATGGTGTAGCTGACGATCATCTCGCGCTGCCCGGTGCCTTCCGAGGTGACCGAAATCGTCTTCGCGTCGCGCCGCCGCGCCGAAGCCGAAGCGTTGGCAAACTCCGATAAATCGCGCCGCGTGCCTTCGTCGAGCAGTTTAACCGAACGAATTTCGTTTAAATCAAAAGTCGAAATCTCGCCCGCGTCCGAAGCAATCACGAGAAACGGCGAAACGCTCGTCGATTTTTCGCCGCGAATTTCTTTTCTTTCCACGGTTAAAATCGCGCCCGAAAAAGTTCCTTTCGCCGTCGTGACGGAAACTTTCGCGCCCTGCAGCTGCGCCAGCACGCCCGCGATGCCGCCGCCGTCCGCCGTCAGTGGGCTGACCGAAAAGGGAATTTCCGACATCCGCGCGCCGGTCGGCATCGACGAATTATAAGAGACCGCGCCGATTTTTCCCTGCAAATCCAGCACGAGCATCGACTTTAAAACGTCGTCCACCTGCGATTGCTTAAACGAAAGATTGACCTCGGCATTGCCCGAAACAATCCCGCGCCGCTCGATATAAGCCACGCCGTTCGAATAAAGAATCACGCGCCGAATCGGCAACTGATTCTGATTGTTAAAATTCTGCACCGGCGCAACCGGTTTCGCCTTTACGGTTCGGGCATTGCGAGTCTGCCCGAAACCTCCGGTCGAAATCAGGCACACCAATACAAAGGGAAGCAAAAGTTTTGTTTTCATAAACGGAAATCCTTAAATAGAAATTTTAGAAAATTTAGAACGGCAACATTCGAGATGTATTGCACCACAAGATGAGGCGAGAGGCAAAAACGGTTGCTTTGACCGGAATTTTAGAGATTGTTTGCAAATTTAACACGTGAATATTTGTGAAGGGAAATTTACTAAAGCTGTCGCTCAACCGTGTTTTATCAGCTGTCTCCGCATAAAATTTTTCGAGAATACTCTCAACGGAGGAAATGATTTTCCGGCGTCGGAGAATGATTTCCCGGCGCGGGGAACGAAGTAAATTTATTGGCTGAATCGCTGTCAGGGGCGACAAAAAAAGGAAGAATATTTCCTCGTCGGGAAACATTCTTCCGAAACTAATCGAGATACCCGAAGCTTAATGGTTAAGGGATAACGGGCTGGTTGATTATGTCGTCGGACAATATCACCTGATTGGTAAATGAATTTGTAAAGGCGGACGGCAAGCCAATCGGCAGGATTTGAATCCTGCAAATAATCTCATCGTCGTCTAATGTAAATATGCCCGCATCCTCGTCTAGCGAAGCTCTGGATACGATTTTCGTATGGTGGCGATTTAATTGCGCGGTGTTAGCTGTCACCGGCACTTGTCCGAACGCGACGCGAAACAGGCGATGCGAAGTCCTCTGCTCGGCATCCACGCCGAAGACCTCGACCAGTTCTCGAAAGGTCAGCCCGAGTCCGACCAAATTCCTTTCGAATTGGGTGAAATTGATTGTGTATCTGACATCGACATTTATTTTGCCTGTCCCGGCTTCCGGGGCTTCCGGTAAAGCAAGTATGCGGTTGGTAATCGTTGGCATAATCCATCTCCTTTAATTGTTAAATGGTTAATGTGTCATCTCAACTCGTTCCGCGTTTTTTCCCTGTGAACTATCCGCTTGAATTCAGGGTTGTCGTGACACGGGTTAAAAAGCGAGGACAATGTGCTGGATTGTCCGCCACGTAAGTTTCGTTCTGAATCTCCGTCTTGCTTATGTATGACAAAAATCAGCCAAAGCTTACATTTTTTATTTTTTAAAGGTTGAAAGCTGGAAGAGAGAAATATATCTATGCCAATCTAAAATGATGCTGCGAATCAAGCCCTTTCCGGATTGGCGGATTTTTCAATCAGCTTTTTCCGTTTGAAGCAGCGCAAATCATTTCTCCGGCTCGGGAAACATACTTTCCGACGATTTATTCGATAAAATGCTGCGCCGGAGGCGAAAATGGTATCGAAAGGTTGAGATGACGCGGCGCGTGTAACCGCCGACCCGCAAGCAAAGCGTAAAAAGACGACGTTGATGACAAAGCAGCTGCTGCCCGCGCCGTGACGTTCATTGAATTGTTTGCGGCGCCGCCTATGCTTTGCCGTGACGGCGAAAACTCTCCGCGCTCCGGTAATAGGAAGAACGTCTCCCGTTGCCGAGGCGTTCGATGGCGGCGTCCACCACGTCGTCAAACAAATAATAGAAAATATCGGGCTGCGCGGCGCGAAATTTCATCCAGCGCCCGTGAATGATTTGCGCCGCCTGTTCCTGAGCCGCGATGCGGCGGCAATCGGGCACAAAATCCTCAAATAATGGTATGCTGCCCATTCTAAAAAAAGGTTTCGGCGTTGTATCGGGCTGACCGTAACCGAGCTGAATCATCCATTGAATCAGCCGCGCAACAAGATTATTTTCCGGCGCAAATCTACACGTGCCGAGAAATAGATAAAACACCTGCTCGACGGTCAAGCCCGGCGCTGTGGTTCGGATAAGCTCCCAGAAATCGTGTTCCAAGCCGGGAAAGCTCACCTGAGCCGCCGGGTTGGCTTCGATGACGAGCGTCGGGCTGTTTCTGAGAAAACCCGCTTTCATTACGGGCGTAAAGCGTATGCAGTTATTTTCGTACAAATACCAGAACGCGATAATCGGCAATTCGGTGACGAGCTGCCAGGAATTTAATTGGACGCCTTGCTGGCAGAACGACGCAGTGCCGCCTTTTTCGGGCGGCATCACCTCGATAAAACGATGAGCGAAAAACGCCAGCGCCAAGCTAGCCGAAAACGGCGCGCCGACGGCTTGAGCGGCATTCTGCGGCGGCGTAGCTACATTAGTTTGTTCAACGAGCAATTGCCCGTCAACCGCGCAAAATCTGGTATCCGCGCTTTCATATTCTCGTCGGCAAATCGGACAAATTTTCATAATTTTTCAGGAAGCGAAAATTTTAGCCTTCTCCAGATTGGCGAATTTTTCAATCAGCTTTTTCTGTCTGAAGCCGGGAAAATCCATTTTAGAACACAGAAAATCATTTTCCAGGCGTGGGAAACGTTCTTCTGAGACAAAAGTCGATAAATTATTTTGGCGGCTATTTAGAATCTAAGTTTGGAATTAATCCTCTTGTCTGAACGCGGAAAATGCATAGCACCGTGTCGGGCTGAACGCTGGGCATTGTAGTGACTAATTCGCCGCCTTTCACGGAGACGCTTTCAAGCCAGGCTTCAAACTGCTGCATTTGCTGGTTATTAACCGGAATACGGGCAGGTAATATCTCGTAATTAATCATATCTTCTCCACTTTAATGAATTTTCACAATACATTTTTAGTAATACTCGAATGCGGCTCGATTGGGCAATCAAGCCTTTTCCAGATTGGCGAATTTTTCAATTAATTTTTTTTGCCCAAAGCCCGGAAAGCTGATGGTCAGCTTCACGGTGTCGCCCGAGCCTTCGCGTCTTAAAACCAAGCCCCTGCCGTATTTGGCGTGGCGGACGTGCGTGCCGGGAACGAAGCCTTTGTCGGTTTGGGATTTGGGAGTTTGGGCTTTTGGTTGATTGGACGAAGCCGCTTTCAGGTTGTCGAAGGCGGAATTCTGGGTTTTGGGCTGCTGCTGCTGAATCGTCGGTTTTTCATCGACGCC
Organism: Pyrinomonadaceae bacterium; assembly: GCA_036388635.1. Lineage (GTDB taxonomy): Bacteria > Acidobacteriota > Blastocatellia > Pyrinomonadales > Pyrinomonadaceae > JALZHR01. The sequence goes on from DASVRL010000178.1 coordinate 22,629, forward strand.
TTTGCGCTTGAAAAATTCGCTGATGGCGTCCGCCGAATTGTAGGTTTTGCCGGTGTAGAGGTTTTTCGGTTTGCTGCTGCTGAACTGGCTTTCCTCGCCGCGCAGGATTTTGGCGGTTTGGCGGTTGTTTTGGGCGTTGGAGCTTTTGGCGAACGAGAGCCACGACGAGCCTTTCGAGACGTCCTGAATCAAGTCGAGCGGCATTTCGTTTAAAAACTGCGACGGTTCGGCAGCCATTTCTTCGCCGTAGATGCGGCGGCGCATCGAGTGCGTGACGAACAGGACTTTTTCGGCGCGCGTGATGGCGACGTAGGCGAGACGGCGTTCTTCTTCGAGTTCTTTCGGGTCGTTGATGCTGCGCGCGTGCGGGAAAATCCCGTCTTCCAAACCGACCAGAAAGACGACCGGAAATTCCAGACCTTTCGCCGCGTGGACGGTCATCATCGTCACGGGCGCGTTGCGGTCGAATTTATCCGTGTCGGAAACGAGCGCGGCGTGGTCGATAAAATCCCTTAAGCCTTCGGCTTCCTGCTTGTCGAAATCGACGGCGGCGTTGACGAGTTCATCCAAATTTTCTATGCGGGCTTGCGATTCGTCGGTGTTTTCCGTGCGGAGCATATTCGCGTAGCCGGTGTCTTCAATCGCGGCGATGACGACGTCGGAAACCGGGCGGTCGCTCTGCGCGGCATCGGAAACTTTCAATTGCAGCTTTTCGATAATTTTTTTGAAGCCTTTTAATGATTCCAGCGCGCGCGGCGTGAAGCTTTTCGGTTTCTCGTATTTGGCGTCGGTGACAATCGAAATCGCTTCCCAGAGCGACACGCCGAAATCTCTGGCGCGAAACGCCAGTTCGTCGAGCGAAGTCTTTCCTAACCCGCGCGGCGGCGTGTTGACGACGCGGTTCAGCGCGATGTCGTCAAACGGGTTCAGAGCCATTTTCAGATACGCGATAATGTCCTTGATTTCGGCGCGCTCGTAGAAAGAAAAACCGCCGACGATGTTGTAATCTATGCGCGCTCGCCTTAAGGATTCTTCAAAAACGCGCGATTGAGCGTTTGTCCGATACAATATAGCGACTTTGTCTTTCGGATTTCGACGGCGATGCTCGTCGATTTTCGAGGCGACGAAACGCGCTTCGCCGTCGCCGTCAAACGCCTGGTAATAAAAAATCTTTTCGCCCGAAGGATTGTCGGTCCAGAGTTTTTTATCTTTGCGGCTTTCGTTGTTGCTGATAATCGCGTCCGCCACATCCAAAATCGTCTGCGTCGAGCGATAATTTTGTTCGAGCATAATGACTTTCGCGTTCGGATAAGCCTGCTCGAACGAAAGAATATTGGCGATGTCCGCGCCTCTGAAACTGTAAATCGACTGCGCGTCGTCGCCGACCACGCAGATGTTCTGCTGTTTTTCGGTCAGATATTTTATCAGCGCGAACTGGAGCGAGTTCGTGTCCTGATACTCGTCAACCATTATGTATTTGAATTTGTCGTTAAACTTTTCGCGCACTTCCGGCACGCTGCGCAAAAGACGGACGGTTTTTATCAGTAAATCGTCAAAATCGAGCGCGTTCGAGTTGTTCAGGCGCTCTTCGTACATCTTAAAAACTCTGGCAATCGCCGCTCGCCGCTCGTCCGTATACTCGATGCGCGAAGCGTAATCTTCAAAATCTTCGCCGCGATTTTTCGAAGCGCTGATGGCGGATTGAACCTGCCGCGCCGGAAGCTGTTTGTCGTCCAAACCGATGTCTTTGACGCAAGCCTTGATGACTTTCATCGAATCGTCAGTGTCGTAAATCGTGAAAGATTTCGAATAGCCTTCCGAAAGATGCTCGATGTCCTGTCGCAGAATCCGCACGCAAAGACTGTGAAACGTGGAAATCAGCGGCGCCGATTGCAGCCCGCGACCTTTGAGCAAAGCCTCGACGCGCTCGCGCATTTCACCGGCGGCTTTGTTCGTAAACGTAACGGCGAGAATGTTATACGGCGCCACGCCTTTTTCGGCGATAAGATAAGCGATGCGAATCGTGATGACGCGCGTTTTCCCCGAACCGGCGCCCGCGAGAATCAAAAGAGCGCCTTCGGTATTTTGCACGGCTTCGCGCTGCTGCGGATTTAGTGACGAAAGAATATCCATAAATTTTGAGCGAAAATTTAATGGTAAATCTTGCGATGTTTTAGGTCAAAGAAGAAAAACTTCTTGACATTGCACTCTCAAAATGAGAGCATAAATTTACTTCATCTTGGCATCGAATAATTCAATACATTTTTTGTTGAGAGAGAAGTTAAAACAAAACTAAAACCCTAAGCAACAACCACCACAACTAAACAAAAAAAGGAGCAAATCATGAAAAAAATTAACTTTAATAGGAGTCGCAAAAGATGCGAATTATTTCAAAACAACGGCTACAAGAATTTGCGAAAAAACATCCGAATGCGGAAGTACCCCTTTTGAATTGGTATAAAATTGCCAAAAAAACTGATTGGAAAAATTTAGTTGATGTCAGGAAAGATTTTTCGCACGCTGATTTAGCGGGCGTTTGTACCGTTTTTAATATCGGTGGAAATAAGTATCGGTTAATTACGAAAATATATTATCCGAGCAAAAAAGTATTAATCAGATTTGTTCTGACACACGCCGAATATAATAAAAAAATTTACGAAGATGACTGCGAATGTTGACGAACAAAAATACGGGAAGCTTTTAATGCAAACTTTGCCTTCGGTGATTACGAGTGACGAAGAACT